>PVWD01000343.1 GCA_003003615.1 filamentous cyanobacterium CCP2 | reverse complement strand
CCTGTTCTCCCCCTCCCGACACACAATCTGCATCCTGGGAAGAGCCGATCGTTACTGCCACCTGCTGCTGGATCTGCTCTGGCGTTTTGTTGTAGCCATCTGCCTGAATCGGACGCTGCAATAAATCCGCAAATTTTGATTTCAAATCAGAAAGGTTAATCCGATCTTGCGGACGTTTTGGGCCAGCCACACTCGATTCAACCGTAGATAGGTCTAGCTCCAGCAGTTGGCTGTATTCAATTTCGCCCTTGCGCGGAATGCCGAAGAGTTCCTGCGCCTGAAAATAATTGCGGAAGGTATCAACTAGCTCTGTGCTGCGTCCGGTCGCCAGCAAATAGCGGCAGGTTTCTTCATCTACCGGGAAAAAGCCCATTGTTGCCCCATATTCCGGCGACATATTGCCAATTGTGGCGCGATCGGGAACTGACAAACTGGCAGCCCCTTCCCCATGAAATTCGACAAACTTACCGACGACCTTCGCCTGCCGCAACAGCTCCGTAATCCGTAACACCAGATCGGTAGCCGTGACTCCTGGCTGTAAGCGACCCGATAGGTGAACCCCAACCACATCCGGCATCAGAAAATAAACGGGTTGCCCCAGCATTCCAGCTTCTGCTTCAATGCCGCCCACACCCCAGCCGACGATCCCCAAGCCATTAATCATTGTGGTGTGAGAATCGGTTCCTACCAGCGTATCAGGATAGTAAACGCCATCCGATTCCAGCACCCCCCGCGCCAAATATTCCAGGTTTACCTGATGCACAATGCCAATACCAGGAGGAACGATCGAAAAGCCGTTAAAGGCCTGCGTTCCCCACTTCAAAAAGCGATAGCGGGCTTCATTGCGCTGAAATTCAATTTGCATATTTCGTTGCAGGGCATCGCTCATGGCACTGAAGTCTACCTGCACGGAATGATCCACCACCAGATCCACTGGAACTAATGGCTCAATTACTGCCGGGTCATACCCCATCCGGGCTGCCGCCGATCGCATCGCAGCCAAATCAACTAATACAGGCACTCCCGTAAAATCCTGAAGCAAAATCCGGGCGACGACAAAGGGAATTTCAGTCGTGCGATCGGCCTTGGGCTGCCAGTTGGCGAGATTTCGGACATCCGCTTCAGTAATTCGCTTGCCGTCATAGTGCCGCAACACCGACTCCAAGACAATCCGAATGCTTACGGGTAGCCGCGAAATTGCTCCAATCCCCGATCGTTCTAGTTGAGGTAAGGAATAGAACTGGGCAGTTTGGCCATTTCCGGTGGTGAAGGTCTGAAGGGAGTCAAACAAGGAGTGGGGCGTAGTTGCCATGATGGGTTTCTCCTGCTGGTGAACCGTAGGCTGAAACAGTAACTACCCTACCACTGCTGGGCAAAAGCAATGTTCATTTCTAACGCCCTCCGGGTTCATCCATCTTAAAGGGTGACTTCTTCAATGGTAGCCAAGTCAGGGAAGGAGGCGATCGGCGTTTCCCAGTCCACTCTTTGACAACGGACGGCAAAGGAGCAAGTCTCACAATTTCCCGAAGACCGGCCCACCTGCGGAAAGGCTTCTCCTTGCTCATAGCGATCGAGCCAGTGGGTGAGCTGGTTCAGTAGATGAGCTAAATCCTGTTGGGTTTGCTGGTGTTGTTGTGGCCCGTAGGCATAGGTGATGCGTTCTGGCTGGGTGGGGCGATCGGGTTGCCCTCGGACAAACCAATAGGTCATCGAAATTTGCTCTGGTGGATAGTCGCTAGTTTCCGCCAATACAAAAGGATAGAGCCGCGTTTGCCAGTTTTGCTTCAGCCATCGTGTTTGCTGAGGACGCGGATAGGTTTTCCAATCCAAAATTTGCGCCTGGCGATCGTCCATGATCAACAAATCGTAAATTACCGTCAACAGGTAGCCCTGAAACTCCAAGGAGCGACTGTGTTCACTTTGGCGAAATGTGTCTGGAGGGGTTTGAAAGATTTCTGGAGCCGCCTGGATAAAGGCTGCAACACTTTGTTGGAGCGGATCAGAGCGAGAGGTAGAAGCGATCGGTAATCCCAGTTCTCGCTGCTGCATGAGCAGGTGAAATTGATTGCCCCAGTTGATTTGCTCCTGATATTCCAGCGCAGTGGGAAAGCCAAGCTGATCGATATAGGTGTGCTGAAATTTACGAGGGCAGGCTTCGAGGAGGTTGAGTTGTCCTTGGGAGAGGCGGAGCATGGAGGGAAGGGATTAGAAAATAGAAATGCACAATTTCGCGTTTGTACGGGTGGAGTTATGGGACTTTGGTAAGGACAAAGATATTGCCTTCGTTACCTCGACCAATTCGCAAATCGTCGTCCAGGTAGGTAATATCAAGCCAGCCTTTTTGCTCCCGGTTGGTGATGTTGAAGTCGATCGCCGTGAATTTTTTGCCAGATTCGATCTCTTGAATAAAGTCAATCACAGAACGGTACCCAATCAACCGCTGTAAGCCCACAATGCCTCGCTCAAAGTTGATCTTCACCCGCCGATCGGAAACAGGTTCAAACTTTGCCGCCACGCTGACTAACCCTTCCAGGTAGGGAACACCAGCTACTTCGGCGATGTTATAGATCTTGGTGCCTTCTGCGCGGATGTACTGGTAAATTTGCCCAAGTTTCAGGAATGGAAAGCGATCGATTTGTAGCAATTCTTCGCTGGTGGTGTAAAGTAGCCGCCAGTTGCCGTCCAACTTATCGGCTGCTTCAAGCGGATAAGGGGTAGGGTTGCGATCTTCCAACTGCGCCACCGCCGACAAAATGGCTTGCTTTTGCAAATCATTTGTCAGGATTCCCCGATTTTTTCCGGCAATCATCTCTAATAATGTTGATTTTCCCAGCATTCTTGCTCACCTCCACCCTAAACTAATAAGTTAGGAGCCAATATCTTGTAACAGATCTTGAGGTTCACCAGCGAAATTTGCGAATACACTTGGCAAACAATTAGGGAACTGGCAAAACCAATGAACCTCTTGACATGTGATAATTTCTAGGCTACTACTATCCAGTGTTAGTGACCTGGTGGTGTTGCTCAATCAGGGACTCTAAACAATCTAGAGCGTTTTGCTCTGGCGATCGTAAACTCAACCTTTCAAAAACTAGACTAGCTGAGCATATGCGTAATCCTGCGCTTCACCAACAACCTCGTAAACAACCTGCTTCTGTGATTCCAATTCAGCGAGATGCTTCCATTTTGGATTGGTTAGAAGGAACAGGTCGGTTGCTGTCTCGTGAAACGAGTGAGCTTGAATCTGCTGTGAATGATGACGAAGAGATCAACGCGCTGATGTCAGGCGATGATAGTTCGTTTGATATTGACGACGATGACGACGATTCCCTTGATTTAGACGATTAATCTTCTCTATAGTGATGAAGAATGTCAAAGTGTGAGGAAACGCAGCCACTACAGCAAATTTGCTTTCTGGGGGTGCGTTTTAGGAAAGCCCGGTTCCTTATACATTTGTGGTGTGGAGTGATGTAAGTTGTGGATGCAAAGCTAATCCCTGACAGACCACTGGGTCTTACAGGCAATCAATTATTTATCGCCCTGGGTGCAGGTCTTAGTACGGTCGCTCTGGTTTTAGACTGGCTAGCTGGACGATCGCTCCTATCGGGAGTCAGTTTATCCCTCCCGTTTGTTGTGTGTTTTCTAGTCACCGCTGCCCTTGGATATTGGGCTGTGCCCCTACTGCGAATGCTAAAAGCAGGTCAAGTGATCCGGCAGGAAGGCCCTCAGGCTCACTACAAGAAAGCCGGAACGCCGACAATGGGCGGGATCTTTTTTGTTCCTGCCGCCGTATTGATTGCGATTCTGTGGTCTGGTTTTGCTCCTGATGTCCTAGCGGTTTCTGCCCTAACGCTGGCTTACGGGGCGATCGGTTGGCTGGATGACTGGCAAATTCTTCGCAAGAAGTCCAACAAAGGCATTTCTCCTCGCATGAAGTTGGGGCTTCAAATTGTCTGCGCTGCGCTGTTCTGTCTGTGGCTCTCCACAACGCAGTCCGTCGATATGACAACGGTTGCCCTGCCTTTAGGGATAACGCTGCCTCTAGGGGGCTTGTTTTGGCTTCTGGCAGGCTTTGCGGTTGTGGCTGAGAGCAACGCAACCAACCTAACGGACGGGCTGGATGGGCTGGCGGCTGGAACAGGGTCGATCGCCCTCCTTGGACTGGCAGCCCTGATTGTGCCATCTTCTCCAGAATTAGCCATCTTCTCCGTCTGCATGGCTGGTGGCTGTCTGGGCTTTCTAGCTCACAACCATAATCCGGCACGAGTCTTCATGGGCGATACAGGTTCCCTTGCTCTGGGGGCAGCCCTGGCAGCAGTGGGCATCCTCAGCCATTCTCTATTTGGCTTGCTGATTTTGAGCGGTGTTTTCCTGGCAGAATCCCTCTCTGTGATCGCGCAGGTGGGCTACTACAAGGCGACAAAGGACGATCGGGGCATCGGCAAGCGTTTACTCAAAATGGCTCCACTCCATCACCATTTTGAGCTTGTAGGCTGGTCAGAAACTCAGGTGGTCACGCGGTTTTATTGGGTGGGTGGGCTGCTGGCTCTCCTTGCTCTCCTGATCCGTTAGTGCCAACAAAAAAGCATGGGAACAGTCTAGACGGAGCGTGGGATAGTCCTGCGCTCTCTGAGTTTATACTCAGGAGACTATCCGCAATTCCTGATTTGGCTCTGCCCCAGGTCAAAGCTCTCTAGCCCGCCTGCTGCTTAACTTCTACTCCTCTTTCTTTGCCAGCGTTGGCATGAATGTTGGAAAAAATAAAAAAAATCTTGACACCGATCGTATTTCAACTGCTATATTATTTAAGGCTGATGCGATGGGGTGTCGCCAAGTGGTAAGGCAGCGGGTTTTGGTCCCGCCATTCCTAGGTTCGAATCCTAGCACCCCAGTTAAAACTCTAAAAACCTATGCAACTATCCCCGCAAGAGAAAGACAAGCTGCTGATTTTTACGGCTGCTCTGCTGGCAGAACGTCGCAAAGACAGGGGCTTGAAGCTGAACTATCCTGAGGCAGTTGCCTTGATTTCGGCCGCTATTTTAGAAGGGGCGAGAGAAGGTCGCTCTGTGGCAGATTTAATGAGCTATGGCACAACCCTGCTGACCCGTGATGACGTGATGGAGGGCATCCCAGAGATGATTCATGAGGTTCAGGTTGAAGCAACCTTTCCGGATGGAACGAAGCTCGTTACGGTGCATGAGCCAATCCGCTAGGGGCAAGCATTCAAGGAAATATCGCCCTAACGAAAGAGCAGCGTAATGGATTGCAATATGCCGATCGTGAACCCCAAGATTCCCCCTAAGTTAACGATCGCCTGCAATTCGTTTCGCACAATGCCTTGAATCGCCATTTCCAACTCTTTGGGTGAAGTTGCCCTGACCCGATCGATAATCACCTGGTCAATGTTGAGAATCGGAATCACTTGGGCAACCAGAGATTCTAGATCGCGTTCCAGGTAGCGTTCCAGCACTAAGGCCAATTCCTGGCTTACGGGTTCCAACGAGCTAGTTACCACCTCAGAGCTTCCCAACCGATTCAGAAGCAGGCTGGCGGCATTGTTCCAGTCAATGGAATCGCTGAGGCTTTGCAATACATCAATTCCGCGTTCCTGGAGGTAGCTCCGAACCGTATCCCGCATGGTTCTCCGCAGTTGCCGCACCGTAGACATGGGCAGATTTTGTAAGGATAAATTTTGCAATAGCTCTCGCAGCCGATCGTGGATACCCAACTCAGCAACTAATTCAGCAATTCGGGCATTGCTCGATTCCTTTTCATCCAGGCAATACGTTCGCAGGCGGGTCAGCGTATTTCTCAACCCAAATAAATTCGCCACTACCCAATATGTACCGCTGGTTCGTTCCCGAAAGCCCTCATCAATAATGCGAATGTTGCGATCGGTCAGAAAATCAACAATTGCCTGACGGATGACATCTGGCGGCACGACGACATCCAATAGCCATTGAGAAAGCTGGTCTGCCTGGGTTTCGGTCAGGTGGAGTTCCAACAGAACTTGATCAAAAATTTGATTCAGTTGGGCTTCCAAAAAGTCCTCTCGTCGCGCCAAAACCTTAATCAAACGGGGTAAGGACTGCCCCACCAAATCCCGCAGAATGTTCCCCACCACCTTGGTAGCCTTTTCCTGGTTTGCCCCTTGCACTTGCTCCAAAGCCAACTTTAATAACCAGTTGATGGCGGCTTGAGTGCGATCGATTTGGAGCAGCTTCCGCGCCAGATTTTGTAATTCTTCGGGAGTCAGCAGCGACCCCATGATGGTATCTGAAATCCGCTTTGCCAACCGTTCCTGATTACTGGGAATTAACCCTGGCGTGAAGGGCAGCTTTCGTC
>PVWD01000079.1 GCA_003003615.1 filamentous cyanobacterium CCP2 | reverse complement strand
GTTGCCACCTTCTTGGACACCGAAGCCACTGCCTTCGCTGCCACTGATTTTGTCTTTACCTAAAGCATGAGATTGCTTTCTGCGATCGATTAAGCACGACTCAAACGATCGCAGCAGAGAAATCCAAAAGTCTGAAAATGCGAAGGACTCAAACACAAGATCCTAAATGCTGGGATTTGATGAATTAGCAGTTTTGGTGAATGGTGCATCTACACAAATTTTTCACTTATAACGGAGGAGATTGAACGTGGTAACAACGTTTCGCTTATCAGCTCCAACCACATTTAAGCTCATAGAGGCGACGATCGAAGAGATCACGAAAGCCTTTGATTTTGGGGCATTGACGGCTGAACAACTTGTACAGCTTTATCTCAACCGGATCGAAACTTACGATCAAAAGGGTCCAGCACTCAATTCCATGATTAGTGTGAACCCAAATGCTCTTGAGATTGCTCGGGAATTGGATGCAGAACGCCAAGCAGGCACTATTAAGGGTCCCTTGCATGGAATTCCGATCGTTCTAAAAGACAACTTTGACACGTTTGATATGCCGACAACGGCTGGCTCGATCGTCCTCAAAGACTCGATTCCACCAGATGATGCCCGTTCTACAGCACTATTGCGAGAAGATGGAGCGATCATCCTGGGTAAGGCAAATATGCGTGAGTTTGCCGCTAGAGCTGGATTAGGCATTTACACAGAGTTTGGCGGAGAGACGCGCAATCCTTACAATTTCAATCGAAATGCTTCTGGTTCCAGTGGAGGTACAGGGGCTGCGGTTGCTGCTAACTTTGCCGTACTCGGAACCGGGAGTGATACGGGCGGTTCGATCCGGGGACCTTCATCCTTCAACGGCATCGTCGGTATCCGCCCCACACGCGGTTTAATTCCAATAGATGGCATTATTCCGTTCGCCCTTTCCCGCGATGGCATCGGACCAATGGCGCGAACGGTGACAGATGCGGTTACAGCTCTGGGACCCATGGTTGAGTATGACCCAAATGATCCCATTTTCCAGACGTTGATTCCGGCTCCTCCTGCTCAACCCGATAAGTTCTTTGAGGATTACACTCAATTTTTGCAGACGGGAGCCTTGGAGGGCGCACGCATTGGGGTCGGTCTGCCCTGGTTTGGGGGTGATCCTGAAGTCGATCGCCTGATCAATGAGTCCATTCAGTTAATGGAAGATTTGGGAGCGACGTTCATTGATTTGGATTTATCGGATGAGTTGCTGACTACAATGATCGATGCATCACGCTCGATTGGATTAGCTGAGTTTCCGTCACAACTCGCCGATTACCTATCGACCCTGGACGAGGGATATCCTAAGACGCTGGAAGACATTATTGCGATTGCAGAATCACCAGAGTTTGCGGATCTCGTTCCCCCGAACAGATTGCAAGGCTTGAAGAACATTCAAGAGTATGGTGGGCTGAGCAATCCAGAATATATTGATGTCGTTGAAAACGTCATTCCGGCACTTCGGGAAACTTTTTTTGAGATCTATGAAAGCAATGATCTCGATGCGATCGTTTTTCCCACCACTCGAACCTTGGCTTCCCCCCTCCAAGGTGTCACCGATCCGTCATTTGTCGAAATCCTTCCGGCTGCTCCAATTCGTGGTGTAGAGATCGCCAGTCTTCTGGGCTTCTCTGACATTACTGTGCCAGCAGGATTCAGCGAGGATGGCTTACCAATTACCATCTCATTCACTGGTGTGCCTTATAGTGAGCCTGACTTGATTGGCTTAGCCTATTCTTTTGAACAGCAGAGCCAACTGCGTGGGGCACCACCCTTGCTGCCTGCCCTGGAAGGCGAAGAGTTTGAGTATGTCACTGAAGTGCTGGTGCAGGGCACTGAAGCCGATGACACGATCGTCGCTGGAGACCTCACCGACTTTGATGGCAATGCCGATACCATTGTGGCAGACGCAGGCGATGACCTGATTGACACCACTGCTGCGATTTCCGGTGGCAACCTGATTTATGGAGGGGATGGTGATGACACCATCTTTGTGGGACTGAATGACAAAGCCTATGGCGAAGCAGGCGATGACTTACTGGATGCTTCTCAAGGTCGAGGGGGCAACTTGCTCTCTGGTGGACTGGGCAATGACACCCTCTTTGCAAGCAGCAACGACCAACTCTTTGGCGACCAGGGGGATGACCAGTTGTTTGTCGGGACTGGCGGAGACAACTTGCTAACCGGAGGGGCTGGAGCCGACCAGTTTTGGATTGCCAATGGAGAACTGCCCGCTGCACCAAACACTGTGACTGATTTTGAGAGCGGTGTGGATGTGATTGGGTTTGCAGATTTGGGACTGAGCTTTGAGGAGCTTTCCTTTACTCAGGTTGAAGAAGACACACTGATGAGTGTTGGGGAGACTCCCGTTGCCACCTTCTTGGACACCGAAGCCACTGCCTTCGCTGCCACTGATTTTGTCTTTACCTAAAGCATGAGATTGCTCCCGGCGATCGTTAACCCATTCCTTTAGCGGTTCTTAAACGATCGCAGAAAAGTGTTTGCATTCATCTACCAGGAGACCTTATACCAATGGCAACGAAACTTTCTTTGCTAGAGCTATCTATTCCAGAAGCATTGGCTGCAATGGAGGCAGGAGAACTCTCAGCAGTTGACCTGACTCAATACTTTCTCGATCGAATTTCCATATACGATGACGAACTGACCGGAACCTATCTCAATTCGGTTGTTGCCCTCACCCCCGATGCCCTTGAGCAAGCTGAGGAGTTAGACAAGCTACGCGCTGAAGGCACCATTTTGGGACCCCTTCATGGCATTCCCGTTCTGGTCAAAGATTCCTACAATGTGGCAGGGCTGCCAACGAGTGGCGGCGTTAGAGGCTTTGAGGATTTTGTTGCGGCGAATGACGCATTTGTGGTTGCCAAAATGCGAGAGGCAGGGGCAATCATTCTGGGGCAAACGAATATGGATAGTTTTGCCAGTGGTGTCCGAGGCTCCAGTAACTTGTTTGGTGAAACTCGCAACCCCTACAACCTGAATAAAGAAACCGGAGGTTCGAGTTCGGGGACGGGGGCTGCGATCGCGGCAAACTTTGCAATGGCAGGCATGGGAGGGGAAACGGGCGGATCAATTGTGATTCCCAGTGCCGCAGGTTCCCTTGTTGGCATTAAACCAAGCCGAGGACTTGTTTCAGTAGCCGGAACCATTCCTCTATCTCCATTTCGGGATGTCATTGGCCCTCTGACTCGCAGCGTCACTGACACAGCCATTATGATGGATGTTTTGGTGCAGGATAATCCCGATGATCTTTGGTTCCCCTATCGTCCTGAAGGATTTGACGATCGCCCAGCGTCATATGCGTCGTCTGAAGTTTTGAGCGATACCGCACTGGAAGGAAAGGTGCTTGCCGTCCCCAAAATCTACATTGGTAAAGATCAAGATTTGGGTGAAGGATTTGAGCTTGACCCTGAGATTGCAACGCTCTTTGATGCAGCGATCCAGACTTTGGAAGAACAAGGAGCAACCGTCATTGAAGTAGACACAGCCCCCTATCTTTCCAAGTGGATTAATCGGGAAGAAGAATGGGAGTACGGCTGGCCCGATGAAGAATTTCCTGATTGGAACCGAGAAAGTACAGCTTTCTATCTAGAGGAATTCATTAAGAACCTTGAAAATCCAGAATTTGACTCTCTGCTAGATGTCAAAAATGCCATCACAGGAGAATTTTCTGACTCATCTTTAGTTCAAACGCTGAAAGCACTTGAAGAAGGCACACCGCGATCGTTTGAAGATGAAGCCCTGCAAACGGTGTTGAACGCATTAGAACAATGGCGCGTCAATGATTTTGAACCGTTTGTTGAAGAGCTTGGAATTGATGCGTTTGTGTTTCCTACCTTACGCGCAGCCATTCCAGATGAAGGTGGCCCGACGGCTACAGTTCCGTTCAACCGGAATGCAGATGCAGAATCCAATGTCATGGGGCTGCCTGTAGTCACCGTTCCAATGGGTTACACCAAGGGTAATGCGCCTGCTTCTCTGAGCTTCATGGGAGACTATTATGGTGAGGCAGAAATTTTAGGGTATGCCTACGATTTTGAACAAGCAACAAAGTACCGTGTAGCACCGAATACTGTACCTGATCTCAAATCTGTTGATGAATTGCTGTTTGGCGGAATGGATGCTGACAGGGAAACTGGAAAGACATTTGTCTTACAGACCGGCCCGGGTAGGGATGTGATTGCAGATTATAAAATTGGATTGGATCAGATCGAATTGAGCCAAGGAATCGAATTCGATGATTTAACCATTACTTCCATTGGACAGAATACCCGGATTCAATTGGATAAAGATGTATTGGCAGTGTTGAAAGGAATTGATTCTAGCCTGATCACGGCGGCAGAATTTGTGTAAAGCATCAGGCATCAACCTGATATTGCCCACACTGTCACATCTGAGTTTTGCAACGGTTAATTGACTGGCATAGGCTCATCTTCTATTTCTGAAGGTGAGCTTTTTCTTGAGAATGTTTAGATTAACCTCAATGGGAAACGACTCTTAACGAGTTTTTTGAAGTATCTTTTGCAGGTTCCAAACGATTTTGCAGAGAAACGATCGCCCGGTAATTTTTTTCTACTAATTTAGGAACAATACGGAACTGAGTGAGAACTTTTTCTAGATGCTGAACGCGGTTCTCTAAGGTCTGAAGATGCTGATTTTTCTGATCCAGTTTTTCAACTAAAGAGTCAAGCTGACTTGAAATATTTTCTAAATGAGCTAAACGATTTTCTAATACGGCGATCGATTGACTGAATTCTTCTGCACGCTGTTCTAAATTAATGCCTTTTTGAAGTGAATTTTCGATCGCAACAACATTCACACCCTGAATTTGATTTTCTACCTGCATTAGCCGCTCTTCTAAAGTGATAATTTCTTGATTAGGACTTTGGACATACTGTTCAAGATCACGATTCTGCTTGAGGGTTGCTTCAATTTCATTGAGCCGATGATATAAGGGCGAAAATTCTTGATCTCGTTCGTAGAGTCGCTCAACCAAAGTGCCAAATTTTGATAGTAATTCCTCCAAAGGAGCAGTTTGATGGTTTTCTGCCGCTTTCTCAACTTTGGCATCTTGAGCATTTTGTTTAAGCTGAAATGATCGATTGGCAAAGGTAATTAACCATTGCGCGACTGCCATAATGGTTTCCTCTACAAGGACTTGCATCACAGTTGTAGAATTTTTTGCATCTAAATGATTTGCTGGCTGCTGCAAATTTTGGGATTTATTTCTATTAAAAAAACCTGATAACCAGCCCATAACAATTTTCCTCCATGCATTCTTATACTCATCATAATTATGTACTGTAGGAATACATCGCCCTTAAGACTGAATAGAAAAGATTAACTTGATTGACTATTTTGGACAGGTAAACATAATTACAAGCACAATTACAAACACACAGAAAAATGGCTTGATTTAAAACAATAAATCGAATGATTAAAATAAAGTCTGTATTCTAATCTTGATCTTCGCTAAATTCGTTACACATATTGCGCTAAATATAATATGTTATATCCCTGGAAGTTTCCGATGTATGGTGGCAATTTCGTGAATTGTATAAGCTTCGTTATTCACTTAATCTATTCCACTGTCCTGAGCTTCCTCCATACTCTAATATCAATTCTCCAAAATTGGACTACCGATAAATACTCCTGTAAGAGCGTTTCACAAAATACTCTTACCTAATCTGTTGTCCTACTTTAGGAATTGGTATAAATCATGCTGTATACAAACAAAAAACAACCTGCCAACCTTTTGTTAGCAGGCCATCATTGAAACCAAAGCAGACTAAATTCAAGTTTGCTGGGTCAGCTTTAATTAGAGTCTGCGTTTTGCTCAGTAGGGTTAACAGGAACCAGCTTATATAAAGTGCCATTGTCTGCCGCAGAAGCAGTTATTCCTTCCAAAGGTTTTTTACCCTCAGTGGCATCTTTGACGCTGCCAACCGTGTCTTTTACAGTGTCATTAACGGTATCTGCCGTATTCTTGACCGTGTTCACAGTATTTTTCATCGTGCTGTTAATTCCTGCGGCTGCACCTTTGACAGCACTACCAACCTCTCGGACTGTATCGTTAACGCCCGTTGAAACACTATGAACCGCTTCTCCAACGTGTTGGACATCATCGGTGACGTTCGCCGCCGCCCGTTTCATCGCATCTCCCACTCCTCTGATGCTTCGATTAATCCGATCGACGACTCCTGGATTGGCTAATGCACCCGCAACTCCACCAAGGGTGGCACCTACCAATACTCCGATCGCAATTTTACTTAAACCATTGTTTGATAACTCATCAGCATTTGCTGATAGGTTGGCATCGAGGGAGGATTGCTCCACAGAAGGATCACTCGTGCTTTTGGAAGGCAAAAGTGGGGTATTGTTACTCACCATCGATCATCTCCTCAATAGGTTTGGGGCTGGTTTTCTGTTACAGATGGAAATGGATTTTCCTGATCGCTGATTTGAGCCGCTTCTATTTCTGCCTCAGACTGGCTCATCTCCTGATTGAGACTAGCATCAGCATCACTGACCAACTCTTTTCCCATCTCTGCGGTGCTGGCGATCGATTGATTGGTTGTCTCACTGGCAGCCTTGACCGAATCGGCTGTATCTTGAATCACTTCATTGACTTTATTAGCAGTAGTTTGCACTGCATCGGTGGCAACCACCCCAGCCTGCATTGCTCCGTCAGCAATTCCCTTTGCAGTATCTACAGTGCCGCCCACAACGACGTAGCTCACCCCTTCGCCAACGCTCTTAACTGCACTACCGAGTCCTTTACCTGTCTGGTTTAAACCGGAACCGACTGTTTTAAAAGCATTCCCAACACCCTGAACGGCATGCTTGAAACCGGCAGAAGTTCTCTGTCCTGCCAGGGCACCTGCTAATGAGCCTACTGTTGCACCAATCAGCCCACCAACAAGTGCTCTTGTTAAAGCAGGATTACCGTTGTAATTCGTTTTTGTAATTGGCTTTGTGTCAGAGGTTTTTGCGATCGGTTCTACGGGTTGAGAAACTGTGCTAGTGGGAGTCGCGTCAGCGTAAGACGGATTTGTAGCGGTAGACTGGGGGCTTTGGTCACGCTGCACAGGTGGTTGTTGATTGCCTGTCATCATTGTCGTTCTTCTCCTGGGAAATAATTGAAATCTGAGATGGACGTTCAAAACAAGTTGTTTGCAAACTTTTGTCTGGTCAAGCTAGAGAGACTATTTCTTAAAACAGTTTCAAGGGACTATCTTGAGAAACGGTTTTTTCAGGGTGGCTAGAACAAGCTCTGCATAAACAGTGTGTACTGAACAATGTAGACAACATAAATAGGAACTTAGCTGACCTATAGATGTAGATTAATCAAATATTCGTCTGCCTAAGGGCAAAATTCTAAAGTGTGATCATTAAACCAAGTATTTCTTAATGTTTTTTTAGTACTCGATCGCGCCTTAAAATATACTGAAATCAACGAGAGCGAAAGAGACGCTGCACTTTGCGGCTTAGTCAAAACTTATGGTTAGATAGGTTTCTCTGATCAAAGGTAATAAATGTACCGCTGATTTCATCTTTCGATCGTGTATTATAAAAGACAATTATTCTACAGTTAAACATTATCGAGAAGCTCATTTTTCTACATTCAGATATTTAGTTCATTTAAATCACAAATCTTCTGGTAGAAAACCACTGCTAAGCTTTCTCAACCACATATTTTTAGGGCTTATATCTGGGAGGTCTGTTGTGGCTCATTTTAAACGCAGCATTGCTATTGTGATTGGCATTAACGATTATCACAATGGCATTTCTCCCCTTCGCACGGCTACCCAAGATGCCACTTCGATCGCCAAACTTCTGGAACAGCAGCATCATTACCTCGTTAAACTCTTTCTGGATAAGCAAGTTACTCTCGCAGCACTGGAAAAACTCTTTGAGCAATTAACCAAGCAAGTCCATCCAGACGATCGGCTCTTATTCTACTTTGGTGGACATGGGATTGCCTTGAATGGTGAAGATGGCCCGGAAGGGTTTTTAATTCCACAGGATGCCCGTTTGGGTGAAGTGAGCAGTTATCTGCCCATGCTGCGGTTGAACGAGGCTCTCAGTCAGTTGCCCTGCCGTCATTTCCTGGCGATTCTCGACTGTTGTTTTGCGGGTGCATTTCGCTGGTCAAGCAGTCGTAAACTGGCTGCCGTTCCTGAAGTGATTCATAAAGAACGATACGATCGCTTCATTCAAGATTCCGCTTGGCAGGTGATTACTTCGGCAGGCTCCGATCAGTATGCCTGGGACATCGTTTCCGACGATCGCGGTGAAGTGGCGAATCATTCCCCCTTTGCCCTGGCACTGATGGATGCCTTAGCAGGTGCAGCCGATCAAAGTCCTCCAGCCAGTCGTGGAAAGCCAGCGGGAGATGGGTTAACCACGGCAACTGAACTGTATATTTATCTGCGTAATCAAGTTGAAGTGCTAACAGAACGCTCCACCTCTCGCCAAACTCCGGGGCTGTGGACATTGAATAAACATGATAAAGGTGAATATATTTTTCTGACTCCTGGTCATGCGCTAAACCTGCCACCTGCACCACCACTGGATGTATCTCAAAATCCCTATCGGGGTTTGGCTTCCTTTGATGAATCCGATCGAGATTTGTTCTTTGGTCGGAAAGCATTGGCTCACGAACTGGCAAAGTTTGTAATCAGCCACACTTTAACCGTTGTGTTAGGTGCATCGGGTTCTGGAAAATCCAGTTTAGTTAAGGCGGGTTTAATTCCCCACCTGCGGCAGACTGAATTAGAGCCTTCCTGGCAGATTGTGCCACCGTTTCGCCTAGGAGAATCGCCTTGTAAAGCTCTGTACACTGCCATTCATTCACTGAGTGATTTAGGGAGACTAGACCAATCTGAATTGCTTCCATCAGCCTGTATGCAGGGATTCAATGAATGGTTCCAAAAACATCCTGAGACTGATTTATTAATTGTGATTGATCAGTTTGAAGAACTCATTACGCTCTGTCGCGATCTAGAAGAGCAAAGTATATTCTTTAATTTATTAGCTGAAGCAGTCAAAAAATATCCCGATCGCCTGCATTTAGTCTTAACGGTGCGATCGGATTTTGAGCCGCAATTTCGTAAAGGTGCATTAGATTCAGTTTGGTTTGATTCTCGGTTTATCGTTCCGGCTATGAATCGGGAAGAATTGCGCGAGGCGATCGAAGAACCCGCCTCTAAACGAGTCATGTACTTTGAACCGCATCAGTTAGTCGATCAACTGATTGATGAAGTGATGCTGATGCCAGGAGCCTTGCCGCTACTCTCTTTTACGCTGAGTGAGCTTTATCTGTCCTATCTCAAACGCCAGGATGCGGCTCGGACTCAAGGAGACACGGTGGATCGGGCAATCACTCAGGCGGATTATGATGCGCTGGGAGGCGTGGCCCGATCGCTGACGCAACGAGCGGATCAGGAGTATGAATCTCTGGTCAAAATGGATGCAGATTGTGCCCATACGGTGCGCCATGTTCTGCTTCGCATGATCGCTTTGGGGGGAGATGAACTGGCCCGTCGTCGAGTGTTTCTCTCAGAGCTAACCTACCCAGAACCTGAACAAACGCGGGTGAATCAGGTGCTCGATCGGTTTACGAATGCCCGGTTGCTGGTGCGGGGAACGAATAACGAAAATCGTTCGTTTATTGAACCTGCCCATGATGCGCTAGTACGGGGATGGCAACGCCTGCTGCAATGGAAAAATGACGCTCAGGAAACGCTAATTTTGCAACGCCGACTCACCCCTGCGGCCGAAGATTGGCACCAGCAACAAAGCGCGAAATACCTCTGGAATGCCGATCCGCGTTTGGAGTGGCTGAATCAGATTCTGCATACTTCCCATCATGGCTTGAATCAGGTCGAAACAGAGTTTGTCCGTCGGAGTGTCTGGCAGCGTCGTCGCAATACCTATCTGCGGTGGGGAATTGTGGCGAGTACAATTCTCGTTTTAAGCGGCATTACGTTTAGCGCAGTCCGAGCCAATCGTTCCTCTAGCTTACGGGCTGAAGCAATTACGGTGAAGAGCCTACTGGCGATCGACCCCCTGGAAAGTTTGCTCAGAGCGATTCGGGCTGTGGGGCAGAACCATGCAGCAGTGGCGGCACGGCTATGGTCAAGTCCGATCGAAGCAGTGGATGCCAGCCTTCTCAGCGCATTGGAAGTGGCAAAGGAGCGTAATCGGTTTCCGGCGGATACTCAAAAGTGGGTGAATGCGGTGGCAGTGAGTGATGCTGCGATCGTGAGTGGGGGCAGGGATGGTATGGTGAATGTCTGGGATCTCAAGGGCAATCGTTTAGGGGAACCGATCCCGACAGAGCAAGGACAGATTGAAGCGGTGACAGCCAGTGCCGATGGTGAAACGATCGCCAGTGCCGGAACCGACGGTACAATTCGTCTCTGGACTCCTCAAGGAGAACCGATCGCTCCTCCCCTCCAGGGGCATACCGGAGTTGTGCTGGCTTTAGCAATGACTGCGGATGGACAGAGATTGGTTAGCGGTGGTAAAGATGGTACGATTCGCTTTTGGAATCGACAAGGACAAGCATTGGGAATACCAATTGATGCAGCAGCAGGAACAATCGAAGCAATCAGCATCAGCCCAAATCAGCAGCAAATTATCACTGGTAGTAGTGATGGTACGGTGCGCCTGTGGAATCTTCAAGGGAACTTAATTGCTCCTCCATTTCAAGGACATCAAGGGAGCGTTTGGGATGTGGAGTTTAGCCCAGATGGACAGCAAATTGTTAGTAGTAGTAGTGATGGTACAGTGCGGCTATGGGATCTTCAAGGAAATCCGATTGGGAACTCTTTTCGAGGACACAGAGGAGCAGTATTTACCGTATCCTTTAGTCCTGATGGACAAACTTTAGTCAGTGGTGGAGAAGATGAAACGATTCGCATCTGGAAACTGAATGGTAACCCGATCGGACAAGCATTATCTACCTCAATGAATTCAATTAATACGATCGCCATTACCTCAGATAACCAGACAATCATTGGCGGAGGCGGAGACGGCACGATCGGACTGTGGGATTTACAGCCTAGCCCCTTCAGTTACCCCTTCAACGCGATGCAGGGTGCAGTCAATGCGATCGATCTCGCTGATGATGGGCAAACCCTGGTGAGTGGTGGCAGCGACGGTACAATAAGACTCTGGGACATTCAGGGAAATGCCTTACATCCTCCGTTTCAAGGACATGAGCGATCGGTGCGGTCAGTGGCGTTTAGTCCAGCAGGAAACTGGATTGCCAGTGGAGGAGATGATGGCGCGGTGCGGTTGTGGGACAGGCAAGGGAACTCATTAGTGGAGCCAATCCGCGAACATCTGGCAACGGTGCGATCGGTGGCAATTAGTCCGGATGGAGAATGGTTAGCCAGTGGAAGTGATGACGGGACGGTGCGGCTGTGGGACAGGCAGGGCAATGCGATCGTGAATCCGATTTCAGCAGATACAAAGGCTGGCGTTCATGCAGTAGCGATTAGTCCCGATGGGCAACGGATCGTTACTGGCGGTGCGGATGGTGCAGTGCGGTTGTGGGATCGGCAGGGTCATCCGATCGCTACTCCGTTTCAAGGCCACGAGGGAGCCGCATTTGCCGTTGCCTTCAGCCCAGATGGACAAGTCATCGCCAGTGGGGGACAAGATGCCACGATTCGCCTTTGGGATGGGCAGGGCAATCCCATCGGAGAACCCGTCCGAGGTCATCAGGCAACCATTACCACGATCGCCTTCAGTGCCGATGGTCAGTTCCTTGTGTCAAGTAGCGACGATCGGACGGTGCGCTGGTGGACGGTGGAAGGCAGAACGGTGGCATTATTGAGCAATCATAGCGATCGGGTGTCTACGGCTCTGTTTAGCCCCGATGGGCAACACATTGTCAGCAGCAGTCAGGATGGCACAATTCGGCTCGCACGAACGGTAGGCTGGACTGAATGGCTCACGGCGGCTTGCCAGCAGTTGCAGGATCACACAGTCTTTCAAAATCCAGAGGATGGGTTGGCAGAGGCAGCAAGACGGGCGTGTGAAGAGAGATAGGAGCAAACTGGGGAATGCGTGGGTTTGGCAGGGTGACAACTCGCTGACAGTGACGGTCGCAGTGGTGACAAGAAGAGAAATTTAGTTCGCTTTAATATGGTAAATTTTTATACTAAATTTCAGAGATCAGGTATCAACAAAGCTAGAACAGAATTAGGGTGCTTCTCGCCATAGAGCGTTTCAAGGGGGCACAACAATGATTAGGAATTTTTTCGTCGCTTCGATCGCCACAATAACCGCGCTCACGTTCACCATAACCCCAGTTCAAGCGCAATACAATCGAACTGAAACCGACTTTTTAAGTACCCTTGTCAGTGAACTGAATGCGGGTGGTTGGTATGGTGATGCTCAGCAGATTTTCAATTCCCGCAGTTATCAAAGATCCGCCATCCGTGTGGGCTACCTCGCTTGTAATGAGTTCCGCTATGGTGAAACCCCATTTAGTTTTGCGAACCAAGTCAGAGTCCGTGATCTAGGAATTGATGTGTCAACCGTTATCCTATACGTCAGTTTGTCGGCTGCGACTCATCTCTGCCCAGAATTCTCCTATTTAACAAGTCAACCCACACAACAACCAGACTATTACTCGCCAGATCAATCCTGCACCTACCGCCTTAGACCAGACACCAACATTCGATCGGGCCCTTCAACCACATCAAACGTTATTGGGAATGAATCAACGATGCTCAACCGAACGATTCAGGTTTACTCGTCTGAAACAGGGAGAGACGGTAATCAATGGAGTTGGATCGGCTATCAGGGGAGTGATGGTAGAACCGCAGGATGGGTGCGATCGGACTTTGTAGTTTGTAATTGAAGGAATGCAAAGGGTTTCTAAAGTGTGTATTTCTTAATATTTTGATTTTTGCATCTATTTTGTACTAGGCTAACCTCTGATAGAAACAACTGAATCGTTGATACCTCAATTCGTCTGAAAGGGATTCATCCTACCGTGTTTAATTCAGTTTCATTTTGAGACTGCGTAACGCAATTGAGCATGTAGACTTAGACATTCTGTGGGCCGCCTATGCAACTTTTTCCTGTTCATCATCGTCTCGTTTTGAGAATATACCAAATGCCTCCCAGTATGCGATCGAATTTCTGTTAAAGATTGCAAAGCTCGGTCACTTAAGGGATGCAGTTTGGGAAAAATAGTCCGTAATTTGGGATTCCAAATATCAATGAAGTTTCACCTGTAATCAACTCATTTTATTTACTCGCCTTCTTTCGCAAAGCTTAGAGCTTTAATATGCTAAAACGTTTTCTAAACTTGGCTGGATTGTCGCTAGTCATTGGTTTGGCTGCCTTGCTTCCCAGTCAGGTTCGTTCGGGACAGTTAACCGAGTTAGCTCAGATCCACCCCGCGCTGGAAACCATTTTGGAGACGGGCACCTCCGACACCGCATCTTCTGAACCTGTCGTCGTTACGAACATGGCTCCCGCCAACGATGTCACTCAAGAAGATTTAAGCCTCAGCGTTGAAACCGTTCATTCTGCCGTTGCCACGAATCCTCAACGTGCTGCCCTCCAACCTGCTGAAGTTCACCTGGAAATCAGTTTAGGTTCTCGCGAAGTCAGGGTTTTTCAAGGAGATGCCAAGGTAAAAAGTTATCCGATTGGCATTGGTCGGGCGGGTTGGGAAACACCCGTTGGGTCGTTTGAAGTGAGACAAATGCGCGAAAATCCAACCTGGATTAGCCCATTTACAGGGGAACGAATTCCCGGAGGTGATCCACGCAATCCGATGGGGCAACACTGGATTGGCTTCTGGACAGATGGGCATCTTTGGGTTGGGTTTCATGGCACACCGGATGCCGGAACGATCGGCAATGCTGCATCCCATGGTTGCATTCATATGTACGCACAAGATTTGGAGGAGCTTTATCATCAGGTGCGTTTGGGTACTCCAGTGACGGTGGTGCAATAGCAGGTGGTGTTTTATGGCAGCATGAAACTGTCCTAACGGGCCTTCGTACTGCCATCATGCATTGAACTGCAAATTTCTGTTTAGAAAAGTTTAATCTTGAGTTCACTTGCTGCTCTGGCTACATTCAACGGCCAGAGTTTTTTCATGCAGAATCTAGCTGAAGTGAGAGGCTTCGATCGCCAAATTTACTCAGTTTGGTGGTTTAGGAAAATTGTTTGCCCCCCGCCAAATAAACTTAAGAATGCGATCGCCCGATAGGACGATTTTGCAGAAGAACTGCCTGACGCTGAAAACGCTTACTGCATAAACGATTGATACACATGATGTATTTTTATTTTAAAAGATTAAGTAATACCAAACTATGGGTAGAGAAGTTTATCAAGCAAACTCCCTAAACTTTCAAGTAAAGGCACCTAAGTCGTGCTAACCGCAGTTAGAAGCTGAGTTAAACCTATCTAGCAATTTGCTTTATTTCTGTTTACTCTTTCAGAGATGCAGACGCATTCGTTTTGAAGAGTAACTGCATGGCAACCACTCTAGGGCGGGTCATTAATTCGCTCACTGTAGGTTCGGTTTCGGCAAGGTTCGTGTGTTCTATAACAATTGTTCGGTTTTTCAACTATTACCAAGGAGGTTTCCATGAATTCTCAAAATCGTTTTTTCCTACGTTTAACTGGTATCGCTGGAGCAGTATTAGCTGGAGTTCTTCTGGGTGTTCCTGCTGTGGTGGCTCAAATGGGTGATGCTGAAGCTCAACAGGACAACGTTGCTCAGCAGCAAGAAGAGACTCCAACGGGGCAAGATCCTGCTCAGCAGCAACAGCAGGATCAGGATGGGGTTGTTCAGCAGCAAGATAACCAAGATGACGGTCAGTTTGCTGAGGGCGAAGATGAAGGTGTTCGCGCACTTTGGTAATTCTTTGAGCTAGCGCAACTTAAATTTGATTAAGTCTGGCCTTTATCAGTTCTCTAGTTCGGCAAAATAGTCGGACTGGAGAGCTTTCGCATTTTAAGCAAAAACTTATGGTATGTGATAAAGTTTTTGGGCTTGAGGTTGCCTGTGGCATAATCTTGGCAATATGAGCAGCCTGCACATCCAATGCACAGGCAGAATACTGTTTTTTTGTTTTTTACAATCGATCGTTATTGGACAACGGTCACAGGTGTACCTAGCTCAACCTGTGCAAACAATTCCTCTACATCTTCATTGTGCATCCGAATACAGCCATGAGAGGCAGCGGTTCCCACGGAGCTTGGATCAGAAGTACCATGAAACCCAACCCACACATGCCCATCTGTCCAAAACCCTATCCACCGTGTTCCAAGCGGATTTTGGGCATCCCCACTCGGAATGCGCTCATCGGTGAAGGGGTGAATCCAAACGGGGTCTTTTCGCATCTGCTGTACTTCAAACGTTCCCAGAGGCGTTTCCCAACCTGCTCGACCAATGCCGATCGGATAACTTTTTACAGCAGTTGTGCCTTGGTAAAGGATGACTTCACGACGGCTCAGACTAATTTCCAAGTGAACTTCTTCTGCATCAAGTATTTCTGTATTGTCAGAACCGATCGCCGAATCAGGACGATCAAGGTTGCTGGTTACAGGAGGATTGGCAGAAGGGCGATCGAGGTCAGCGTTTCTGACGGGTTGAGAGGATATGCGAGGACTGGAACTAACATCAGCCCTGGATTGGGAAGGCGATGAAGAATCGGTGGTAGGAGCCGTTGTCTCAATGGGAGAAGAACGGATAACCTCAGGAGGGCTTTGTGTACGGACGACTTCACCGCAAGCGGAAGTTGATAATCCGAGGAGGAGCGTTAGTCCAAATTGCTGAATGGTTTGATTCCGCATACTAATGTTTTGACCCCTTGACTGCAAGTTGAAACTGTTTGCACAAACTCAACGCATCCTTTCACTGTAAGAAAGGCATCCCCATGATGCAAACATCCTTTAGTTAGAAGAGATGCTCAAGGGCGAATTATTCCAACGCCAGAGGAAGATGCAGAACTCGCCCAGCAACAGGCAAAACAAGCCCAGCACCAAGCCGAACGATTGGCAGAACAGTTGCGATCGTTGGGAATTGAGCCAGACGCTTAAAGGGACGATCGATGGGTTATGACTCGATCGTAATGTGAATCTGCTTCGTAATCCATTCCGCGTTAGGGTCAGGTTCATATACAGCAGCGCGGGTCAATGACGGTGAACGATGAGGATCTTCCCCGATCGCTTCCAGCAGTTTACCAAAGGCACTCTGAAGTCCACGAGTTGCCGCCTGATGTTTCGTCATCTCTTGATCCAGAGAGGGTAATTTTAACCAGCGAAAATCTGCCGGGCCGCGAGTGGCAAACAGTTTCAGCATTTCTTTTGCCTGCTGATATCCTTTGCCCTCAGGGACGCTAAAGCGCAATTTAGTATCTACCGTTTCTTGGGGTGCAAATTGGTAGAAAGGGGCATCAATGCCGCGTAAAGGAATTTGTGAAATTTCCCAGGTTGGTTCCAGGTCAAGTACCGCCACATTGAGAGCCTGAGGAAACGTATTTTTGACGCGGAGATACACCGATTCTCCTGGCTTTAGGGTGATATTACTTTGACTGGGAAAGGGCTGTTGATTCTGGTCTAACAAGACAAATTCAAGAGAACTATTCAACTCGGAGGTTGGGTTATCTAATTCTTGAACTGCCTGATATTTCGCCAAATGAATTAACCGCTTTACCACTTCCCCAGCAGATTGGGGGCTGTCAATCCGTAGGGCAGGTGTGAGGTTTTCCAGGGGCATCCCAATGCAGATTTCATAGGCTTCATTCCTGCCGATCGCAACCTGGTAATGGGCTTCTTCATCCCCTTGAACCTCAACCACCCAACCATTCCCCGCGAGTGCCTGCCGCACCGCCCCAAGAGCCGTTGCCTGCTGGTCAACCAAATCTTGAGTTGGCAAATCATTCTCGGCATTTCCCAATTTTTTCTCGCCAAACAAGCGGACGCGACGAACTAAATCAGCCGGTGCTGTCAGAATTACCGCAGGTGCCCCCTGTTCAATTTGTCCTTGAATGGCAATGCCTCCGTCTGATTCGGTTAACACTTTAGCAAACGAACTAGAGGCTTCAACTTCAGTCATCTCCACGATCGCCACCTGTTTTTGCTTGTCGGTGAAATCGTTTGTTCCCAAGGGATAAACAGCAAAGCGAGTACCACGACTCAAGCCCTGTGCCAATCCTGCTTCTAGTTTGATTTGGGTTTGAGTATTGTTCACTTGAGTCACCTTCACCGCATACTGAAGCGACACTCGATCACTGCCAAATACCGCTCGATCGCCCTCCCCCAACAGCATCGGTAATTGACTGGGAAACTTGCTTTGAATCTTGGCACCAACGCGATCGTGTAAGGATTTATAGGTGAGGCCCGTCACCCCTGATTTCAGCGTATCAATCATCCAGTAGGTCAGTGCCCCGTGTCGGTCTTTGTGATTCACTGCATATTCATAGGCATACTCCGTCGGGCGGCAGGCTGCCAACAGCACATATTCTCTCGATTCTGGCACCCAGGAGGATGAGTGAGTGCCATCGGTTAAGGTTTTCCAGTTGTTCACCAATTCATTACGGGAAGCGACCAAGCTCGGTTGCGATCGGCTCCTGCTGTCTGTTTCATGGGAGCCGCGAATATCACAATCTCCACGAGTTGCTCCACCTGAATGGCAGCTATCCAAGACGAGCGTTACGATTACCCCCTTATCAGTCATTCGCTTGAGGAGCGTTGCCAGTTCCACATCACGAAGATACTGCCCATTTTGCTCCCCAATATCCATTGGCACAATTCCCTCATCGTTTTGCCCCTCTCCTTTCAGTTCAGAGAAAATTGTCGTGGCTCGTCCACCATGCCCGGAGTAGTGAATATAAACTAAATCTCTAGGTTGTGCGCGATCGGTAATTTGCTGAAAGGCACTCACAATATTGGCATAGGTGGGTAAAACGTTTGCCTCGTCAGCAGACCGCAAACCCAATAGAGCAGCATTATCTGGATTTGGAGACAGGAGTTTGTAGATCTGTTTAGGTGGGGGTTGTAGGGTTTGTTTTAGAAAATGATCTACCAGGTTAATGTCACGTACACAACCCTGCAAACTTTTGTATAAAGGATTTGGATTGTAATGATCAATGCCAATGAGTAATGCATAGAGATCGGGAGCAGAAGAGATGGATTCAGACATATGATTTTCTCTTAAAATGAATAGGATTTATCAATTTAAATAGAAAACTTGTGCATGGGTAATTACTAAACTTGAACAATCTTTAATAACTCAAACAGTACACAACGTGAAGAAAAATGGTAAATCAGAGCGATCGTTTTAACCTAATTACTCAAGTTTGTTGCTGAACTGTAGCAAAGATGTAGATGATTCAAGTGATTTTTCAAAATGTCTTAATTTACATATTCTTTAAGAAGATCAGGGCGAACGAAGCTATTTATCCTCATCAATGTCATCACGATATCAATCCCATCATGGCATCACCCGAATTTGCCCCTGACAGATTAATTGCTCATCATTGAGGGTGAGTTGCTGAAGGAAAACCTCTGGGCCGAGATCGATTTCAAAGGTTTCCAGGTGTGGTAGCGGTTGACCTGTTTCTGCATTAGGATGCGTTAACCATTCAGGTTGGCAAAACCGAATTTTATGTCTTTCCGCAATCTGTAATTGGGTACGGAGAGTAAACGGTGTGCTTTGCTGGGATGCTGCCGATCGCAAATTCGCGCTGAGAATCAGATAGTTTTCACCCACCTTTACGGCAGGAGATTGAACCGCGATTGGTGGTGTCAGTTTAGATTGCAGTTCTGTGGATAGGTCACTCGTTAGCCCCGATTGCAGCAACATCATGACTAGTTCGCTCAAAGCCTCTGCCAGCAAAGGGGAATTTATCGAAGCATTTAGATTAGCCTGATGGACGATCGCCTCTGCCTGAACGGGAATCGGTTCCAGCAACCGCAACGGCTTTCCCCGCACCACCTCTTTCAGGTTCACCCGAATCGTTTCACCTACCAGATGAATATAGCTGAGGGCAATTCCCTGATAGATCACCTGCTGTGCTGCGATCGTCACTTTGGGAATATTGCCTGACATAAGTTGGCGATCGCCCCCTTCAATCTGAAACTGCAATGTTTCAACCGACTCCACCTGCGATCGGAGCCACAGCTTCACGGCTGGAGAAAGTACTTTACTAATGAATTGGCTCACTTCTCACTCCTCACTCTTTAAAGCATTGAGTCGATCGAAACTCCTGGGTTGACTGGGCGGGCAAGATGCTCACCCCACAAGAGTTATACGTTAAAGTATTTCTGCTTCCCGACTCCTCGCTCCTCACTCCTCACTCCTCATATGAGTGATTTAACTCTCTGCACGGGCAGTTTGCAAGCCGCCCCTACTTTACCCAAACCGTCACTGCTGCTACGGCAATCAGCATTTCATCATTCCTGTCATCCAGAGATTCGATCGCCCGTCCCTGCACCACCATGCCGCCTGTTTCCAGGGTGAGGGATTTTTGCCCGAAGGGGAGGACGGCTAGCACTTCATCCTGTCGGACTTGATCGGCATAGGGTACGGCAACTTGAACCTCGACAATCATTTCGTCGGGATGGTTCAGTCGAGCGACTTCCCAAATTCCAGGTAGGGCATTGTGGGCGATCGCATTTCGGACGGCACGGGCAGCGGCAACGGTGGGGTCTTGTCCATGTTGGTCAATTCCCATGCCCATTTCAATGACAAAGCGTTTCATGGCAACGGATGGGGCAACGGATAGGGTAGTTAGATAATTATGAAGAACTGTGGCGAATGGGGCAACGGTTGGGATGGGAGCAACGGATAGAATGAAGAGTACAGTCAAGAGGCTTGTAAGCAATGACGAGCTATCCACCGATCGATTCAGGCTTGGAGGTCGATCGTCGCTTTCCCGACAGTGATGGTCAACCGATGGCAGATAATACGGAGCAGTTTCAGTGGATTGTTTTAATCAAAGAAAATCTGGAAGTGCTGTTTGCCGATGAGCCGAATGTATTTGTGGCAGGGGACCTGCTGTGGTATCCGGTTCCCTCGCAGCTCGTGTCTCCCACTGCTCCAGATGTCATGGTGGCATTTGGCAGACCGAAGGGCAGGCGGGGTTCCTACAAGCAATGGCAGGAAGACGACATTGCCCCACAGGTGGTGTTTGAAATTCTTTCGCCCAGCAATACTCAAGCAAAGATGGATCTCAAGCTGGAATTCTATGACACCTACGGCGTTGAAGAATATTACCTGTACGATCCAGAAACCTTTCGGCTAGAAGGCTGGCTGCGGCAGGGAGAACATCTCAACAAGCTCTGGCAAATGAACGATTGGGTCAGTCCGCGTTTAGGAATCCGGTTTGACACAACCAGCCAAAGAGAGTTGGTGCTGTATCGTCCGGATGGTCAACGGTTTTTGACGACCATTGAACGGGAACAGCAGATGACGCAGGAACGCCAGCGAGCCGAACAGTTGGCAAATTATCTGCGATCGATCGGGGTTGATCCCGATAACTTACCAACTGAATAATTTACTAACTGAACGGCCAAAGTGACTAAACTCTAACCCACCTAGCTCTTGAGAACGGCTGGGGCTGGCGGTTTGGCAGGGGGGGTTTCTAACATCAGCTTCGATCGCTTCACAGTATCCGGTACAGCAATGGGATAATCACCCGTGAAGCAGGCAGAGCAAAAGCTTTCGGTGTCGGTTTCGGTGGCTTTGAGCATTCCTTCCCAGCTTAAGTAAGCCAACGAATCGACCCCAATCTGCTCCGCAATTTCTTCGACTGACTTCGTGGCTCCAATCAACTGATCCTGTGAGTCTGTATCAATGCCGTAGAAGCAGGGATGGGTGACAGGGGGGGATGAGATTCGCATATGCACTTCGATCGCCCCAGCATCCCGCAATGCTTTGACAATCTTACGGCTGGTGGTGCCCCGGACAATCGAATCATCTACAATCAGAATTCGTTTGCCTGCCAGCACGTCTTTGAGGGGGTTGAGCTTCATCCGAATTCCCGCCTCCCGCATACTCTGGGTCGGTTGAATAAAGGTACGTCCTACATAGCGGTTCTTAATCAGTCCTTCCGCATAGGACAGCCCTGATTCCTGGGAAAAGCCGATCGCCGCTGGAATGCCCGAATCTGGGACACCCATGATCAGATCCACATCTGCCGGAGATTCGATCGCCAATTGCCGACCCAGGCGCAGCCGATAACTGTAGAGGCTTTCATCGTTCATGACGCTGTCAGGACGGGCAAAGTAAATCATTTCAAAGATGCAGAGCTTCCGCTTGGTCTGGGGTGCCCAATGGAAGGAAGAAAGCCCTTCTTCAGTAATCCACACCAATTCACCATGCTCCACGTCCCGCAAATATTCCGCTCCGATAATGTCCAGTCCACAGGTTTCAGAAGACAGCACATAACGAGGTGGATCAGTGGGAGAGTGACCAGGGAGCATCCCAATCACCAGAGGACGAATGCCATTGGGGTCACGAATGCCCATCATGCCGATCGGCGTGCCAATCACCAGACTAAAGGCTCCCTTACAGCGATTCAGCGCGCTAATTGTCCCTTCCAGCCAGCCTTTGCCGTTGTTAACTTCTTCAGCGATCGCATGGGCAATCATTTCTGAGTCCGTTGTGGTGACTAACTGCACATCCAATTTGAGCAACTCTTCGCGCAATTCTGGCGTATTCACCAGGTTGCCATTGTGGTTCAATGCCAGTGCCCCCAGCCGAGTTTCCAGGAGAGCAGGCTGAGCATTAACAACACGGCTTGATCCAGTGGTGGAATAGCGAGTGTGACCCACTGCAAGATAGCCAGGCATATCCTGCAAAATATGCTCATTGAAGACCTGAGACACTAAACCCATGTCTTTGTGCAGATGCACCTGATCCACATCAAACGTCGCAATCCCAGCTGATTCTTGCCCTCGGTGCTGGAGTGCATATAAACCAAAGTAGGTCAACTTTGCCACATCTTCGCCTGGGGCATAGACCCCAAACACGCCGCAGGCTTCTTCCGGTTTATCAGGACGAGACAGGTCTGGTTGCTCTGAATCCGGAGATAGGGTGCGATCGACAAGCAGATGAGAGTCAGAATTCGGCATCATGAGAGCGTTATTTTCGTCGGGTAAAGGATCGGAGTGAGTGTGAAATGTTGAACGGGAATGGGGGAGCGGGAATGGGTAATGGGGGAGCGACTTTGATAGATAAAGGGATCGAAACGAATCGATAAATGAAATAGATTAACGTTTCTTTAAGATTCCACTCCCTAACAGTAGCGTGATCTGTAGGCGATCGACTAGAAAATTGTTGGCAAAATCAAAAATCTGAAGTTTTATCTGCAATCTAAAGGCTTAACCGACGTTCAATCGCATTTAACCAACGCTCAGTCATTACCTCGATCGTAGCGTTGATTAAGTCTGGGTTACTAGCCGTAGAAACCCGCAAGCTTCCTCCCGTCTTCGTCACCACTCCTAATTTTTGCCAGTGTTCTCCCAACTGTTCTGTTAGGTAGGCTTCCCAGGCTTCTGCGCGATCGGGTGCCACTGATACCAAAATCCGCGCTCCACCTTCCGCAAACAGCAACGAATCCCAACGAAACGAAGCCGTATTCTCCCGACTCCCGACTCCCGTTCGCGAAGCGTCTCCGTAGGAGAACTCCCGACTCCCTAAATCTAACCGGATCTCCGCCCCGCGATCGCCACTAATACAACACTCCGCCAGCGCAACCGCTAATCCGCCCTCCGCGCAATCA
>PVWD01000342.1 GCA_003003615.1 filamentous cyanobacterium CCP2 | reverse complement strand
ACGATGCCCTCTTCAATTTTGACAAACCAAGGCATGAAACCATTTCCTTTTTATGGCTAAACATCCTCTCACGAATCTCCTTCGTCGAGCCTATCGTATCGCTTCCATCGCTGCTGCTGCTCAATGTTCTTTAGATGAAGCAGCAGGGAGGTGGATGGATTCCCTTTCTCAGGGACAGCTTTCCCGCAGACAGATGCTAGGCGGGATGACATTGGCTAGTGCAGCGATTGTCAATCCTTTAGGGCAGGGGCGTTTGGCAAAAACGCATTTATCTGGAGTGACCGATCGCTTCACCGATTCTAGGGTCTTAGTGGTGGGGGCGGGCATTGCTGGGCTGACAGTTGCCTATCGGCTGCATCAGGTTGGGGTTCCGGTGGATGTGGTGGAAGCCAGCCCGCGTGTGGGAGGACGGTTGCGAAGTGTGTCAAAGCTGGCTGGAAATCTGGCTGGGAACCTGCCGGGAGACATGACTGGAAATCTAAGCGTCGTGGAATTGGGTGGCGAATTTATTGACACGGATCACACAGCCGTTCGATCGCTTGCTGCGGAGTTGGGGCTGGAAATGGCAGATTTGCGGGCTGCGGATGAAGGATTGGAACCAGAAATTCTTTACTTTCAAGGGCGAAAGATTAGCCACAGTTGGGTAGCCGAGGCATTTTCTCCTTTGGCTCAGCGCATTGCCAAAGATATTGAAATTCTTAGCGGTTGGAACCTAACGTACCATGATGCAAATCCTGATGCAGTTCGGTTCG
This sequence comes from filamentous cyanobacterium CCP2, assembly GCA_003003615.1. GTDB lineage: Bacteria > Cyanobacteriota > Cyanobacteriia > Elainellales > Elainellaceae > Egbenema. Next base: position 5,622 of record PVWD01000342.1, on the reverse strand, counting down.
ATCGCCTATCCCTGGCAGAGTACCTATCTTTAACCCCCGTTCACCCTATCATTGAGCAGCTTGTCCGAGTCGCTTACATCACAGAATACGGCTTGGATGCAGACACTCAGTCTTGCTTGAATTTGCTGTTTTTAATTGGAGCAGAAGCCGGAAAGTGGAGTACTTACGGGGTCAGCGATGAACGATACCACGTTGTTGGCGGCAATGATTTAATTCCGCGGCGATTGGCAGAACGGTTGGACGGACGCATCGAACTGAATACGTCCCTGGAGTCAATTCGTAAAACCGCAAACGATCGCTACCGGGTTAGTTTACGCAGTGGCTCCACCAGCACAGAGCGAGTGTACGATCGCATTGTTTTAGCCATTCCCTTCACCGTGTTGCGGCAGGTTGAGCTTGCCGTAGATTTGCCTCCCGTTAAACGGGCCGCCATTACTGAACTGGGTTACGGCACTAGCAGCAAACTTGCTATTCCTTTCCAGGAGCGGATTTGGCGGACTCGCTACGGCTCCACCATCACCATTTACACTGACATGGAATTTCAGAATACCTGGGAAAGTGCCCGCTATGCGGCTGGGCCAGCAGGCTGGTTAACCGATTTACGAGGCGGACGGGCCGGACTGGCACTGGAAAATGGCAGCCCTGAGGAGCAGGCCAAATCCCTTCTAAATGACTTAGACTCCATCTTTCCGGGTATTGGGGAAGTCGATCGAGGAACGGCCCTCCGTGCAGTTTGGGCATCTTATCCCTATGCCTTAGGTTCTTACGCCTGCTATCTACCCGGACAATGGACAAAATTTGGGGGAGCCGAAGTTGAGCGGGTTGGCAACATTTGGTTCGCAGGTGAGCATTGCTCGGTGGGGTCGCAGGGCTATATGAATGGAGCCTGTGAAACGGCAGAGCAGGCAGCACAGCAGATTCTGGCAGAGTTAGGCGTTGAATCTAGGAAGGTAGCAGGCCAAACCTCTAGGCAGATGGTGTCTTGAGTCAGAAAATGTGTCAGTCCTGCATGGTTTTTTCTTTCGGAAGGCAGACGTTCCCTGGGATGAAGCTTAACTAAAATTTAATCATCAGTCATCGATTTAATCATCAGCCACGATAGACGAGTTTTTCCCATTTACCACTTCCCGCTCCTCAGCAAATTGTGACCATAAGTACAAAACGCGATTTTAGTAAAGACTTTCTCAATAAAAGTTTGCAAGTTTTTAATAAAGTTGTTACATTGCAGGGGAAACCGTTGACCTTTAGGCTTTGCAATGAGAGACTATGCGTTTTAGTTTTATTCCAACTCCACCTTCATTAAGGGAAAAATCGCGCGTTTACGACTTAAAAACCCGCCTTGATTGGGGGGAACCCGCGCTAACAATTGTTGATGTTCGGAATCACAATGAATTTATTCAGGGCCGCATTTTAGGTGCAATTAATATGCCTTTGAATGAATTGGTCGATCGCGCTTCAAAATCTTTGGAACCTGTGCGAGATATCTACGTCTATAGTGATACAGACGAAGAAGCATCTGAAGCAGCAGCTAAGTTGCGAGAAGCTGGCTTTTTGAATGTTTCTGAAGTGCAGGGTGGTTTACCAGCTTGGAAAGCATATAGCTACCCAACAGAATCGGGTGTGGTGGTAGTTGTGTAACTCCTTGTGTTTGTCATGACTTCTAAACCCAAAATCCGCCAAGTCAGCGGATTTTTTATTTTGAATTTTAGCGGTGAAACCGAACGATCGTTCATCTAGAAGATCTTGCCGTTAGATTTTATTATCTTCATTTTTGCATTTCACGCCCTACACAATTCAAACTCCAAAACTTAAAATCTAAAAATATCTCACTCATCCAAAATCCAAAATCTAAAATCACGTGATGCATCCTAAACAACGTCGTTGGTTCAACTTGTTTTTAGCTGGCATTTTTACTTTTTTAGGGGCGATTTCTCTGGCAGCCTGTAGCGAATCCTGGCTACACACTCGTTCTGAACCACCGTTAGTTTTTAGTGTAATCACCGAACCCAAAACCTTTAACTATGTTCTCAGCAATGAGGCTTCTAACATTTTCAGCTACACCTATGAAGGCTTAACAACGGAAGATGGTTTAACGGGTGAAACGATTCCTGCTCTGGCCGAATCCTGGGAGATTTCATCGGATGGTCTACAAATCACCTTTACCCTACGCGAGGACTTGCAGTGGTCAGATGGGGAGCCGTTGACGGTGGATGATGTGGTGTTCACCTACAATCAGCTTTATTTTAATGAAGCAATTCCGACTGCCATTCGCGACATCATGCGAATTGGGGAAAGTGGAGCTTTACCTGTAGTCGAAAAAATAGACGATCGCCGTGTGACATTCACCATCCCGGAACCATTCGCGCCGTTCTTACGCAATACGGGTTTAGCCATTCTTCCGGCCCATGCGTTGCAGGAATCCGTGGAAACAACAGATGCTCAGGGCAATCCTCGTTTTCTATCAAAATGGGGCAGCGATACCAATCCGGCGGACATTATTTGTAATGGGCCTTACACTGTTGCGAGCTATGCCCCTGGGCAACGAGTCATCTTTCAACGAAATCCATACTATTGGCGCAAGGATGACGCGGGCAATCCTCAGCCTTATATCCAGGAACTAGTTTGGCAGGTGGTTGAGTCTACTGATAATGCTCTGATTCAGTTTCGATCGGGTGGTTTAGACATTATTGGTGTCACCCCAGACTATTTTTCCTTAATGAAGCGGGAAGAAGAGCGGGGTGAGTTCACCATTTACAACGGTGGGCCAGCTTCAGGGACGACCTATCTCACCTTTAACCTGAACCAGGGTAGCCGCAATGGAACTCCATTGGTTGATCCGGTAAAATCACGCTGGTTTAATCAGGTTGCCTTTCGGCAGGCGGTTGCCTATGCCATCGATCGCGATCGCATGGTGAAGAACATTTTTCGGGGGTTAGGTGAACCGCAAAACTCGCCCATTTCGGTGCAGAGTCCGTTCCATCTCACGCCTGAAGAAGGGCTTCCCGTTTACGATCACAACCCGGAGAAAGCCAAAGAACTACTGCTTTCAGCCGGATTTCAATACAACGCGCTAGATCAACTGCTGGATGCAGACGGCAACCGCGTTCGGTTCACCATGATCACCAACTCCGGTAATGAAACCCGTAGGGCAATGGGTGAACAAATTGTCACCGATCTCCGCCAAATTGGGATTCAGGTAGACTTTCTGACGCAAGCATTTAACACAGTGGTCAGCAAACTCTCCAACTCGCTGGACTGGGAGGCTTGCGTTCTGGGCTTTACAGGCGGCATTGAACCCAACAGTGGGGCAAATGTTTGGTTGCCCAATGGCCGATCGCACCATTTCAACAAAGCCCCGCAGCCCGGAGATGAGCCGATCGAGGGTCGGGTGGTTTCAGAGTGGGAAGAAGAAATTGGCCGGTTATACATCCAAGCTGCCCGCATTTTGGACGAAGACCAGCGCAAAGCCATTTACGCCCAAACTCAAACCATTACCCAGGAGAATTTACCCTTCATTTATTTGGTAAACCCCCTCAGCCTCTCAGCCGTGCGCGATCGAATTCAGCCCATCAAGTTTTCGGCATTAAGCGGGGCCCTGTGGAATTTGCACGAGTTAAGGATTGAGGAAGATGCAGCATAGACTTGAATAGTGGATGCATTTATGTTGATGCGTCTATAACGTGTAAGTGAACGCTTCCACCAATGCCCCTGGAACCCAACTGCCCCCTAAATTGCGGTTGTCATAGGTTCCGACTTCGGGCATGAAATCCTGAAAATCTGTGAGGGCGATCAGGTTTTGCCCAAAGCAACGATAGAGGCTTTCATCAAAACGGAGATTTTGAATGGGTGCCGAAATTTCACCATTTTCTACCCAAAAACAGGCGTAGCGAGTCATGCCCGTTACCCGCCCAGTGGGCCGATCGCTCCAGTTGAGATAGTGCAAATTGGAGACATATAAACCGCGATCGAGGGCACGGAGAATGTCTGATTGGGATAAATCTCCGGGGGCAATTTCAGGCGATCGAAGGGATTCTCTGCCATTGGCCCCATTGGGGATAATGTTGTATTCCTTGGCAGTACGAGAGTTAATTAGCGTATTGACTAACTTGCCCGCCTGGATAATCGGCAATTCCACTGGGGCAGTCTCTCCCCATTCATTGAAGCGAGGTACTAATCCATGCTGGAAATTTTCAGTCAGATGAAATGCAGGCGATAAACTCTTTTCCCCCTGTTGCAGGAGCCGAAACGCGCTACCCCCTCGCCGCAATGACGACTCACTCAGCCCCCCCCAAGAAAACATTTGCAAGAGTTCTGAAACTGCTGATGGAGCTAAATAAGTGCGGTATTGCCCTTTGGGTACAGATTTAGGAGCCTGGAGTAAGCGTTCAAGCTGCTGTTTAGCGGCAGTTAGCTTGGCTACATAAGCGGACTGATCCCATTGGCTTCCGGCAAACGTGTCTTTAACGGCCTGCCCTTCTTCAGTGAATAGGGAATAGTCCAAAGCGAAGGATTCCGTTGCAAACCAATGCTTTTGCCCTGCCGAGTCCGCATAGCCACGCACTAAGGCACCCGCCGCATACAGCCCAGTAAAATCTAGCTCCGCTACAGCAGGCAAAATGGCATCTACCACGGCCTCTGGAGCCAATAGATCGCCAGAATGAACCTCACGACTGGTGGCATTTCCTTCGGGCAAAACAATGTAGGGGTCATCTGGTAGTTGAGCGACTTCCTCACGCAACTCTGCCAACGCCGATCGCCCCTGCTGCCAGTCCATTTGCCAATTTCCCGTGATCGGAAAACCAAATGACCCTGCGCGTTGGTTGTATAGCAGCGTTAGCTGAAGTTCAGCATCATTCACGCAGCCCGCCTGCCGCACCTTCGCCCGATTAAACCGCACAAACTGGCTCTGCTCTCCAATTAGTCGCAGCGTCAGGTGTTCTCCTTCCTGGAGTTCATTTAATAGGGCAGTCACAAGGCGATCGAACGTGGTTTCCAAACTCAAACTATCCATCTATTCCCTTTTGCACCGTCAAGGCGATCGTCTTCTATGGGTTTACGTTCAGTGGGTTAACTCATCCATTGGTTTATTATCGCTTGCGGGGAACAGGTTAGGCAGAGGCAGCAGCCAGATTGTTCTGAGAGGTTTGTGCAGGAAGTAGCAGAAAGCAAACGATCTCGGTAGTCTAGGAACTGTTGAGTCCTGACCAATGATAAAAATCAGCGAGGTTCTATGGCAGAGGCGAGAAATGTAGTGGGTGGAATTCTGGAAACCTGTTGTACATCCCCCATGACCGGATTTTACCGTGATGGCAAATGTAATACCGGGGCTGGCGATATGGGAGCGCATGTCGTCTGCGCCCAAATGACGGAAGAATTTTTGACCTTCACAAAAGCCCAAGGAAACGATCTCAGCACCCCCATGCCCATGTTCGATTTTCCCGGACTGAAACCGGGCGATCGGTGGTGTTTGTGTGCCTCACGATGGAAAGAAGCCCTGGATGATGGCATGGCTCCTCCAGTGGTACTCTCTGCAACCCATGCCTCGGCCCTGGAATATGTGACGCTGAGTGAATTGAAGCAATATGCGGTGGATGGGGAGTGAGGGAGGGAGTAGGGAGTAGG
>PVWD01000341.1 GCA_003003615.1 filamentous cyanobacterium CCP2 | reverse complement strand
AGGGAGAAGATCGCGTTTTATGTGCCAACTCCACGGGGCCTCGGTTTTTAAACTGCTGCTAATCTCAGCTTTCTAATCTCAGCTTAGAGAAATCTGTTTGCATACTTTTATAGGGGCGATCGCTCGATCGCCCCTATCTTTATTAGCAATTTACATCTTGCCGATTCAATTAAGTAAAACAAATCTTAGGAAATGGTGTAGAACGACAGAAGATATACCTTGAGGAGAAGGTAAACAAGTAATGGGCTAAACTAGTTTCTGCGTTCTACACCAAGCTTGACATATTTTCTGCAATACAAAAAACCTGTATCTCGCTATGCAGCACGACTGAAAAAAATCATAGGATTAGTTCAACCAAACTACCTGAACGTACGACTCTCTAAAGCATAGGCTGACCGCACATGGCAAATTCTGGAAACTGCCTGCTGATGAGCCGATCGCTTGAGTGGTTTTGTCTCAATGGCTGAAGCAAAATCGCAGTTTAAGTCAGTCGAAAGATGTGGTTTGGGTTGGCGTTGTGGGAAGTGAATGTAAAACATGGCTGGTTCTCTCTAGGGTGAATGACATTTGCCAGCCGGTTCGATCGAAACTGAACTGAAGATTCAGTGGGAGGGCTGGCGGTAGAGAAATAATCGAACGTTTTATTATCCGTGATGCTCATCGCCATTACCTCCTCGTATCAGGTTGAATGCAGTAGCCTTATGGTAGGAGACAGGCAACTTACTGAACCTCACCCACCGTGTTCATCCGATCGGGTGATCTCCTCTGTTGGCTTCTGCCAGGACTATAATGAGCTTTGCTCAAGACGGTTGTTTCAATTCCGATCGCAACCCAAAATAAGTCAGAACCAACTCTTCAACGCCAGTGTTCTTCACTTCATGCAGTTCTCCAGGCTCCACAGCAACACAAACTCCTGCTGCTAGCGCATAGTTTTGCCCATCAATTTGAATCACACCAGTGCCCGATTCCACAAAAAACACCTCACACATATCCTGGTGAGCGTGGGCAGAAGCAACTTGCCCCGGAGCAAACCGCGCCTGAGAAAAATTTGTGAGATGGGGCAAATCCCCTAAGCGCAGCATCACCTTCTTTTTAATTGCCGGATTGTGGGACACGCATTCTTCTGGAATCTGGCTGAGGGCAGTTTGTTTCACAATGGCTCCTTGAGTATTCTGTGATTTATTTCACTCGCAGATGCAAGAGGGTAGCGAACTGAGGCATACTGGCTGACAATACTTAAACACCCCTTAAGAACCCTCTGATTCATTCTGTACGATTAAATCTCGATCCAATTTAGCTTATGTCTGATTTACACGCTCAGCCTTCACCGTTTCAACCCGCACCTTCTCGGCTTTATCGTGCTGTTCAAACAGGCGAATTTTTGGTAACGGCTGAAGTGATGCCGCCCAAGGGTGGTTGTGTGTCTCACATGGTTGATATGGCAATGCGGCTCAAGGGGCGCGTCCATGCCATGAACATTACAGATGGTAGTCGTGCCGTTTTGCGGATGTCTTCTCTAGCGGCCTCTGCAATTCTGGTGCAGCAGGGCCTAGAGCCGGTCTATCAAATTGCTTGCCGCGATCGAAATATCATTGCCCTACAAGCCGACTTGATGGGGGCGCAAGCTCTTGGCATTTGCAATGTCCTAGCATTGACGGGCGATCCGGTAAAGGCAGGAGATCATCCGATTGCCAAAAGTGTGTTTGACCTGGAATCAGTGCGGTTACTGAAACTAATCGGCAAACTTAACCAGGGATTTGACTTCAACGACAAACCACTCACCGATGGAGCAACTAAACTGTTTGTTGGGGCTGCGGTTGATCCACAGTGTCCAAGCTGGTCTGGTTTACAACGTCGATTTGAACGCAAACTGGCAGCCGGAGCGCAATTCTTCCAGAGTCAACTGATTTCTGACTTCGATCGCCTGGAAAAGTTTATGGATCAAATTGCAGTCGGCTGCAACAAGCCCATTCTGGCGGGTATTTTCTTGCTGAAGTCTGCTAAAAACGCTCAGTTTATTAATCGCAACGTGCCCGGTGTTCAAATTCCACAGCATATTATCGATCGCCTAGCTCAAGCTGAAAATCCCCTGGATGAAGGCATCACGATCGCCGCAGAACAGGTCAAAATTGCTCAACAGCTTTGCCAAGGGGTTCACCTGATGGCAGTCCGTCGTGAAGATCTGATTCCAGAAATTCTCGATCGGGCTGGAGTTAAACCTGTAAAGGCAGATCAGGGCTAATCGATGGGTCTCGCCCCTCTTGTGGATTTTTCTCTGGGTTGTCATTATTGGCTCAGTGACGATTTTCAGGAACTCCAAGCCCTCAAACGAGACCAGTTGAGGGCTTTTTTGTTGTTGATGTTGTCGAAATTTTAGAGTGCGCGGAAAAACCAAATTTTCTATTCTAGTAGAAAATTTTCGATTTGGCTTGTAAATTATTTTTATATGCTGGTAGTATATTCATAAGAATGATGATGAGCAAGAAATGGTGTCGGTTTCTTGCAAGGTTTTTTACCTACTAAATGACTGAAAAGCTCCCTAAGTGGTCTCAATTTTAGGTGCAAAAATATGAATGGAATCGCCATTGGCTTGCTATCTGGTGTAGCAGGTGTTTGTAGCATTATGCTTTTAACAGCCCAAGATGCAAAGGCATATTACTATGATGATGCCTGGTCGTTCGTTTGTGATTGGGAGTGCGGAGAGGCGTATTTTGAACCTGAATACGGCGGCTATACACTGCACGGTTATGCTTCTGTTTATCATGATGAACTTCCTCCCACTGAGTCAGATGCATATACCTGGGCTTACTATGATTACTGGCATCCAGCAGGTTGCTATGACTTTTCAACTGCATTTTCTCAAACCGTTTGCTTCGATACTGCTTATATGTATGGTGTAAGTGCATGGGAAGATTTTGCCAGTTTGTATTGGGGCTATTCTGATGACGAACTCGCTTGCAGCGTGATTGATGAACGATCGTATTGGCGTGACAATTCATCTCCTTATGTTTGGGGATGGATGAATCGGGATGCAGAGTTAGCAGCGATCGGCGGGTGTTGGGAATAGATGCGTTTCAATTTTCAATTTGATTGATTCATTGATTGAAACGCTCCATTGAACATTAACATCTTGCCTGTTGAAAGATAGACAGCAAGGTGTTTTTTAAAGGAACGTTCCACTCATCGTATTTTCATCAGGCATCCTGACCGACTGCAAGCTCATCTGGAATAGATAGGGCAAGCTGATAAATTTGGCGGCGAGAAAGGGAGGTTTTTTGCGCCAGTTGGCGGCTCGCTTGCGAACGAGACAAACCCTGCTGTAATAATTGCTGAAGCTCCGTTTTAAGAGCAGACTCAGAAAGGAGCGGTTCGCTGATTTCCGCCCCAGCAACCACCAGCGTAAATTCGCCTTGAGGTTCCTTCGTTTGATAATGCTCAATCGCCGCTTTAAGTGAACCCCGCCAAAATTCTTCGTGCAGTTTGGTCAGTTCACGCGCCAACACGATCACCCTTTCCCCTCCTAATATCTCGCCTAGCTCTTGCAAGGTTTGCCGCAACCGATGAGGTGATTCGTAAAGGATGATTGTTCTGGACTCCGATCGAAGGGCTTCCAGTCGATCGCGCCGTTCCTGCCCCTTGGCAGGCAAAAATCCTTCAAAAGTAAAGCGATCGGTGGGCAAACCCGATGCACTCAACGCCGTCACCACAGCACTCACACCGGGAACAGGCACCACCACAATTCCATGCTCAACACAGTCTTTCACCAATTCATAGCCCGGATCGGAAATTCCCGGCATGCCCGCATCAGTGACCAACGCAACCGCCTCGCCCTGCTGCAACCGTTTCAATAGCTCAGGATGACGACTACGACGATTATGGTCGTGATAGCTAACTTGGGGAGTTGTGATCTGAAAATAGTGTAAAAGTTTTCCGGTGTGGCGGGTGTCTTCAGCAGCGATTAAATGCACCTTTTGCAGTGTGTCGATCGCCCGGAAGGTCATATCCTCCAAGTTACCGATCGGGGTTCCCACAATGTAAAGCGTTCCGGCGTGTATTTCCATATAGGCATATTAGCCTGGAGAATAGACTCTTGCAGCCCCTTTTTCAGAGGCTTAATCATCAATCAACTGAAATACTAGTAAGTACAAGCGAGTAAAAAATTTATCTTAGAGGTTCGCAAAAATACTGACAATAGTTTCACAGGGAAACCTGCACTTAAAGACTTGATAAAGCCTTGATATTACTGTGGGGACGTGCCCTTTCAGTGTTCATACTTCTCAATAAGGGGAACAAAAACTGAGCCGAATTCTTGCTAAATCACTACACGCTTTAGCGGTTCCCTCGGAGCAATGACCACCCAGCCTAGCCGCAGCCCGTTTCAACTGGCTGTTCCCCGATTTCCGCTTGTTCCCCTGTTTGCCGCTCCTTACGCCTTTGATGCTCCACTCCCTTATGAATACGACTTCTAAAATACGTTTATTCTATTCAGCGACCGTGTCAAATCTTTGTACGAATCAGGGCGATCGGGTTTTATCAGATACGCATCCTTCTGTCACCAGTTGGGGAAAGCGATGCATGGATATTCTGGGGGCGATCGTTGGCTTAGTGTTAACGGCGATCGTGTTTATTCCCATTGCGGTTGCCATTTACTTCGACAATCCCGGCCCCATTCTCTATAGCCAAACCCGCTGTGGCTTCCGGGGAGAGCCTTTCCGCATCTGGAAGTTTCGCTCAATGGTGCGGAACGCTGAACAACTCAAACATACTGTCACTAACCAGGCAAAAGGCAATATTTTTAAGAACGACAATGATCCGCGGATTACTCGCGTTGGCAAATTCTTGCGCCGTACTAGCTTAGATGAATTGCCTCAGTTTTGGAATGTGCTGCGAGGAGATATGAGTCTGGTTGGAACTCGTCCCCCTACGCCCGATGAAGTCAAACGCTACACCAAACGCCACTGGCAACGGTTAGAGGTGAAACCGGGCATGACGGGTGAGTGGCAGGTCAATGGACGATCTATGGTTTCTAACTTTGACCAAATTGTCAGTATGGATCTGCGCTACATGCGTCGCTGGTCGATCGCCTATGATTGGCACTTAATCCTCAAAACAATTCAGGTGGTGGTGAAGCGGAAAGGGGCGTGCTAGCTTTTGCCCTTGGTAGAAATCTCAATCTCTCTGAATTAACTTAGATTAATGATTGGACGTGCTGTTTCAGTGCGTCCTTGTTTGATGGGCAGATTATGAGCAAACGCGGATTATTTGTCGGATTGTTGACGCTGGACTGGCTTTACCTAGCAACTAAGGTTCCCGATCGCAATGAAAAGCTGGTTGCCCTGGACTATGCAATGGCGGCCGGCGGCCCTGCAACCAATGCGGCAGTGGCATTTAGCCATTTGGGTAGCTCTGCTACACTGCTTGCAGCATTAGGCCAACACCCCATTTGCACCTTGGTTCAGGCTGACTTGCAAACCTGCGGGGTCAACTTGACGGATCTCACTCCCGATCGAACTTCCCCCCTTCCCACTTCCTCCATCATCGTGACGCAAGCCACCGGAGAACGCGCCGTTATTTCCATCAATGCGGCAAAATCTCAGGTTCCGGCAACTGCAATCCGTCAAGTATCCCTACAGGACATTGATATTGTTTTAATTGACGGACACCAGATGCAGGTAGGGCAAGCAATTGCCGATCGCGCCAAAGCACTGAATATCCCAGTTGTGGTGGATGGCGGCAGTTGGAAACCTGGTTTTGAACAGGTCTTACCCTACGCCGACTATGCAATTTGTTCTGCCAATTTCCATCCTCCAGGCTGCCAAACCTGGGAGGAAACCCTGCAATATTTACAAGGCTTACAAATTCCCTACATTGCGATCACTCAAGGTGATCGACCCATTCACCTTGCCACACCAGAGCGCACGGGGCAAATTCCCATACCATACACGCGATCGGTTGATACGCTGGGGGCAGGCGATATCTTTCACGGTGCATTTTGCCATTACATTGAGCGATCGAATTTTGAACAAGCCTTGGCGCAGGCGGCAACCGTTGCGGCTCATTCGTGCGAATCTTTTGGAACGCGGGAATGGATGAAATCGCCAATCAATGAATGTGAGGCAAAATAGCGACGTTCCCCCCTTTCTGCTCTGCTAAAAATGGCGGGAGCATCCCATTGATGTAAATGGAAAATGGATCGATTTCTGTAGCGCAGGCATCTTGCCTGCCAGTGAGCGATTTGTCATGGAAATGCAAAAGTGAGATGCACTCAAAATGGCTGTTCTGCTTGCATAACGGCTGTTTTTCTTATGTGTAATCACTCTTCCACCTGCATTTTGCTTAAGTTTCGACGCGCCCCATTAAACAGCAATAGCCCCAACAGCACC
>PVWD01000340.1 GCA_003003615.1 filamentous cyanobacterium CCP2 | reverse complement strand
GCACAGCGGAGCTTAGAACTTTCTGAACAAGGCAGCCGGGTTGAAGAAATTCGGGAAGCGGAAGCCCAAGTCCAGGAAGCCAGGGCAAATCTTCGTGCCCTAGAGGTGGAACTGGAAGATACATTCATCCGCGCTCCGTTTGACGGCATTATTACCCAAAAATATGCCACTCCGGGTGGATTTGTGGCCCCTGCAACTTCTGCTTCTGAGGCGACCTCAGCCACTTCAACGGCGATCGTTGCCCTTGCAGAGGGGTTAGAAGTGCTGGCGGAAGTTCCAGAGGTGGATGTGCAGCAACTTCGTCCAGGACAACCCGTTGAAGTGATTGCTGATGCCTTCCCCGATCGCCGTTTTGAAGGGCGAGTTCGTTTGGTGGCTCCAGAGGCTGTGGTTCGCCAAAACGTGACCTCCTTCCAGGTCAGGGTGGAACTGGTGACAGGGCAAGACCAACTTTTGTCGGGGATGAATGCTGATGTCATCTTCCTGGGAGAAGAGGTGCAGAACGCTTTGGTGGTTCCAACGGTGGCGATCGTTTCTAGAGAGGGAGAAACCGGCGTTTTGGTTCCTGATGAAAACAATGAGCCTGAATTTCGCCCTGTCACCCTGGGAACGGCTGTTGGCGACCAAACCCAGGTGGTTGAAGGGTTAGAACCTGGCGAACAAGTCTTCACCGACATTCCGGCAGATTCAGAATGGAATCAACCCAGAACAGAGGGGTAGAAAAAGCGAATGGACATTTTTGAAAGCGTCAATATGGCAGTCAAAACGCTGACTGCAAACAAGCTCCGCAGTACCCTCACCATGCTGGGCATCATCATTGGCAATGCCTCTGTGATTGCGATGGTGGGCATTGGGCAAGGGGCACAACGCTATGCCGCAGAGCAGTTTGAGTCGCTGGGGCCAAATGTATTATTTGTGATTCCGGGGAGTGATGAAGCCCGACAGCGTACCTTTGAAGTGGAACGGGCCCTTACCTTGGAGGATGCAGAAGCCATTGCGTCACAGGTGCCTTCAGTGGATGCTGTGGCCCCTCAGCTTCAAAGCCAACAGCCCGTGACTGCTGGAAACCGTCGGATTAGTACGCTGATTTTAGGCACCACGCCAGATTTTACGATCGTCCGCGATTTTGACATGGAGCAAGGCCGCTTCTTCAGCGAGACAGACTTGCAGCGGAATACCAGAGTGGTGGCACTGGGTTCAGATGTGGCCAGACGGTTGTTCAGTAACACAAATCCGATCGGACAACAGATTCGGATTCGTAACCTCAGCTTTGAAGTGATTGGGGTGATGGAATCAAAAGGAGCGTTTTTGGGAAACAACCAGGATGATGCCGTGTATATTCCCATTACCACCATGTCTAGCCGCATTACTGGAAACACCTCACCCTACGGAACAGAAGTAACCTTTATTTCAGTCACCGCGAGGGATGAAAATTCCATCAATGCAGCACAGTTTCAAATGGCAAATTTGCTGCGGCTGCGGCATAGAGTCGTGAATGAAGATACCTTTACGATTCGTACCCAAAAAGATGCCCTGGAGATTGTGGGAAACGTAACTGGAGCTTTAACCCTGATGCTGGCTGCGATCGCCGGAATTTCGCTTTTTGTCGGCGGAATTGGCATTATGAATATTATGCTGGTGTCTGTGCGGGAACGTACCCAGGAAATTGGATTGCGAAAGGCGATCGGAGCTTCCCAAAGTGATATTTTGCTGCAATTTATGATTGAGGCGGTGATCCTGTCGGCGATCGGTGGCTTAATTGGTACAGGAATTGGGGTAGCCGGGGTCAGCCTTGTGGCAGTGACTACGCCCTTGCAGGCAGGTGTTTCGGCCGCCGCCGTGATCGTTGCTGTTAGCGTATCTGGCGGAATTGGCCTCTTTTTTGGTGTATTTCCTGCCCGCCAAGCGGCTCGTTTAGACCCGATCGTGGCATTGCGGAGTGCCTAATTTATGAAACCGATCATTCAACTGGAACACGTTAACAAAACCTATGGCTCTGGTGAAACAGCCGTTCATGCCCTGGCAGATGTCAATTTGACGATCGAAGTGGGTGAGTATTGCGCCATTATGGGCCCTTCTGGTTCAGGTAAATCGACTGCAATGAATGTAATTGGTTGTCTCGATCGGCCAACCTCTGGACGGTACTTTTTGGATGAAGTAGATGTGGCAAACTTATCTGATGTAGAGTTAGCGCACATTCGCAACCGCAAGTTAGGATTTGTCTTTCAACAGTTCCATTTATTACCCCAACTTTCGGCCTTAGAGAATGTGATGTTGCCGATGGTATATGGGGGAGTCCCCAACAAAGAGCGCAGAGAACGGGCCGCAGAAGCCCTGACGCGGGTGGGTTTATCTAATCGTTTGAATAACAAGCCTACCCAACTTTCCGGTGGACAACAGCAACGGGTTGCCATTGCTCGCGCCATTGTGAACCGTCCGGTTGTTTTGCTGGCAGATGAACCAACCGGAGCATTAGACTCTCATACTACCCAAGAAGTCTTGGCGATTTTTGGAGAACTGAACGCATCTGGGATTACGGTCATTATGGTGACGCACGAATCTGAGGTAGCTCGCAAAACGAACCGAATTGTCTGGTTTAGAGATGGGCAGGTATTGCACGATCGGCTGATGCCAGAGGATTTGGCGCAGGCCGTAACAACGTGAAGTTATCCCTTTAATTCACAGACGAGAGAGCGATCTTCACAAGATCCTCAGATTTTTTGCTTAAGGTGGAAATACAGCAACAGAAGGGTTAGGACAATTGACAGAATTGTGAACCCTGGGAATCCAGCATTTGTCCTCATCATTCTGCCTACTGCTAAGGAACACCATTGATCAGGAGGGACTTGGTGATGGGATATAAACGGATTCTGGTTGCCCTCGATCGCTCCTCTCAAGCCCCGATTGTGTTTGATCGGGCCCTTGAACAGGTGCAGCAAGATCCTCATGCCTGCTTAATGATTGCCCATACCGTAAGAGTGGACACAGAGATATCTACTGGCTCCTTCATGGGGTTGGGCACCATTGCCGATGTTGATACTTACAACACCATGAAGCGGCTCCACCAAGAGCGAGTGCAAAAGCAGGTACATCAAGCTGAGGAGTGGCTACAGTCTTACTATCAACAAGCTATCGATCGGGGAATTGCTACCGAAGTTGATTGTTGTGCTGGAGAGCCAGCCGTCTGGATTTGCGAGTTGGCCCGCACCTGGAATTCAGACTTGGTTGTGCTGGGTCGGCGGGGGCATCAGGGGATTAAAGAAATTGTGTTGGGCAGTGTGAGCAATTATGTTGTGCATCATGCGCCTTGTTCGGTTTTAGTGGTTCAAGGAACCGTTTCTGAGGGGGAAAATTCGTTTAATCAAACCCATACTGAATTGATTTCGTAATATTGGGTAGTTGAAAGGATAGTGAGGAGTGAGGAGGAAAGCGTGAGGGGTGAGGAGTGAGGAGTGAGGAGGAAAGGATATGGAATTAAAATCTATTGCTCTAACGATTCCTGATGGCAGCAACATTGTTTTAGGACAAAGCCACTTTATTAAAACTGTTGAGGATCTGTACGAGATTTTAGTTGGAACTTCTCCCCACGTAAAGTTTGGAATTGCATTTTGTGAGGCTTCAGGCCCTTGTTTAGTCCGGGTGATTGGGAATGATCCAGGATTGCAAGAAGTTGCTGTTCAGAATGCAGTGGCGATCGGTGCTGGACATAGCTTTATTATTGTGATGAAAGAGGCTTTTCCAATTAATTTTCTAAATGCAATTAAGCAATGCCAGGAAGTTTGTACGATCTACTGTGCAACTGCAAATCCGGTGGAAGTTGTGATTGCTGAAACCCAGCAGGGTAGAGGGATTTTAGGCGTTATTGATGGGTTTTCTCCTCAGGGTGTTGAGGATGAAGAGGCGATCGAATCACGCCATGAAATTCTGCGGCGATTTGGCTATAAGCTCTAATAATGCATTCAAAAAAGAGGTATGGAAACCACACCTCTCGCTTACCAAGCCTGGAAACTGTTTATGCACTGCTCTTAATCGTGTTCAGGCGATGGAATAATTGTTAAAGCTCAATTTCTGTTAAACAATTCGCCTGAGTCGAGCACATGATGAATTTGGAATTACAAATTTGTTTCTTTGTCATGGGGAACTGCACTGGGATCAACGCCCATGGGAGCAACAATGTCTCTAAAGAAGGTAATTTGTTGACCAAAATCAAGCTTCTTAACTTCAGTAAACAACCGCTCCGCTTCAGAAACCAACTTATAATCTTGAGGGAAAGGAACGATCGTCATTTTTTCCATTCCCTGAGCCAACAAATACCAAAATAACAGCTTTGTTGTATCACTCATTGCACCATATTCGCGGGCAATCAGCGAATTTTTCTGCATGATCAAATCCCGTTGGAGTTGTAGCTGCTCATCAGTGGACATTTTCTCCACCTGATCATACAAAGATTGGGCAACAGTTGGTGAAACGGTGCTGGCTCCGGGAGCGGCTGGAGTAATAGAATCTCCCATTTCCGTGTAGATATACCAGAACAATGCTAACTGTTGATCTACATCCAAGCTCTGAAATGCTTTTACAAGAGAGTTATTGGCATTTGTTGTTGTGTAACTCATAAAAAGTCTCCTTTTTTTCGATCCTCTGCCAACTTAACAAACCTAAATATTTGCAGAACCTAGCGGAAGATGGAGATGAGCAACCTAACTAATGGTGGATTTGCGATCGATTGACAGAATGACACAATGGCTAACCGAGTAAGCTAGCCAAACAGGTTATTGACTGACCTATGACCAACTCTGCCGCGCCTTCTGATACCCCAAGTACAAACCAAAACCCGGAACGGTTGAGCTTTGACAACACCCCTCCTGAGCAAACCCTTTCACGCTACTTTGCCACGCTGAATGCAGAAGATTTTCACAAAACCGCCGAATTATTTGCTAAAGACGGAGCATTGAACCCGCCCTTTGAGCCACCCATTGTTGGGCAAGAGGCGATCGTTGCGTACTTAGACAAAGAAGCAAAAGGTTTGCAACTTTTTCCGCTTCGTAAAGCAGTTGAACTGCCAGAGTCAGGCGAAATCTGCTACAGAGTAATCGGAAAGGCACAGACAGCTCTTTTCACAGTTAACGTTGAATGGGTATTTACTTTAACTGAATCTGCTGAAATTTGCTCAGTGGAAGTCAAATTGTTGGCAGCAATGAAGGAACTGCTTAAACTGAAACGCTAACTGTTCTTGCTTACTGGCTTTTCAAGCAAATCTTCATTTTTTCAAAATTTGTTTCTTATGTTTCAAGCACTTTTTGTTCAAATTTTTGCCGTAGCTCGTTGAATTTTCGTGCACCAAACGGACTTTGCCAAAACTGTACACTCAAGTAAACGATTGTGCCAGTGATTACGATCGGTGAGAGCCATTCCAGGTAGGGAAGGTTACAACCTAATCGAGAAAGACCGACAATCAAAACGTCATCTAATAAACTCACCAGTAAAGGTATCAATTGGCGAAGAATATTAAAAGGGTCGGCTGAGTCTAAATCCATACAACTAAACTGCGGAAGCAATCTCGTAAACAGCAATGCAGCTAGAGCAAAAAACCAGGTGCTTGAATGCAATGAATGCTTTGCTTGCTAACATTTCAGCTTGGTTACTAACTTGCGGCTAGCAAATGCTCTAAAAAAAGGGATTTCTAACTGCTTGCTCCTAACATATCAATTGCTGAGGCTGAGTCGGCAGTTGCTTGAGGTATAGTTATTGTCTTTCCGTAGTCCGAACTTCATCTAGCTCACGCTCTACCCTAAGTTTGATCTGCTTACTGTTTCCGCTGGTTTGGCTTAAACGTAACTGATTGCACCTGATTGACTGACAAAACTGTTTGGGGATGAAAGGCAGGCTAGAAGGAAAAGAGAGCTTGATTTATGCTGGAAAGTTACCACACCTAACAGCAAAAACAATGGCTCCCACTTCCCGACTCTACAATGCGTTGAATGATTTTCTACGTCAATGTGACATCGTATGGCAGGATGCTCGTCACCTCAAAACGCTTTGCTGGATGATAATTGGCATGATTCAAAGCCAAAACGTTCATCTCAATGGCTTTGGCGTATACGTCGTCAGTCGTACTCAACTTGCCCAATCTCATCAAAGACGGTTTCGACGATGGTTGTCCAATCGCGGAATTGATGTTGCTTCTGCCCATCATGCGCTCATCCAACAAGCCCTGTCTAAATGGAAGCAGAAACGACTGTATCTGAGCCTCGATACTACACTGGTGTGGAATTGTTTCTGTATCGTTTGGGTCGGGGTGGTGTACCGAGGTAGAACCATCCCAATCGCTTGGCGAATTGTCGCGCAATCCAGCAGCACGGTTCGACTGTGGACGATTCAACGGGTGCTGCAGCAA
>PVWD01000008.1 GCA_003003615.1 filamentous cyanobacterium CCP2 | reverse complement strand
ATCTACGAGTGTGCAAACCCAACAACCAAAGCGAGAACTACCACAGCTTGGAGTGGAAGTATCAACAACAAGTGGACATTCGTTATCAGCGGTTGCACCTCGATAAATGGTAAACAAGTCTTTGTTGCTGTGCCCCCAAGGGTTTTGCCATTGCATCAGATATAACCAAACTTCATCATTTCCCCAGTCTTCGATCGGGCTGTAGATGAGGGAATTAGGCAAGCTGGCGTTGGGACTTAGGCGATCGCGCACTCGTTTTTCGGCGTGTTTTGCCATTGTTGCAGCCCGCTTTTGGCTCTCGGCTTTGCGAGTACCCAATACCAGAATGGTTTCACCACTGGCTCTGACAATATTGCGAATAAAACGGTTGGCAGGATGAATTTTGAGCCGCTCAGTACACCAACGAAATTTTTGACGTGGCGCAGGATAACCTTTGCCAATCAGGTTGACCCAAAAGCTATCTTGAACTTCAGGTTGGAGGGGATGGGGGCAAAAGGGCAAGCTTTGCTGTTGAGCAGCGATCGCCATTCGTTCTAAAGATTGATGCACCCATGTGGAAATAATGGGATTTTCAACACGGGTATCCGTGGAGATGATGTGGACAGGTTTTGTGCGTTGGTGGGGAGGGAGATCAGCGATCGCATTCCATACTAACTGAAGCACTGCTGTTGAATCCTTGCCGCCAGAATAGCCGATGATCCAGGGGACGGAATCAAGACAGTAAAGCTCTTGAATCTCAACTGTTAATCGTTCAATATCTTGTTTAACTGTCTCTGCCAGAACAGGTTGGGTTAAATTTTGTGTATTTTTTCGGTTCGGGGTCATCGCTGTATATCGCTTAAGAGCTTCTCTTCTTCAGGCGTTAAGGGTAAACCTAGAGTTTTTTTCAAATAACTAATCATAAAGCTTCTGGAAGTCCGGTTATTATGAACGCTGCCACCTGTAATGACCGAGTTTTGCCAGTCTGGATTGGTCCGTTCCCAATTAATCTTTTGCAACGGCTTTAGTCGCCCCGTCCAGTCATCAGGGTAAAGAGCAAGCAATGCTGCCCCTGCTCCACCTAAGCCGACGAGAGTAACTGCATGGCTATGAACATAGTCGCGGCGCATATCACCCGCCACAACTTTTTTCTGTAAAACATTCTGCCAATCAAGCATTTGAGCGCTCACTGAATTCCAATATTGAGCAGCAATACTGGTTTGTTTGTCTAAATCAACATCCTTATGTTGGGATAGAAGCAAATTTGTTGCAGTATAAATACCGCTAAGAGTAAATAACTTGCTAGAGCGAGGGGGAAGACTGCTACGTTCAGTGTCAGTGAGTTTGTCAAAGATCTTTACCGCTTTCATTACTGCTTTTGATAGCACTGCCTTGCGATCTCGGTGATCGTACAAAATATTGAGCGACTGATCTGGACGAGCAGCATAGCGATTGAGGTCTGTAAACATTTGTTGGCTGCGCTTCAATCCAATATCTAGAAAGAAAACAACCGCAATTGTCTCATCCCCAATCTCTGGATTTTCTCTCAATGCCATTTCAAAGGCAGCGCGGCGATGTTGCCCATCGTTGATGATGAACCGTGCATCCATAGGCACTTTCAGTAGTCCAATATCTTCTGAACCAGATTGCTCAAAGCTAATGTTTGCATTAATGGAAACGGTAATGGCTGAAAAAACATAGCTGGTCAGATTGTCCAAAATGTATTGGGCAATATCTGGCACTCGTACTTTATTTAAAGTCCGTTGCGCTCGCAATTCGGTAGGAATCTCCTCGTCATTAAAGGAGAAAAGCTTTGGGATCAGTCGTACAGGACACATAGAAACATAGTATTCGCGCCCCGCTTGAATACCCCTAATTGCTGGAAAAGTATGGTGAAAAGGAAGAGCCATCACATACTATGCATGTTTATTTCAACATACATAGTATGCTATTAAGAAACGAGATTGGTAATCTTTATAAAATGTATAGAATTAAGAGCTACTGCGTGTTGAGGAATAGGGAATACTGGCTACAAAGGTGCTTTTAGCTTTAGCGGCGGGAGATTTGTTTTGTGCCTTGGATATATGCTGATAGCGCTGTACAAGAAATAAGTGATGGTGTGATTCTCTATGACCTATCAAAAATGCGTGGTGTTAACGCTATTTTGAGTCGTATTCCTCAAAATCTCAATGGCATCTATGCTTTATACCGTCGTTTCAGTTTCAACGAGAAAGCATTTGATGACCCAGAGGTATTTATCGCAGCAATTTTAGAGGAGATTTATAAGGATCACTGTGCTGAGAGAGAAGGGCAACTCCCGCCAATGTACAGGGTTGCGCTAAGATCAGGAACTACATTCGCTAAAGCCGATTCATTAAAAAGATTTGCCGCTAGTAAACCTTTTCGTAAGCTTGTTCTAACTCTTCTGGAAAACTCCCTTGTATTTCAGCAGCCTCTGTATATAGGTAAAGCTACAAATCTACAGAATCGTATTCGTAATCACTTAAGTGAAGGAAGCCGATTGAGAGAGCGCCTAAGTTTAGCAGGGCATAACATTGACCAATGTCGATTACTTCTCGTAGGAATATCCTCTGAACCTTCCAAACTATCTGATACGGACACTGAAAATTTTGACTCTGAGCTTCCTGAAGCGGAGCCAGAGTTGTTGGTAGAGGATATTTTATCTAGACTGTTTCTACCATCATTTACTCTTAGATACGGGTGAGAAATATGTTCATCATCTCAACAGGACAACAAAAGGCAAGATTTAACAAGCCAATCTATGGCTTGACTGGATCGTATACCCTGTCTGAAGGAATATCGCTACCCTATTTTCTCTCTCTCCTTGAGATTGATAGAGCAATTGATGAATTAAGAATTGCAGAACAAGTTCCTCCCTCAATTGAAACAAAGTGGTCACTTAAAGAACTATTTCAACGTGAGATCGATGAAACGAGGGTTAGAAACGACATTATTAAAGGCTACTTGCTAGACCCAAGAAAGTTGAAGTTTTTTAATGCAATTACTATTGTTTTGATGCCTAGAAACGTTGACGGGAAAATTCTAGACACTTTCGACGAATTAGAACCTACTGAGCCGCCAGCGATTCCTTGGGATAGTTCTGATACTGAAGATGCTCAATGGAAACAAGAAGGAATTGAAGTTTCAAATTTTGGTGGCGTACAATTTGCATCTTTCGGACTATCAGCGAGATTGCGATGGGATGAGGATCGCGTTCTCGCTGTTGCTGTAGATGGCCAGCATAGATTATGGGCTTTAAGAACCTTTAGGGAGGATACAAGTTTTAGAGCCGGTACTCTTCTTAAAACTGAAAAGCAAACGAAGATTCCTGTCATTTTTATCTTGCTTCATCCCGAAGCAGGTTTTCAAAACAATCAGAATCAGACTGATTATTCTATACGAGGAATATCTCGCGAGTTATTCACTGATCTCAACAAAAATGCAAAAACGGTTGATAGAGCACGCGAACTAATTTTAGATGACAGAAGTATTAATGCCCGTTGCGTCAGAACTCTTCTCACTGAAAAAACTGCTGAGGATAGCGACTACTTAATCCCTTTATCGCTAGTTCGATGGCAAGACGACTCTAATCGATTTGATACATCGTATTATATTAACTCCCTTGTGCATCTTGATCTGCTTATTTCTGACCTCTTGGATCTCCAACTACCAAAAGATCCAATGGAACGGAACCACGTTAAGTCGTTTATTGATAGCGTTAATCTTGCTTTAGGTATCAATAATTGTGAAGTAGAGTACGAAGGTAGATCTCTTAGTCAATACTATCGGGAGGATTGCTGCGATGAAGAGGGGGAGCCACAAACTCCCTTTTCACGATTACCTGACAACTATCTTGAATCAGCCGTTGAAGGGTTTAGAATAAATTTTTATCCCTGGCTCATAAAGCTGTTGATAGAATTCAAGCCATATAAAAATCTGCTTGCTTACGCCCGAGAGAAAAATTTGATTGAGGGAGTTTTTGCTAATTTTCAAGCTCAAACTAGTAAGCATAAAGGCATTATCCGTGATCAGGAGAATGCTAGAGATAGTGAATGGTTGAAGCGAGAGATTTTGAAGCCCCAAGAAGATATTGCAAAAATGAAAGAAGAGCAATGGGCGTTCAAAGCTATCTTTCAAAAAGCAATGATTCGACTAGGAAAAGTGATTGAGTTTAAATATAAAGAAGACCATCTTGGTAGCATTAGTGATTTATTAACTTTTCTTGATCAGTTATATGATGATCAAATTCTTAGACTAGATGCTACACTCCTTGATAATCCTTTTCGTCTCTGGACTTTTGTAGCTTTAAACCCAGGAAATGACAAGATTAAAGTTGCGAAAACTGTAGAAGATAAAATTTTCTCTCTCCTCAGCCTTTGGTATTATGGCACGCGAAAAATTCAACTGGATGCGTCCAATAATATTTGGCATACATCTCCTCGAAAACTTCTCAACTTCTTTTCAGCAGACAAAAATACTACTCAGTGGCCAGATTGTAAGAAGTTATTTGAAACATTGTATCGAGGGTTTGATACAAGTGCTTTCTTTGGTAGAGATGCAGATCAATTGAGTGATAAACAAAAAGATGAGCTTGTTCGTAGTAGATTTAGTGCTGTTTTTGCGGCTGGGTTACCTGATTTCCCCAAACCACCTGATGATCAATTAATTCATGAAGAGACTTCTTCAAATGATTTTGAAGATGAAGAAATTCCTAATAAACTAGGAATTAAGCTAGATGATTTTTGATGTTTGTTAACAAAGCTAGGTTGAAACATGAAACCTAGACTAAAGTTGCCTCATCAGTTGTTTGTATCTGTCTTATGTAAGAAGTTAGATAATTGCTTCTACATCCAAAAATATCACCAATCCGAATTTTGCTCGATCGCGCCCCTTAATAATTTTGCATAGGTTCTGAGGAATTCTTCCACATGATAGGGTTTTGAGTCGAGCTTCTCTGCCAGATAGTCGTAACCGCCGCTAGAGTACTCGTTGAGCCTGTCCATTCCCATGTCAGTCAAGTTGGTCGGGTTTTGAGGGTTGACTAAATCAACGAAGATCTTACGAACCTCATCCTTCTCCATCACACTGACCCCCAGGCGGGAAAGCTCTGCCCTGATTAGCAACCCAATAATTAACCGTTGGTAGGGTCTATATTCACTGACAAAGTTATCCGTAAAATCGGTAAACTCAGGACAACGTTTGGCTGGCTCGCTTTTTCGCCCAGTTGCAAGCCCTACCATCAAGCAAAAATAATAGAGGTCAAATTTAGTCCGAATCGGTTTCTGATCCTGAATGTGAGAGAACCAGTTTTCAGCATCTCTACGCATCCGAAAGTTCTTGAATGCCATAATTTCTAGCCCTCTGCCTCATCCAGATCAAATCGGTCAAAATACTCCTTTCCTTCGACCAAAACAGCATTCGAGGTCTCAGTAACTCCTTTGTCAGGAAGTGATTCCACTAACCCCTCGGTTCCTGCTGTACGCCTAAATAGAGTCAGAAATCTGGTTCTATTACCAGAACTGGTATGGATTACATCTGTAAACCCAGCCCGTTCTGACGAGATCGTAAACGCGACAAATTGCTTACACAGGGTTGGGATTAGCTTAGCGATCTCCCGCCGTACCTCCATTGAGAGTGGGTTTGCTGGGCTGTCCACAATTAGCGGAAATTGGTGTTGTCCTCGGCTCAACAGGGTTGTCAGGAATGTATAGCCAACAGATAAGGTTTGCCCAACGCTAGCGCCCTCCTGATTACGGAGTTTGAGAGAGCGATCGATTTTTTCAATCCGAATTGGGTCACGCGACAGCACCTTTTCTAGTCGCTGATTGCATTCGTCTGCGATCGCTACCCGCAAATTTGCCTGGGCTTTTTTCAGGGCTAGATCAGCGATCACCAACAAAACATCCGTTTTAGCTCGAAGCTCCAGTGTGCCTGTGATTTCTGCCAGATCGTCTCCCGCTTCCTTCAATTGTTTTTTAAGGGATGCTAAACAGAATGTTTTTTCATCATCGCTGGAGCTTGCAGCCCGCTTAATGTCCCTCAGAAAATTCTCTAGCTCTTGTTTGCGTCTAGTTTTCAGGTCACGCTCCTCAGTCCATACCCTCAACTCGTCATCGCCGCTATCAATTAGCTCTTGCTCCAGCACTCTGACAGCGGTTTCCGCAAATTTGCTTACCGAAACTGCTTGCTCTAGTTGCTCTAGTTTCTGGGTTAAATCTGCCGCTGTCTCATTTCCATCTTGTTGTACCAGGTCATGAATGTCTTGTTTTAGTGCGTTCAGAATACCCGATGTATCTTCAGCCAAGTAGAGTTCACGCCGTTTGCCGATGACTTCGCGTGAATGGCTGTCTAACGGGCGACCGCAAATACATTCTTCTTCCTCCAAAAGCTCACTAAAAAATTGGCTAGAGGTACTAGCAGGTAGCCGTAAACGATCTAGCTGAAGCTTTAACTCACTCAATGACTGGGCGAAGGCTTCGTGCAATAAATGGGGTTGACGAACACGTGCCATGACCTCTGAGGCTGAAACTTCAACTTGGTTACGGGCATTAATTTCATCCCGCTTCTTTGCCTCAAATTCTTCACGCAGGCTTTGTTCAGTACCAATCTGCTCACTGATTTTCTGCTCCAGTGCATCAATTTCAGGTTGCAGAGTTTCTAATTCCGCACTCGCTTTATCTCGTGCCTCTGTCACCTGAGCAATACGGGCTTTTAACGTATCAACTTTTTTCCTGCGCTGACTCAACCCCTTTTCAGCCTTTGCAGTCTTATTTTTAGTGGCTGCCTCCCAAGAATCTTCTGCAATTCGCTGAATGTCTTGCAGCAAGTAGAGTTGAAATAAGGCATCGATCGCTTTGGATGCCTCTGATTCATTAGAATCCAGCAGTTTATCGGCAAATTCACCATCGAATACAAACAGTTGGACAAATCGAGGATCGAGAAATCTTTTGACCTCTGGCGGTGGTTCCCAACCCGGTTTAATTCCTCCGCTTCCCACCGAAGTCGTTCGATATTCAGCTTTTCCAGCCTCAAAATTTAGAGTTAATTCAAACGTCAAGGGTTGGTCATCAACTCTCAAATCCAGAATAAATCTACCCTCTGAATGTGATTCACCTGGACGGCGTAGGCTTTTAATTTTCCCGGCAGTCCACCCCTGAGCTTCACCACTCATAGCGGCTCGAATCATCGTCAGAGTTGTGGTTTTACCCGTGCCGTTGGGCATCTGGATCAGTGATACAGGGGCGATCCTGTCGTCAGTCATTAATTTAATTTCAATGTCGGGACAGCGTAACCCCTCACTACTCCAACCTGCTAACTCAATCCTCATCACTGCCTCCAGTCACGTTGACGGTTATCGCAGCCCGCACATTTTCCAAATACCCTTGCTCATCGGTGGCACTGAGTTCAGAGGTGCTCATCGCATTCAGCCATGCCTCAATGCGCTTGGCAACTTTATCGGGCTGCCCTGCCTCGCGGACTGCCTCTTGAACTGCCTTAATCACCTCATGATCTAAATTGGACATCTACTCCACCCTCCTAACTTGCGAAAGCTCAGACAGCCACATACACCGATCGTCATCTGCATTAAATTCACTCTCGTCATCCTCCGCCGATCGCACAAAATCAATGACTGTTGCTCGTTTATCAGGCAAATTAGGATCAGAGCGTAGACATCGCCCAATTCGCTGAATGGTTTCTAGGCGTGCCCGTGCGGACGAAAATAAAATGACATTTTTTAGATTTCGGATATCAATCCCCTGTGAAATTCGGTGACAGGTGACCAAGCAATCAATTTTGCCTTTTGCAAAATCGACTAAATTACGGCGATCATCCTCTGCATAGTAGGTGCGATAACGGTGCGTGTAGGTGTGCAGTGTTTCTAAAATTGGCTCTCCATAAGCCTTGTCCTCCACAAAAATAATGGCGGATTCAATAATCTGGGAATTTTGTTGTAGAAAATCAGCAAAGACTTCCGGCTTTTTCTCAGCGGTTTTATAGACCCGTGCAAGTTCTGTCCATAATTCTTGCTGCGTCATGGGTCTACCCTCTCGCTGGCGTGCCGAACGTTTCGCATAAACCTGCCGCAGGCGTTGGCGATCACCATCCGTGAGGAGGTATGTTAACGGAATATAGTCAAACTCACACAAGATTCCGCGCTCGATCGCTTCCTCCAAGCCAAACTCAAAGAAAACCTCACCAATTTCATCAAAAATAAACTGCGTCCCAGCCTGGTCATACTCTCGTTCTGGTGTTGCACTCAGCCCTAATCGATAGCCAAATGCCTGATGCTGACCCGCTAACTGCGATCGCAGTGATGGGCTTCCCAAGCCATGCACCTCATCCTGGATAATAATCAGTCGCTCTTTTTGAGCAGGTTCAAGACGGCTGAATAAAGAAGCCAATTGTTCGCGAGAGATAACCAGGATAGCCCGCTTCGGATTTAAGGCAAATTCACCCAATTCATGATGCTGGGCAAAATGCCTTAACACCCGATAAGGCTGCGGGCGTTTAATCGCCCAGGATTCAATTTCCTTGCGCCACTGATCCAATAAATCGGTGCCGTCAGTGCTGATAATAATTCCATCAATTTGCCCCTGCATATCCAAAGCTGTCAGGGCTTGAATAGCAGTGCGGGTTTTGCCTGTGCCCGTTGCCATTTCTAAAACCCCGTGCTTCACTGCCAGAAACTTAGCGACTGCTTCATCCTGATGCCGCCACTGATGTTTAATATTGATATGGTTTGGGGGTTCTTCTGACTCATGTCCATAACCAGTTGGCTTTTCCTTTACACTTGGTAAGTTAAAGCCATTTTTGGGAGCAACTATTGGTTTTTCCTTAGGAGCTTTACTGCGAATCAATGCGGCTGATTCAGGAGATAGTGGTAATACTTTTAACCCAACAGCCTTTGCTGACCAGGCTTCCTCAAACTGCTCCTGCTTAATCCGAACTCGCTCTTCGTCACCAACAATCCAGCTTCGGTAGACATCAATTGATTCATAGTTACGCTCATAGCCATGTTCTGACTCATTTGCTGAGCCAGTGAACGCAACCTGATCACCCCAAGAAAATTGAAAAATGCCAATCTTCTCATGAAAAATTCCAGGTTGTTCGATGTGCTCTGGAAAGGCAAACCGGAGAATGAGGTGATCATTGGCTACCATCCAGGCAAACAGTCGAACTCTAGCTTTTATAGACTTGGGCAGGGATGAGTCATCTAGAGTTTCTTGCACCAATCGCTCAACTGAAACTCTTCTCAGTTGCTGACGCTCCTCTTCGTTGAGTGTTTTCTCTAAAGCATCACGATCTTCGTCGGATAACTCAGGAGAAATGAGTAGATGAATTGTTACGGACTCTGTAGCAAAGCGAGGCAACACTTCCAACCACGCAAGTAATGCTTTGCTAGAAAAATAACCAACGGCTCGTCGATATGCTGAACAATACTTGAGACAGGGAGCAAAAAATTCTTTACCAAGGCTGGAAGCTCCACTGCGGTAATGACCCGATAGCCCCCGTATAACACCCTGCCCCTCTAAATGATTATTTAACCTCTCGACCATAGATATTATTCTTCCGAAAAATCTATCAATGACCTCAAGGTTCGTTCCAGAGTAGTTTCCCTCACCTGTTGCTGATGCTGCTCCAACAGTTCGTCCAGCGAGGATGGTTCCTGTTCCATTTCAAAAGTTAGTGAAAGCTGCTCTGCTTGTCTTAGCGATGATTTCAGCACCCATCGGTATTGCTGATCCTGGATGACCAAGGCTTGCAGCGATGTGTAAAGGTAATGATTCACCTCCCTACGGCTCACGCCCAAGACGTTAGCGATCGCTCTAGCTCCAAGTGGCACACCCTGTCTTAGCACATTGATAATCCCAGACTCGACCTTGTTCATGGAACAGTTTCAGCCAAACTGATTCCCAAATATCAGCACTGTATGACTAGATAAGTGTTCCCATCTAACAGGGCAATTCCGCAGAACAAGCTGGTATATCAGTATTCTTCACAGAATTTTTATTAAAGTAGCCGCCAAAGACGGGCGGCTTTCTACAGTTCACTCAGCTTCAACCCAAAGTAAGCGAAGTTGCTTTTTGAACCCACCGCGCTCAACTCTACGTTCTTCCTGAGTTTTTACCACTGCTTCACGCTCAATCTGGTGAGCAGCCATCAACTCATCAATGACTTCATAAAGATCAGCAAGTTCTTGAATTAAGTCGTCACCCGTTGCGATCTCAACTTCATGTGCCTCTTCAATTAGCTTCTGACGTAGAGCTTGCTGATACTCCTCCTCAGATAAAACCTCTACCACACATTGTTTCCCTGCTGCCTGGATAATTTCAGGAATGCGATCGCGGATTAGCTTGTTGTGAATTTTACGCATTAAAAACCATTCAAAATTTACAACTTCTTTGGCTTGGTCGAATACAACGAACTGTTTATTTAAGGGGAATTTTGATGGTTTCCGAATCCTCTACCTTTTTTCTTTGCTTTTGTCCTTGGTCTTCCTAGTTTATTCATAGTAACAGCACGAATCCTTTCAAGACTTTCACGACAATCAACAGTACGAGGATGACTGTTACCTAGTCTGATCTGATTAATCTTTAACGCTTGTTTAATGAGAGGCTCAGCATCCTGAAACTTTCTCTGTTGATAGTAAACAATAGCAAGATTTCCTAAACTAATTGCTACATTTAGGTGAGTATCGCCATAAATAAGTTTTTCGATTTCAATCGCTTCTAAGAGAAATACTTCTGCTTCTTCATACCGTTTTTGCAATTGATACATATAACCTAAGTTACTTAGGGTTCCAGCCACACGGGGGTGCTTATTTCCCAAGCAGTTTTTGTACAAATGTAAGGATTGAAGGTACAAAGGCTCTGCTTTATTAAACTGTCGCTTCGCGCTATAGAGATCAGCAAGATTATTAAAACTAGTTGCCACATCAGAATGGTATTCACCCAAAAGCTCTTTTCTAATTTCGAGTGACTTCAAATACAAAGTTTCAGCTTCATAAAAAAAATTCTTGTCATGATATACCATAGCTAAATTGTTGACTATAAGTGCTATCTGTAAATGTTTATCTTTAAATATTTTTTGACTAAGTTCAAAGGCTTGAATATATTTTTCTTCGGCTTTATCCAAAATTCCTTTTTGATAATAAATCATCCCAAGATTGCTCAAGGAATACATCAATGCTTCTAGGTTTTCCAGCTGCTTTATTTCACCCTGATCTGCCAACAATTCTAAAAGCTCTAAATTCTTAGAATACAATTCCTCTGCTTTGCTATATTCACCTCTTTCAAAGTATAAAAAGGCTAAATTGTTTAAACTTTTTATTACGTCTGGATGTGTTTCTTCATGCAGATCTAGCAAAATCGAAAGATTTTTTGACTGCCAAGCTTCTGCTTCATTATATAAATTCTGATTTAAGTAAAAATTGGATATACTCTGAGAAAGAGTAGCTTTATTTTCATTGTTCATCAGTATTTCTAATTTTTGATCTTGAGACAGTTTTAGTACATGAGGGAAAATAGGTGAAAGTGCTTTTTGGTATTGAATTTCGGATCTGGACGGTAAATGCTTGGCTATAGTCAATATTGAATTTACAAAATTTCGCTTTAGATCATCAGATAATACCTTATCTTGTTTCTTTTGAAAGAATCTCCAAATTAGCTGGTGTAAACTATACAGACTATCCCCAACAGAAGAGAATTGAATTTCCGAGTTGGATTCGACTTGATGTAAACCTTCGAGATAATATTTTTGTTGTCCTGTATGCCTCAATAAGCTATAGCGAATTAAATCTACTTTTGAATTCTCATAGAAGTCCTGTTCAAGAAAATCATTCTCTGTAAAATTTGATTCTTTATATAC
Source organism: filamentous cyanobacterium CCP2 (assembly GCA_003003615.1). Taxonomy (GTDB): domain Bacteria; phylum Cyanobacteriota; class Cyanobacteriia; order Elainellales; family Elainellaceae; genus Egbenema. Next base: position 44,132 of record PVWD01000008.1, on the reverse strand, counting down.
AAACCGTACTAGTGACCAAGGAATATCAGTCGGTGAAAATAAGCTAAGCAGACAGCCAAGTACCTGTGCATTTTTATCTAGACGCTCCCAGCTCAGCTCAAATGCAGCAGCTACCCCTCGCTCGGCTGTTATTGCATAATTGTCAACATTTACTAAAGGTTTATATCCAAGTCCTTTTTGCCTTAAAGAACATAGAACCTCCTTCAGAGGAAGTCCCGGATCAAGAGACAAGTAACGGCCAACCAGCTCCAGACCAAGTGGTAGATAACCCATCCATTCACAAATTTCCTCAATAAGCCCTAGTTCCTGTTCAATTCGTTCTAAATTAATAAAGGATTTTAGTAGTTCATTTGCTGCTTCTGGCTGCAATTCTCGAATTGGTAATTCCTTGACAGGGCGACCGATTCCCTCTCGCGTTGTTAGCAATACCTTAAATCCAAATGAATCCGGTGGTAGGTAAGGTTTTACCTGCTCCTTATAATGACCGACATCATCAATAACAAATAACCAATCTCCCACGCCCCAATTCTGCCAACAGAAGTGCAACTGTGTTTTGAGATCCCAGCTTTCTTGAGGTTTTATATTTAGTGAGGTTTCAGCAAATCGGACTAATTGAATTCCAACATTCTCCTCTCTGGCATCAATCCAGCAAACTCCTCCCGAGTTGTGGCCTAAGTGCTGAAAGTGCCGTCGAGCATATTGAATAGCAAGTTCAGTTTTGCCAACTCCACCCATGCCAGTGATGGAGGCGATTGTAAGGCGATCTCGGTTCTCAAACAAGTGCCTCAGTTTTTCAATGTCCTGTTCTCGACCAAAAAACTCAAATTCTTCCACCCCGCCCAAACGAATGTTTTCATATTTGGCTACTTTAGGCAGGATTTGACTGAAAGCTTGTTTCTCTTTCTCAATAGCCTCTTGTTCCTCTCGTGAAGCTTCATAAATTTCTTCGCCATCTCCCCGACGGATCAAAACAGTATACGGAGAAAAATCTTTTTTAGGAGTTTTTAATTGTTTTGAGAGCTTATGCAGGTAAGGACTAGGTGGAACCGATATCACCAAAAGCCGTTTGCTCTCAAATTGGTAAATGTTGCAGTGTAAATCAGGAAGGCGAGGTTGGCAGTATGAGTTTACTTTTTCGTAAATATCCTTGCGGGGAGGAGTTTGGTCGCCAACATCCAGAATATTCGGGGTTCCATCTGGCTTTAACTTGTCATCTGCTCCAATTATCAGATGAGCCGTCTGGTTTACTGTCCCAATGTTTCCGTTTGTTAAGGAAATGATATCCTTAACAAGCTCACCCCATTGCCGAATTCGGTCATCCTCCCACTTATCTCTTTGCTCCTTCCAAATCTTCTGTTTACTTGGATCAATAGGTTTAGTAGGTTGTGGTTCAAAGAGCTTATAACTGAGTAACTTGAAATCTAGCTTTGCGCTCTCTTGAGGATGTCTAACAAGCTCTTCAAGTTCTTGAATATCCACAACCGTTCATCTCCCACAAAAGCCTCAGAGTGCCAATCTTAGTTTGCCCCAAAGAGTTCAGCAAAGAACAGACTTAGATAGCACGCTCTCTCCAAATCTCTGCACCCGCTTGTATTTTGTTGAGCCTAAGTTAATCTTCTGTAAAGTCATTAAAAGACAGACCTAAGTCTCTGATAATTCTATCTCGTAGAAGTATTTGACTAAAAAAATTCTTGATTCCTTTTGTTGAAGAGGTATTTGAGAGATCAATTTCAAGCATTTCGTGTAGCAGCGATTTACTCAGCAAAGATAGAGGAACTAGACGGAGTGCAGCAAACCGTCTCAATATAGATGGTGCCAACATCTTCCCACTATGTTTGTATATAGCTCTAGATAGAATTGCATTAACCGCTGTACTGTCTAAAGGCTGCCCTTCAGTATCTAGGTTATTATTAGCGCCCAAAGAGAAGAATACAAAATCATGTTTAGGATTAACTCTATTTCTCCAAATAGTCATCCAGTCATTTAGATCTGCAACTATGAATTTAGGAAGAAGAACATGCCGACTTTGCCATGTACATTCTTGAAAATCTAAGTAAATTACTACACAGTCACCAATATCCTCTTTAAAGATTAACTGTTGAATCTTAAGTTGACGAATTTCTGCAGGATGTAATCCTGAATAGTATGTTAAGCCACTAATCAAATAGCGCTGCCAAGACAACATAATTGCTCTATGTGTTCGAGGTAATCCCCTCACATCATTAGGTTCACAGTCTTGTCGTAGTTCCAAGAGAATCTTTTCACATTCCTCAATGGATAGGTACTCCTCTAATACAACATGATTGGAATCTTTTGCAGGTGTGCTTTTAGTAGTAAAGTTTTCTTTGAACATTTCTGAAAGCAAGTTCAACTCCTCAATATCTTGAAGGAATAGATCACTTGAGTTTAAGTGGTATAACCATTGTGAAACCTTTAAGGCAAAACTTAAAACACCTGCTGCTCCGTTTCTAAGACATCTTCTCTTGTCATGCCCCCATGCCGTAAATTCGGATAATAGATCAGGGTTAGTTATATCCACTAAATCTAATTGATCCAACGATTGTTGCCGAACTATTCTCTTCCACCAAAGAAACTGGTGAATGTCATCCACTAAGTCTTTTACTTGCTTTTCCAGAGAAGAATTAGAAGGTGTTTCTTGAAAAAGCTCAGGTTTCAATAAGTAGAAGCAGCGAAGTCCAGTGGTGGGCAATCTCCATTGTCGTTGCTGAAATTTATGCTGAAGCTGAACCCCAAAATCTTCAACTTTTAACTCATCTGGTCCAGCCTCAATTTGCCTTTCTAATCTCAAAGGTATTTTAACAGGATAAAAATCGAAAATTTTTACGCGTGTTCTTTTCTGTCTCTTGCGAGCAGTTCTCAAATCTCGGCTTTTAAAGGGTGAAGACTCTGCCTCAACATTTTCTGTTCCTACAGCTTCGAGATACCAATCTTGACTCTGCATCCATTTAATAAATTTATTTAGAGCAGAACGATAGTTGTCAGCCGTACCCCTCTTCAGCTTTCCATCAGTTACAAGCGCCTGTAGTTTATGTGCCACAACATCCTCAATCAAAGGAGGATGCCTAAATTCTTCGATCGAAATCTTGGCAAGGCAGCCCTCAAAATGGCTTTCTATTTCCCTATCCTTATATTTCTGACCTTTCCATAGAGGCAGAACATATTGCTTAAGTACGAACTTCAAAGTTGTCGAAAGCCGCTTCTTGGTTTTGACCGAGTCCGCTTGGGTAAATTGCTCAAAGGCTAGTTTTAAGTTATATGAAGCCATTGTTGAGTTAAACCAAGATTTATCAATAGGTATTCCAATAGAAATGACCGAATGAAATTTAAGATAGATTTTGATGAGGATAGTGCTTAAATTTCATTCCAAACTCCGCCATACCGATATTGCACCGTTTAACCCTCGCATAAAGGTTCCAAATAGTGGTCATTTTTCTGATCTCTGTTCAGATGAGCTAATCCCCAATATTTTGACTCATCTTCCCGCTTGAGTGCAGCGATTAAACTTTGCTGCCCTAGCAAAAGATAACGGAATTGCAATATTTAGTTCTCCTAAACATGCTATCAAAATGACCTTCAGCATCATGATAGGAGTTTTCTATGTTTGAAGAAGAGCAGCCGAATCTTCCCGAATTGAGGATCTACTATGTCGGTTCAACCCGGTTTGATGTTCACCTGGTATCAGGTAGAAATTCAAGCAAGAGCATGATGGATAAATCGCCGAAATGCTGCTTTGCAAGCTTGCGAAATTCTTTAAATCAACTCAGAGGTGGGAGGACAAGACAATTTGCTCAGCATTCAATACGAAACATTGTATTAAGAGTATGGATTCAGCTAAAAGATTTTTCCAAATTTCTAAGATCTTTTTCTCCATCTGCATCTGAGCAAATTATGTCTAAACAAGAGACGACAACCTACCATCCGCATCTAGTGTATGTGATAGACCCGTACTCACGTCTCATTGTTGGCAAGTACCTAGGTTATGAGCAGAAAGGGTTGCAGTAACTTTGCAATCGGAACAACAATTGCAAAGGCATTAGACGCACTCCTGCTGAAGCTATTTTGCCTCGGTTCGTAAGAGAGAAAATTATGACACACAAAGATGAACAGCCAAAATATCGCTCGAATTTGACAGTTCGGAAGTTCTCTTCAAGAGGGCGAGTGAGTCGGATCAAAAGCCACATTACGGGAAGAACCTATCACGTGATGAGTGGGCTTGAACTCTCGGTCTTTTGCATGATCGAATGGGCGACTAAGATCTCCGATCTCTATATGCAAGTCGAGCTTGACTTAACAGAAACGCTGTGGATTGCAGAGCAGTTAGATATTAAACACCCAGTAGATCAAAAGACGCAGAAGCCGGTAACTGCAACTACAGATCTTATTGCTTGTATAGAAACAAATTTTGGCGAAGACCATTTTGCAATTGAGGTCAAACCTCTTGAGGAACTAAATCCTTTAACTAAATCAGGAAAAAGGCATCTTGAAAAGTTAGAGATCCGGCGGAGATACTGGGAAGCTCGCAACATTCGCTTCATGATTATGACAGAGAAGGAGATCTCAACAGATTTGGTAGAAAATGTGAAACATATACGTAAGTATATGCACGAGGGTGCAAAGCCACCTATTCGGGAGAGCTTATTGGTTCAAGCTTATTCTGAATTGACTCAATCGATTTTAGAAAACGATGAATCATTAGCTAAAGTTGCAGAGAATTGTGACACTAAACTTGCCTTAAAACATGGTAGCTGCTTAGCATTGGCTTGGTATCTAATTGCTACTCGAAAATGGATAGTTGATATCAGGCAAAATATTGACACTTCAAAAAAACTCAACTTTCTGCTGCAACCGCCACTTGAATTCTAATTGTCGGAACTTGTTATGTCACTCGTTAAAAATCAGATTTTGCGTTTGCACAGGAATGACTCGGAACAACAAAAAATCCGAGTTCTTCATATTGAAAAGCCTCATATTATTGTTATTGAGTTGGTGGGGAAGGTACTTCCAGATTGGTGGAAATATGGTGACTTAGAAATGGCACTTATGTCGGGAAGTGCTGAAATTCTACAAATTGATCCATACGCTTCCCTCTTGTTGCCTTCTCAGGAATATCTTGATAAGCATCGTACTCGTAGAGATCAAGCTTGGGAAGTTATTTCTCCAATTATAGACAGTGGAATTTCAGCCTTTATTCCTGCTGAGAGACAGCGATTAATAGAGATTGCAGCTTCTATTGAACGCCTTTGGTGCAAGCCTTCAGAAAAATATGGTAGGCAGACAGTTTCAGAAGTAACCGTACGAAATTATTTAAGAGCTTTTTGGCAAAGAGGACAGAATAAGAATGCCCTTCTTCAACTCTACTTTAACTGTGGCGCTCCAGGAGAAACTCGCGTAAAGGCAGAGCCAGGACCACATAAAAGAGGTCGTAAAAGTGATGTTACGAAGCAAACCGGCAAACAGACCTCAGTCAACGTCACAACGAGTGACCAGGAGAAATTTGATAGAGGAATTAGAAAATTTTACCTGGGTTCTGAGAAAAAATCGCTCACAGTTGCATATCAAAGAACTTTAGAGGAGTACTACAACGTTGGTTATGAGTTCAAGAAGGATGTTCTCACGCCCATTCTTCCTGAAGATACCAGCACTCTGCCAACTATTGGTGAATTCCGATATTGGTTTGAGCGTAGATTTGAACTTTCTAAAGTTCTTATTGATAGAAGAGGCAGACGTAAATTTGATTTAGAAAACAGAGATATTTCTGGTTCTCCCAAAAGATCCCGGGGTCCCGGGTCGTGCTATCAAATCGATGCGATGATCGGCAATCTTCATCTAGTGAGCTGGTTCGATCGCAACCGACGCATTGGGAGACCTGTAGTTTACTTTGTTGTAGATGAATTCAGTTGGATGATAACTGGCTGGTACGTAGGTCTGGAGGGACCTAGCTGGCTAGGTATGATGATGGCCCTTGAGCATGCGTTCACACCCAAAGTTGAGGCTTATAAAAATATTGGGATTGACATCACAGAGGAGGAGTATCCGTGCCAAGGCATCTGTAATACTTTAGTCGGCGATCGCGGCGAACTTTTAAGTAAACACGCCGATAACCTCGCAGATTCATCGCTAAATATTCGGGTTGATAATACGGCTCCCTTTCGAGCAGATTGGAAGTGTCAAGTTGAGAAGATCCATGACCTCGCTCAAGATGATCACGAAGACTTCGTTCCCGGAGGCACAGCCAAACCTCTTGAGCGGGGGGAAAGAGATCCTCGTCTAGATGCAGCGCTAGACATCTTTCAGTACCGGCAATTAATAGGACATATTGTTCTCAAGCACAATACATATCGTCGCCTTGAAAATTACCCATTCGAGGAGGACATGATTCGGGATCAGGTCGCTCCCTATCCACTTGATCTTTGGAATTGGGGAATTGCGAATCGCACTGGTTGCTTGAATGAAATGCCGACTGATCTCATTCGCCTTAACCTGTTGCCATCTGCCGAAGCTTCTGTAACTGAGCGTGGAATCTATTTCTACTACGGGCAGTACAAGCTAGAACTTTACTACACATGCGAGTTGGCAATCAAGGAGGAGTGGTTCGTTAGAGCGAGGGACAAGGGCAGATGGAAAATTACCATTGCCTACGATCCTCGCGACCTGTCAAATGTTTATCTCCGTCCCAAACATTTCGAGACGGTGGAAGTTTGTTACCTTCTTCCGCGGTCAAAGATCTTTCAGGGGCGAAATTTTTACGAAGCTGCAGATTATCTCGCTCTAAAAGGGCAAGCATCTCATGCGGCACAAACTCGTGATCGCCAAGGGGTAGCAGATTATCACGCCCAAATGGATCACATCATTAATACTGCGACAGAGCAAACACAAAAGGCTTATGACGGACGTAGCAAAACTGCACAAATTTCGGGAATACGCCCAAATCGCATGGAAGCCCGTGATGATTTACGAAGCTCTGAAGCATGGCGACCAAATTGCCCAGAAGCTCCCATGCCTCAAGTAGAAGTACCGCCAAATCAACAAATTAGTCAAGATGACGATGACGATGAAGAATACGTTCCTCGTCCTAAGAATCTTGAGAAGTACAGTAAATAATTGCAAGGTGAACTATGAATGGCATTTTTTCAAATCAATCTTTGCCTGCTCTAAATTCAGAATGGTTTGTTGCCAGTGCTTCTACCGACCACCAGATTGCGAGTTCAATTGATCGTTCTCGGATACTCGGAAAACCTACTGTTCATTTAGTACTTGATCGATGGAGCCAGATGATTGTAGGTTCCCATGTAAGTTTAGAGGAAGGTTTCCAATTAGGATGTTTATTGGCATTTGAAAACGCATTGGCAGAAAAAATCTCGTTTTGCAGGAAGCTTGGAATCGAGATCAGTGATGCTGATTATCCTTGTCACCACATCTGTGAGTCTTTGTTGCTTGGCTTCACTCCCACCGAATGGTTTTCCAACTCTCTTCTCGAGTTTGGTGTTCATGTCAAATCTCCAAATTCTAGGCAATCGGCACAAAATGCAAAGATTGAAGCTAGTCTTGGTCACGACATCCTTTCGTTAGGATCTTGTGGTGCTAGTGATCGCCAATTAAATGGAATTCTTGATCTCAAACAATTTCGACGCCTGTTAGTTCAATACATTCTCCACTACAACAATCATCAGAAGTTAGAACCTTACCTAATAGATGAACAAACGGATCAACACACCGACTTGGTCCCCATCGACTTATGGAATTGGGGACTTTGCAGTAGCAGCAATTCTCTGCGTGCTGCACCATTCGAAAGGTAACGGCTGAACCTTCTGCCAAAAGCTACAGCTTCTATCACCTCAAGGGGCATTGCCTTTCAAGGTCTGTACTACACCTGCAAAACTGCAATTGATGAGCAATGGTTTACCCGCGCAAGAGTTGGTGTGAGGAGTAAGGGCGCTTTAGCTTACGATCCTCGGTGTATAGATGTGGTTTATCTTATTGCCGCCAATGGTGATGAGGAGGTTTGCCATCTGACTCCTCAGTACAGACCAATGCTTGGCCAAAGTTGGTTTGAAGCCAGAAGTTATTTGGCGGACATCAAAGAACGAACGGCAGACATCAAAAAACGAACGCAACATTCTCATGACAAATTTAAGCTTGCTGTGGAAGAAATTGTCCATGAGGCAATAAAACAAAAAGGGAATTTAGACACCTAATGGGCCAAAAAACTCCGACCAGACAGGAATACCAGTACTTCTAGTAATTCAAGAAGTCATATGTTGGCAGACATCCACAAAACAAAATTCTGAAATTCAAGAGGCAAAAGAGATGAAGAAAAAATCAGTTGTCCAGGAATCAGTGAGTAAGGAACCTTCTGCTCTTCTAATGGGGGATGTTATTGATGCTGTGTACAATGAGCAAACTGTTTCTATTTATCGAGACAATCCACTGATTGAACCTCTTCCTCCTACCTTGTCAGAGGAAGAGCAAGGAATGGCTTTGATTTGCTCACCTGATTATGACGAGGAGGAACGAAATCTACCACCTCACGACCGTATTCATTTAACGCTCTCGTTATTTGACATTTTTAAGCCTTGGCATATCCATACAGATATTTTCTCTAAATTTGAGCGACTCATTCGTGGAGGATTGAGACATCGTAATCCTCTCTCTCCAAAACACTTTCGAGATGTAAATTCTAAGGTGGAAGCCTTACGTCGCGGTGAACCCTTTAAAGAAAAATCTCGGCGCTCTAAACTTGCGGGATTCACATTTCTAGGTACACCTGGTATGGGGAAAACAAGCACTATTGAGGAAATTCTACTTTGGTTTCCGCAAGTAATCTGCCACACTCATTACAAGGGTAAAGATTTCATCTTTAAACAAATTGTATGGCTCAAACTTGATTGCCCTTACGATGGTTCAATTAAGGGTCTTGTTCTCAGTTTCTTTAAAGCGATTGATAGTCTATTGGGAACAGACTACTATTCCCGTTACTGCAAAGATAAACGAGCAGCTAGGGACATGGTTCCAGATATGGCTCGTATAGCTGCTATACATTGCATTGGCGTATTAGTAGTCGATGAAATTCAATTCTTAAGTAAGTTAAGAAGTGGCGGTCATGAAGAAATGCTGGATTTCTTTGTTGAACTGAGAAATAGAATGCAAATTCCAGTAGTACTTGTCGGCACTCCTAGAGCAAAATCAATTTTGAGTAGGAAGATGCATCAGACGCGTCGTGGTGCTGGCTTAGGGGACGCTGTTTGGGAGCCAATGGATTTGGATGAGTGCTGGGATTTGTTTGTAGAGTCCATTTGGAAATATCAGTATACTACACAGGTCTCTCCCTTAACTCGGAAGCTAAAAAATGCGCTTCACGAAGAGAGCTTTGGCATTATAGATTTCGCTGTCAAGATCTACATGCTTGCTCAGATTCGAGCGATCGTCTCCGGGGTTGAGAAAATTACAGTTGGAATAATCCGATCGGCAGCAAAAGACGATTTGAATCTACCAGGTCCAATGCTCAAGGCTCTTAGAGCAAAAGATTGGGACGCTCTTGAGGACTATGAGGATATCTTCATAGATAAAGAATCATTCATCAAGAAAATTCACAGGAAATTGATGGATCAAAATATCAACGTTGCGTCGCCAGAAACTCAAGCTGAGCAGGAGCAGAGCGATTCGGAAGAGGATACGACACAGCTCGAACAGAATTCCGGTGATGAAATGCAAGAAGGAGCAGAAGGAGGCTCTACTTCCTCGCAAGTAGCGGAGTCTGAAACTCAAACATTCAGTGTGGATTTTACAGGAAAAAGCCTTTTGGAAATTGCGTTATTCCAGGCTAAAGATGGTTCAATCCCTTACCACAAATCTCTTGTAGAGGCAGGTTATATGCGATCGCCTGTTTAGGTTTGTAGCATTTGCAATCACACATAATCAAAAGTTCCTCTAAATCATAATAAATGACAAAACATACTCTTGGGTTTTGTTTAAACCGCTATCCTGACGAATTGCTTTATAGTCTGTTTGGACGTTATCAAGAAGTATTACGTTATCCAGCTGATAATGACTTATCACAAAGTCTGTTTGGTGCATCTACCAGGGCAGTTGTTGATTTTCCTAGTCATCTTGAGAATTTTGTCAGTACTTTACCCTCTGGACACCCATTTACAGTCAATCAGCTCATTAACGGAGGAACGCTGCTACCCATATATGTTCCTTTCTCTAGACATGAACAAATTGCTCTTGCGCGTAATGATATGACCCATCGTAACGGCATGAAAATCTATGGTCGATTAGGGATATTAGTAAATCAACGACAGGAAAATTTGAAGTTTTGCCCACTCTGTGTAGAAAATGATAGAAAAGAATTTAACGAGACTTACTGGCATCGTCCACATCAATGCCCAGGAGCGGAAGTATGTTCTACACATCAAGTTCTTCTGGAGAGAAGCCATATTAATCCTAGAAATGGGGGTAGGCCATCTTATTATTTTGTAGCTGAAAATGAAATACAAATTGTACCGGCGCGACCTATAGATTTATCAAACCGCAAGCATATTATCCTACTCAATATTGCACAGGATATTTCTTGGCTATTAAATCAGGAAAATTTAGCTCCTGGATTAAATTTCTTATCCCAAAATTATCGTAGATTACTTGCTGAGAAAGGATTTGCAATATCAAGTGGGCGTAGAATAAGAAATATGACTGAATTGGTAAACTGCTTTGAAAAGTTTTATGGAAGGGAGCTACTTCAGCAACTTGGTTGTGAAATAAGAGAGGGAATTCTTGAGAGTTGGCTTGATCGAATATTACAAATTGGAACTTCGCAAAAATCACTTAATCCACTTTATCATTTGCTCTTGATAAGATTTCTAGGTTATTCGGCCAAAGATTTTTTTAGTTTGCCTCTTGAAATTAAACCCTTTGGTGATGGACCCTGGCCTTGCTTAAATCACGCCTGTAAATTCTTCAACCTACCTGTGATTCAGGAGTATCAGTTAATCAGATATAAAGATGGTCGCCCCAGACCTCAACCAACAGGTTTGTTTAAGTGTGGGTGTGGTTTTTCTTATTACCGACTTGGACCTGACAAGTTGCCAGAAGATAAGTTTCGCTATTCTGGAGTTGTAGAACGTGGAGAGCAATGGGAACAAAAGTTCACTAGATACTGGAACAATTCAGATGTGACACTTTGCGAAATCATTAAGATATTTCGCATGAGGGAAAAAGCTCTTGAACAATATGCTTATCACTTAAAACTTGATTTATATAGACAGGGTACAAAAGGAGCAAGACCTATTGACTACTCAGCTCAGGATCTGACTCAAGAAAACGCGTCTAATATACAGAAAAAATATAGGGATGAGCTTTTAGAAGCCAAATCAAAAAATCCAGACAAAACCAGAAGCTACTTCAAGAAAAAATACCGAAAAGCTTATGACTTTATATATGGAAATGATAGAGATTGGTTGAATATTAATTTTCCATCCAAGAAGAACAAAATAAGAAATCCTAAGAAAGTGATTCGAAGAGACTGGGAAGAAATCGATCGTGAACTGGCGGTCTTAGTTCGCGATGTAGGTCAACGCTTACGAAATGATCCATCGCGTCCTAAACGCATTACAGTAAACGTGATTGGCAGACAAATGGGGCAATCAGGGCGCATACAACATAATTTGTCTAAATTGCCCTTAACGAAGCAGAGCCTCGACGAATTTACAGAAACTTATGCAGAAGCTGCTATGCGCCGAATTGACTGGACAATGAAACAATTTCAGGAGGCGGGAATCCTTCCCTCTAGAACATTGTTTATTAAAAAAAGTGGTTTCGGCTTCGGTATTGGAAATGCTGTTTCACGTTCAAAGGAAATACAAGAAGCGATTGATATTGCTCTAGGTAAACTTGAATCTATTTTTAGACAAGATTAGCTCATCTTCCTCAAGAAGTGTGAGTACACTCTTGATGATGGTACCCAGGTTCTTGTAGGTTTGGGGCGTTTTCACATGAGCCTTGTTAAAATTTAATCAATAAGCAATTATATCTGTGTGACAGTAAAGAACTTTATTTACATCAACTTCAGAAGGCTTTGGATGAATACTACCTCTAGCAAAGAACTTTAGTTCTAAGAGACAGCGAAAACGGCAACGTAAAATCAAAGGTTTCAGCCATTGCCAGTAAAGAACATTATTCCCATTGATCAAATCCAAATTCTTAAATTGCGCTTGGCTGGGGTTTCTCCTGGCTGGGCGCAATCTTTTAGAAATTCGTAAAGCCGCTGTTTAGACATTTGAGGAAAGGGGGATGGGTTACATGACCGGGGATTGGGCTTTTGGGTGAAAGATTTAGAAGAGAAGGTGACGATCGTAGTATTTTTGTCTTGTCTAACTTTTGCTTAATTTCAAGCAAGTAGATGATTCACGCTTAACTTTTGCTTAACTTCAAGCAAAAGCTGCTGCAAGAGCCAAAAAGTTCGCCCTAATTTCTCAGGCTTTACTCTAGAATCTTGTACTCAAAGGCGATCGTTCTATTACCCATTGTAACCCTGTGAAGCGAAAGTTAAGCCCTCTCAAATACATATATTCCAGTTGAATTTATCCAGTTGAATCTGCGCTTCCGTTTTACTTGGGTTCCTCAACAGTACAATTTGCGAATGAAGGAGTGAAGCTTGTGGTTTCTCCAATTTTGATGCGCGTTTACCTGTTTGTGCCAACTCTTGTCTATGCAATCGGATTGCTTAACTTATCCGTTGTTCATGCGATCGAACCTTCGACTGTTGATACAAAAGAGCAATCAGAAGAACGTTTTTTAGAATCAGGTTTTGTCGAAAATTTAGATATTTTAGCAACTACGGATATCAGTTCAGTCGCATCGATCGGTGTACAGAATAACGGTATTGAGCATCAAAGCGTAGAACCCACTCCGATCGTCAATCAGAATACAGAAAATATTCGTGAAGCTGAATATTTGCCATCGATCGACTCGTTTATCGATGAATTGGCACCGCAGACAGGAGATGCGGCGATCGACGCAAGCTGGTTCAGCCAGGTTATGCCTGTCAGCCAACTGACTGAGGTTCAAGCTATTGAGGAACAACCCACTGAATCAAGTACAGCCACGTCAGATACCAGTGATGCTGAGCTGGCTGATTCTCTGGAGCAAATTGATTTAAATTCCGTAGAGCAAGTCACATCTGTCACGCAACTCTCGGATGTGCAACCTACAGATTGGGCGTTTCAGGCATTGCAATCCTTAGTAGAACGATATGGCTGTATTGTGGGCTATCCCGATGGCACCTATCGTGGACAAAGTGCCTTGACTCGCTATGAGTTTGCGGCGGGGTTGAATGCTTGTCTCGATCGCATCAGTGAATTGCTTGCCGCCAGTACGGCTGATTTAGCAACCCAAGAAGATTTGGCAACTTTGCAACGTTTGCAAGAGGAATTTGCGGCGGAGTTAGCTTCATTGCACGGCAGAGTAGATGCACTAGAAGCACGCACCGCCGAGCTAGAAGCCAATCAGTTTTCCACCACCACTAAGATTTCAGGGAACGTAATTTTTGCAATCGCCGACGTATTTGGAGACAGCGGTGATGAAACCGTGACGGTTGGGCAATACCGCACCAATCTCAATTTTTTAACGAGCTTTACAGGACGAGATTTTCTCACTCTCAGTTTATTTACAGGAAATGTTCCCTCGATTGATGTTGGGTTTGACCTGCCTGGAAACAGAGTCGGCGGTGTTGAGATTCCCACTGCGGAAGGTACGCTATCTTCTCAGTTTGGTGCTAATACGAACAACAATTTCTTACCCGCTGTAATTGCCTACACTTTCCCAATTGGAGAACAATTAGCGGTGACAGTTGCCCCCGGTGGCTTTCTGCCCTTAAATGCAATTGCTCCTACGGTCAATCCTTACCTGGACGATAACGATGCTGGTAACGGTGCGATTTCAGTGTTTGGGGAGCGTAATGCTATCTATACCCTGGGAGCAGGCGGTGGTATTGGCTTAAATTACTTCTTGGGTAGGCAGCTCAGGTTTTCGGCAGGTTATTTGGCAGACGGGTTAAACATCGGTAATCCAAGTCCCGGAGGTGGTTTGTTCAATGGTGGATATTCCACAATCGGACAAATCACCTGGACTCCGGCTGAGTCATTTAGTATTGCGGGCACTTACATCCATGCTTATTTCCCAGGCGGACGCTTTGGCTTCAACTACAATACTTTGGCTGTGTCAGGAACCGCAGTGGCAAACACATTGGCAGGTCAAACTCGTCTTTCAGCACAGCGCTTGTTTGAATTTCCTTCTGTAGTCACAAATTCTTACGGCGTTCAAGCATCCTTTCAACCTAGCCCCAGCTTTGCCATTAGCGGTTGGTTTGGTGCCACTTATGCCCGCTTGATTGAACAGGGAGACGGACAGATCCTCAACTATGCCTTGACGCTTGCTTTCCCAGATTTAGGGCAAGAAGGCAACTTACTGGGATTGGTGTTTGGGGCAGAGCCTTACTTAACTCGATTTGAAGGGGGCGATCCGGATGACTTCGAGACGGACATTCCTTTTCATATAGAAGCCTTCTATCGCCACCGCATTAATAACTACATTTCCATCACCCCTGGAGTAATTTGGTTGACCGCTCCAAATCAGGATAATGCCAATGGGGATGCTTTTATTGCCACATTACGAACAACATTCCAGTTCTAACTAAGTAACGTCAATTCGGGTTAAGGGCTTTTCAGCTTATCCCAAACTCAGGTTAGGGTTTGCCCCTTTCTTATCCCGAACTGACGTTAAGATTATTCTTTCCACAATCAAATTGCCTGATTATTCTCTGCTCTATATAAATAGAAACCAAATAGAAACCATACGGTAGTCTCTATACGCTTGCCTGTATCCTCCTGTTTAGAGAAGCAAGCTTCATTTTTCGCGAGTTTAGATTTGCAATCAGCCAAAAGGTAGATACGCTATTAATATTTCATGTATTATCCGTACCACATGTTGGTGTATTCACCTTTTTCATAACAATGCTGCATTGCAATCAAAAAGGCTTTAGAAAATATGGAAGCGCGACAACTCAAACGGCATCGCGGGTATATTCTAAGCGAGGCTGGGCGACACAAGCTACAGGTGCAATTGTCAGAATTGGAATCCCAAAAAGGCTACAAATTCACGCTGGCAGTTCTGGCTCGCCAAACTCAATTAGTTGATCCGCAAGGGTTGCACTCAGCGACGATTAAAAAGATATTTGAGCAACAAACAGGCGTAGATGAGCGATCGATCAAGACTATTTTTCAGTCATTGGGGCTTGAACTTGAGCCTCAGGATTACAATTCAGCCAATCACCAGGAAAGCCTGATTAAGCTGGTTGATGCAAGCGATGAACCGAGGGTGATCGAGTCAAAGCAGAATCAATCGCCTGAATTTCCCGGTGGGCCTGTTCCCCTGGATTCTCCTTACTACATTGAACAATCCGTATTACAAGCACGAGCAAGGGCTGAGATTAGCCAAGCCGGTGGCTTGATCCGGGTTAAAGCCCCCCGAAAAATGGGAAAAAGTTCGTTTACGCTGCGGTTGCTCCATCATGCCACATCGCTTGGCTACCACATCCTCCAGGTTGATCTGAAACGAGCCGATGAGACGGTCTTTTCCAGCATCGATCGCTTTCTCCGTTGGCTTTGTACTATCTTGAGCTATCAGCTTAATCTTTCTCCTACGTTGGATGATTACTGGGATACAGAAGCAGGTAGTAAGGTCAGTAGTACAGTTTATCTACAACAGGTTCTATTAAAAGAAGTTCACGTTCCAATTGTTTTGTTGTTTAAGGAAATCGATCGCGTCTTTGAATATCCTGAAATTTTCCGTGAATTTTTACCCTTGCTGCGCTCCTGGTACGAAGAAGCAAAGAGTGATACAACACTCCAAAAACTCCGCTTTATACTTAAATATTCCACTGAAATTTATGTGCCTCTAAACCTGAATCAATCTCCGTTTAATGTGGGGTTGCCGATCAATTTACCGCTCTTAAGCACGGAGGAGGTTCAGGTTCTCGCTCAGGTTTATCGTCTTTCCAAGGACGTTGCACCCTCTTTGATGGAGTTGGTCGGTGGGCATCCTTACTTAACCCAGTTAGCACTTTATCATCTTTGGAGTGGTCAATTTACTCTGGAAAATCTGCTGCAGAAAGCGTCTACCCCTGCTGGGATCTATGCCAGTCACTTGAATCAATGCCTGGTCAAGTTGCGAGATGGAGCAGAATTAGCCGAGGCTTTTCAGCAAGTTTTGCAGTCAGATGCAGGAGTGTGTTTGGATCTGGCGATCGCCTATAAATTAGAAAGTTTGGGGCTGATAAAATTTGATGATGTTTGCCATGCTAAACCCCTTTGCAAGCTTTATCAACAGTTTTTTGCGGCTCATAATCCTCAGGTAAATGGATGACCTCCTATCAATACTATGTTGGCGGCAGCTTATCAGTCGATGCGCCTACTTATGTGGTGCGTCAGGCAGATGCTGAACTGTTTGAGGCATTACTGGCAGGCAAGTTTTGCTATGTGTTTAATTCCCGCCAAATGGGAAAGTCTTCCTTGCTGTTTCGTACCCGTCGGCTCTTGACTCAGCAGGGGATTCGGACTGCCTTTCTCGACATGACGCGAATTGGTAGCGAAACGGTTTCGCTGAATCAGTGGTATAGGGGGATTATTCTGGAGCTATGGCGCAGTTTTCAGTTGGAGATTAATCTCAAAACCTGGAGACAGCAGGTTGAAGATCTTTCACCCATTCAGCAACTCAGTGTGTTTATTGAAGAGGTGCTGCTGCCTGCTTTTCCGGGTGAGCACTTAGTGATTTTCATTGATGAAATTGATAGCATTCTCAGTCTAAGTTTTCCGGTGAATGATTTTTTTGCATTCATCCGTTCTTGCTATATTCAGCGATCGAATAACCCAGCTTATCAGCGCTTAAATTTTGCCTTGTTTGGGGTAGCCACTCCTACTGACTTAATGCAAGATCGCCAGCGCACTCCCTTTAATATTGGTCAGGCGATCGAACTACACGGCTTCCAGCCCAACGAAGTTGAACCGCTGGTGAAAGGATTGGTCGGAATGGTTGACGCTCCGCAGGCTGCCCTCGATCGCGTTTTAGATTGGACAAATGGGCAACCGTTTCTAACGCAAAAGCTGTGTCAGTTAATCGTTGAGAACCAGCAAAACAATCGATTCACAGACCGGGATACAGAACCAGCCGACAGCGCTGATCTAGTCGATCAATTGGTGCAATCTCGAATTATTCATAATTGGAAGGCTCAAGACAACCCTGAACATCTCCGCACGATTCGCGATCGGATTCAGCGCAACGAGCAACGGGCGGCTAGAATGCTGAGCATCTATCAGCAGATTTTGCTGTTTCCGCGAACGCGAACCTGTGAAGAGCAGCGTTTAACAACCGATGGGATTAAAGCAGATGATAGCCGCGAACAGATTGAACTGCTTCTCTCTGGATTGGTGGTTCAAGAACAGGGGTTCCTGCAAGTTCGGTGTCCCATTTACGAAAAGATTTTTGACTTAACCTGGACTGAACAACAGCTTGCCGTCCTGCGCCCTTACTCAGAAGCGTTTAATGCCTGGGTTGCTTCTGACCAGAAAGATTTATCCCGCCTGTTGCGAGGACAATCCTTGAGAAGCGCATTGGACTGGTCAACGGGCAAAAGCTTGAGCGATCTCGACTATCGCTTTTTGGCAGCGAGTCAGGAATTGGAGCAGCAGGAAACCCGAAGCAAGCTGGAGCAGCGCAATCTCCGACAGCAAAATTTGATTCTGTCGCTGGTCAGTATTGCCCTACTGATCGCGATCGGTTTGGGAGGGGCGATATTTACGCAGTATCGTCGGGCACTAGAGCGAGAACAGCGGCTACGCACTAGCGAGATTCAAGCGATCGCCTCATCCTCAGAAGCGTTGTTCGCCTCAGGGCGACGGTTAGATGCGCTGGTACAAGCCATTCGAGCGCAAACCAGACTACAAACCCTGGAACAGAACAATCGGGCATCAAATGAGGCATCAGAGGCATTGAATCAGCAAGTCGAGTTAACCTTACAGCAAGCCGTCTATGGGGCGATCGAGTCTAATCGGATCTCTGGGTTCAAGATTGGCGTTAACAGTATTGCTGTCAGCCCCAATGGTGCCTATATTGCTACAGCCAGCCTCGACGGAAGCATACAGCTTTGGAAACCGGATGGTACGCCTCTGGTGACGATGCAGGGACACAGCGATCGAGCCTGGAGCGTTGCCTTTAGCCCTGACAGTTCAGTGTTGATGTCATCTGGAGCGGATGGAAAAATTAATTTCTGGAACCTAGACGGAAAATTGTTGAAGACGCTCAATGCCCATCAAGGTGGTGTATGGCGGGCAATTTTCAGCCCAGATGGGTCATTGATTGCCTCTGCTAGCCCTGATCAAACCGTTAAACTATGGAAGCGAGACGGCACGTTGCTGAAAACCTTGCCCCATCAAGGTCTTGTATTTGGTCTCAGTTTCAGTCCCGATGGGCGATCGTTGGTGACCAGTTCATTCGATACCCAGGTGAGACTCTGGCAAGTCGGGAACCCATCGGCTCCAGAGTTTGGCACACTCCTGAGAACCCTCAGCGGGCATGGTGCAGGTGTCATGAGCGTGATTTATCACCCAACTAATGACTTGATTATCTCCGCAGGGCTAGATGGCACAATTAACCTGTGGCAACCTGATGGTAGTTTAGTCAGGACGTTAAAAAACGATAGTGGAATTAACAATCTTGCCTTTAGCCCCAATGGTCAAACCTTTGTTTCGGTCAGCATAGATGGAGTGGTGAAGCTGTGGCGACATGACGGAACAGCCCTCACCACTTTCCAGGGGCACGACGGTGAGATTCGAGGGGTAGTGGTTAGTCCGGATGGGCAAACAATTCTTTCGGGCGGTTTAGATAAAACGGTGCGGTTCTGGAAACCGGGAGGAATGCCCTTCCTAACCATCCTGCGACACGAAACAGAAGTGACTGGATTGGCAGTTAGCCCGGATGGAAAGCGCATTATATCAGGTACGAATAGCGGTGAACTTTACCTGTGGGATCAAAAGGGAGCATTGCTGCGTTCCCTCAATGCCCACACCGGCAAAATTCAGGATATTACGTTTGATGGCGACGGTAAACAGTTTGCGACTGCGGGTGGAGATGGAGCCGTCAAGCTCTGGGATCGCAATGGGAAATTACTCGAAGTGTTAGTTGAGGCAGCCGCTACGTTTAACCCCCAACAAACCGTTGCATTTGCTCCGCAACGCGATGCGAACAGCCCCAATGGAGCTTATTTGGTGGCTGGGGATACCAACGGAGGCAATCTCATTGTGTGGGATAAAAATCTCACCAGGGTGAAAACCATTCCAGCCTGTAAGGCGATCGTTGGCACCGTGATATTTGCACCCAACAGCCAGACGATCGCAACCGGATGCGGCGATACGCTGGTCAAACTGTGGAGCACGACCGGCAAGCTGCTGCAAGTCTTTAAGGGGCATCAAGGAACGGTTCGAGATATTGCCTTTAGCCCTGACGGAACGCAGCTTGTCTCTGTCTCTGTGGATGGTACAGCAAAGCTCTGGCAACCGGATGGCAAGTTATTAACCACCTTCACTCAGCACAAAGCGCCGATTTCAAGTGTGGCATACACCAGTCAAGCACAACATACCAATGGTTCAAACAGTATCCTGATTGCCTCTGCATCTACCGATCGCTCCGTCAAACTTTGGCAACCAGACGGGACGTTAATGGCGACATTTAATGGACACACTGGGGCGGCGAATAAAGTAGAGTTCAGCGCGGATGGTCAAAACGTCATCTCTGCCAGCACGGATCGTACCGCGATCGTTTGGGATGTAAACACGGTGATTAATTCTGACAATGTTTTGAAGTTTGGCTGTGAGTGGATTAAGGGGTATCTCCAAAACAATTCTGAGTTGCCAGAGAGCGATCGTACCCTCTGTGATGTGGTCAGCGATGCCCCTAACAATTGAACAGGAGCGTTCTGCCGCGATCGGTCACTTCTACGGCAACCGACTACGCCATTTTTTCGGGTCTTGAGAACAGTGAAAAACTGCATAGACAATAACTGTAGTATCTGAATGCTCGTAGAAAACAACGTAGGGGAAGCGCCGCACGACAGCCCTTCGATAGTTTTCGTGAGCTACCCGATACATTTCAGAGTTACGCCGAATGAATTGAATGCAAGCATCGACACAACGAAGAAACTCTTCACCCAACCCAAGTTCCTGATCTTCGTACCAAATATAAGCTTGGGTTATATCCAGTTCCGCCTCTGGCAGAATGATCAGATTTCTAAGCACCGTACCGTCCGCGACGAATTCGCTCCTTCGCTGCTTCCCATGAACTTCCTGAGTCAGGGTTCTGCAAATAAGCAGCCTTTCTCTTAGCAAGTTCCTCTTTTTGCCAATCAAGCACAGGAATTTGCTCTGGAGCTTGGGCGATGCTGTCCCATAAATCTTCCAGTAATTGCAGTTTTTCCGAGAGGGTTAACTCAAAAACCTGCGTGAACTCTGTGTTCATGCTGACCTCACCATACTGATTACGCGTTCCGCTTCAAGTCTATCACTGGTAGAAATATGCTTACTCAGCATTATTCTATTTGGGTTGCTTGGAAGCTGCCGAAGATACCGTAGCCAGACAAAACTAATAATCCTCATTGACCGGACAGATAACCTTTCAGACCCTCCTATTTGCCGTTAATGGAGTGGTTGAGTTGGTTAGAGGATCAGGGGCGATCGATGGGATAGGCTAACGTCTTTTGGATTGCCAGCCTATCATAGAAAAACCTCTCTCGAAATTCTGTGTTTTCTCCGCTCGTATGATTGCCCTTGACGATTGCCAGTCCTATCTACAAGAAATTTGTCAGCGCTATGAGCAGTGGTGGGCTGAAAATGCGTTAGCAGAAGCGATCGCAAGTTACTAAAAACTACCAAAGGCGGAATCCAAAATAGAGGGAAAACTCATGAATATTCAGCTAATTGAATCACTTGTGCAAGTCATTCTGGCATTACCAGAAGAAGAACAAGCAGTATTGTCAAAAAAACTTGCCGAGGCACAGACGGCAGCGCCCCATTTAAGTCAGTCCAATTCTGGGGAAACAGGCGAACAGATCCTTCAATTCCTCGTTGCGGCAGGAAGAATCGTTCCACCAGCACACCATTCAGACATTCCAGCCATCTCTGAAGCAGATCTCAAAGTCATGGTTAACTCTATTCACATTTCGGGTAAACCCCTTTCAGAGACAGTTATCGAGGAACGTGGTGAATGATAAATGCCTTCAGAAGCAACTGTCACCCCCCAATGTTGCATCCTTCACCTTTTTGACAGCGAATACTCGCCTACTCACGATCGCGCAAGCTGAGAATCTACTTGCTGATGACCCCAACCTTCATCCTTAAAGGGCAACCTTTACCCATTTGAGAGCTGCCAGAGCAGATTACCGAATCCTGATTAGTCGTAACAATTGCCGTCCTTCTGCTCAGTTATACCCGTTCAGTGTCAGACAGAGAATTCCTCAATTTACTACATTTGGCAGCCGGGGTGAACTGGCAAAAATCCTTATCTTTTACTTAACTTCTCAACCCAGCCCCTTAACTTCACGCTCCAACCCATCAGTTATGTCACTATTTGGTTGCATGACCTTGCATCGATCGCTGGTTTAACTTCTGGTTCAGAGCAATTTTCCACTGCAATTCCTCAGCTAATTAACTGATTTGTCAATTCTTTAATTCCTTAGTCATTCCTATCATTATCCCTAGTTGCACAGCCAGTGCGACTAGCGGTGCTGCCTATGGACGACTCAATTACACTACTATGCATTAATTTAGCCAAGCTAACGTTGTTCTCGCTGATGTTGTCCTTAGGGATGACGCTGAGGCTGGAACAGGTTCTCTTGTTATGGCAAAGACCGGGACTGCTCAATCGTTCTATTTTGGCGATCGTCGTTGTGGTGCCAGTGCTTGCGGTTCTGACGGTGCTGTGTTTTCGGCTACCTTCAGAGATTGAGGTGGGACTGATCTTGATCGCCATCGCACCAGGCACATCGTTAACCTTTCATCTACCTCACTACAACCGATCGCAGCCCTACGCGATCGCATTGCAGGCAACCGTTTCTCTGCTGGCGGTGATTACTGTGCCGCTGACAATCACCATGTTGCAAGCATTCTTTCCACCTGAGGCGCAGATTTCACCACTCAATGTCGTTCGGCAACTGACGGTTGCCCAACTCTTGCCCTTGTTGATTGGCGTGGCGGTACGGCACTGCTGGTCAGATTTAGCGAACAACTTAGAAGCCCTGATTACTCAGGTAGCAAACGTATTATTTTGCATCTTGATCATCTGGGTTTTAGCACAGCAGTTAGACGCGGTTTTACACATTGACATCGTTTCCCTGATTGTGATTGGGCTATTGGTCTTAATTTCGCTCTGGGTGGGGCATCTCCTGGGAGGGAGAGAATCGTTTACTCGCATGACACTAGCCACGACCACTGCGACCCATAGTGCGGCACTGGCGTTGTTTATCGCCGCATTAAATTTCCCTCACCTATCTATATCACCTGCTATTGCAGTTTACGTGCTGGTGTCGGTTGCAATCACGATCGCCTATCTGACCTGGCATCTTCCCACGCGGGTGTCATAAATCTATCGCTTCTTGATCGAGAGTATTTCATGACTCAATTTACTATCTCCACCAAAGCTATTTCCACCTATGTATCTGGTCGCCCCCCTGCCAAAGATATGGTGTGGATTCCAGGAGGCACTTTTTTGATGGGTTCGGATCATCACTACCCGGAGGAAGCCCCGGCTCACAAAGTCGCGGTCGATGGCTTCTGGATGGACAAGTATCTGGTGACGAATGCCCAGTTTCAGAAGTTTGTGAAAGCGACAGGTTACATCACCTTTGCCGAACGTCCTGCCAATCCGGATGATTACCCCGGTGCCAAGCCAGAGTTGCTGCAACCATCCTCCACTGTTTTTGTTAAGCCCGATCGCCCCGTCAGCAAGAGCAATCACTACAACTGGTGGAGCTATGTACCCGGTGCAAACTGGCGACATCCCGAAGGTAAAGGCAGTTCGATTAAAGGACGGGAGCAGCACCCGGTAGTGCATCTCGCCTACGAAGATGTAGAAGCCTACGCGAGGTGGATTGGTAAGGAACTTCCTACGGAAGCAGAGTGGGAATTTGCAGCACGGGGAGGATTGGAAGGGGCTGCCTTTGCCTGGGGCGATGAACTCAATCCCAAAGGCAAACAGATGGCAAACACGTGGCAGGGCGAATTCCCGTTTGAAAACTTGTGTACGGATGGGTACGATCGCACCTCTCCCATCGGAGCCTTTCCCCCAAACGGCTACGGACTCTGCGACATGATTGGCAATGTCTGGGAATGGACAACGGATTGGTATCAGGAGCATCGGCAGATTAAAAAAAGCCCGTGCTGTACAACTGCCAATCCGCGTGGCGGAGAACGAGAAAACAGCTATGACCCACAAATGCCGGAGATCAAAATTCCCCGCAAGGTGACTAAAGGTGGCTCGTTTTTGTGTGCGCCCAGCTATTGCCAACGCTACCGTCCAGCCGCTCGGATGGCACAGGCGATCGATACCAGCACTTGCCATCTAGGCTTTCGCCTGATTGTGCGGAGATAGTCATTCGAGTTAGCCATATGAATTGAGTGTTCTGAATCGATGTGAGTCTAAGTTATGAGTTCAAATTCTGATTTACCGACGATCGCCCCTTTGCCTTCCTGGAACGAGGGAACGATAAAAGCAACCATTCTTGATTTCGTTCGTCGGGTCACAACAGAAGGAAGTCCCGATTTTGTGCCAGTGCCAGAGCGGATTGCCACCTTTGACAATGACGGTACGCTGTGGTGCGAGCAGCCTAATTATGTGCAGGCATTTTTCTTGCTCGATCGCGTCAAAGCCATCACCACGCAAAATCCAGAGTTGGCAGAGCAACAGCCCTACAAAGCTATCCTGGAACACGATAAAGATACTCTTGCCACCTTTGGCAAAAAAGAGATCGTGACGCTGGGCTTTGCTACCCACACGGGCATGACCACAGAGGAGTTTGAGACGATCGCCAAAACCTGGTTCGACTCCGCTCAGCATCCCCGATTTCACCACCTGTTTCGGGAATGCGTTTACCAACCCCAGCTAGAACTCCTGGCTTACCTGCGGGCATACGGGTTTAAAACATTCATCGTCACGGGTGGAGGCAACGGGTTTGTGCGTGCCATTGCCGAAAATACCTACGGTATTCCACCGGAACAGGTGATCGGCAGCAGCGGCAAGCTCAAACTAGAGCGACAAGACGGCAAAGTCACACTCATGAAGCTGCCGGAGCTAAACAGTTTTGACGATCGGGATGAAAAGGTAGTCAACATCGGGTTACACATTGGTCGCCGTCCCATTCTTGCCTTTGGTAACTCTGATGGTGATTTAGCCATGCTGCAATATACTGCTGCTGGAGATGGCGCACGACTAGCATTGTTGCTGCATCACGACGATGGCGATCGGGAGTATGCCTACGATCGGGATTTCAAATTCAGCCCATTACGAGAGGGACTGGAGGCAGTCCCCAAGCTGAATGGTGGGCACATCGTCAGCATGAAGCAGGATTTCAAACAAGTGTTTCCATTTAGTTGATGGAACCGTCAATTGGAGCATTCCGATGCTTATCGCAGTTTAAGCATTTCAGAAAAACGGAGCAGGCGACTCGGTAATCAGCGAGCACTTTGCCATCACGGGAGGACTTCAGCAATGAGTATGGTAGCCATCATTGTATTGGCGTTAAAAGCGAGCATTATCCTCAGTGTGTTCGCTATTGGTCTCAAGGCTACATTTGCGGACGCAGCCTTCTTGTTTCGCCGTCCCGGTTACTTGATTCGTGCGCTCCTGTCGATGAATGTGCTGATGCCCTTGGTGGCGTTGGCGATCGATACAGCATTTGCGCTCCACCCAGCCGTGAAGATCGCCCTGGTTGCCATTTCGGTGTCGCCAATCCCCCCGATCTTGCCGAACAAGGCGATGAAAGCGGGTGGCAAAGAAGACTATACGATCGGGCTACTGGTCGCAATCTCAGCGCTCTCAATCTTCGTCATCCCGATCGCAATGGAGATCTTTCAAAGAATCACTGGTGTATCGCTCGCCATGCAGCCTCGATCGATCTCGGTAGTGGTTCTGACCACAGTTTTGCTGCCGCTGCTTGCAGGAATTGTCATTGGAAAAATCGCCCCTGCCCTTGCGGATCGAGCAGCAAAACCGATCGGCATACTTGCTTCCGCGCTGCTGGTCTTGAGTGCTCTACCGATTCTGATTGGTTCGGCGCGAACGGTGTTTTCTTTAGTGGGGGATGGCACAATTCTCAGCCTGGCGGGTTTTGCGCTAATTGGGTTGATTATCGGTCACTTGCTAGGTGGTCCAGAACCCGAAAACCGTACTGTACTGGCACTGTCAACCGCATCACGTCATCCGGCAGTGGCAATTGCGATCGCCCACGCCAATTTTCCTGAGCAGCCGCTGGCGGGGGCAGCAGTCCTTTGGTACCTGATTCTCAGCGGCATTGTGTCTGCGTTCTATCTTGCGCGGATCAAGCGCCAGCGAGCAAGACCCGTGGGTTGATTGCATTAAAGCCAGCAGCACAGATGAAGCCAGGCTGAAACACCTAGTGCGACAAAAAGAATCTTCTCAACAGGGATTAGAAGCAATGCAAACACAACCAAAAAGGACAGAACCATTGAGCGCAGATGATTTGGTCGATCGCATGATATACCGTCGTGCCGTCGAAGCCGTGATCTGGGGAATGCCAGCGGTCAATTTCGATCGCATGCTCAGGGCGGCGATCGACAACGGTGGGAAGGCGAATCAGATGATCTACTGGTCGCAGCCGGTAAATTCGAAAAACCAAACGCTCACCCCCAATCCCGACACAATCTACTTAAACCCTTTTTATGACACGCGGAATGGGCCGATCGTTCTGGAGATCCCGGCGGCAGAGTCCGATGCCGTGATCGTGGGCAGCATCGACAACTCATGGCAGAATGCGTTGGAAGATGTCGGGCCAGCGGGTGCCGATAAGGGCAAGGGCGGCAAGTATCTCATCACTCCGCCGGGGTATACAGACAAAGCGCCCGATGAATACATCGTGCTTCCCTCGGATACATTTCAGGGCTTTGTGATTCTGCGGTCTAACTTCAAAAGCCGCAGCGATGCCGATATTGCCGCTGCGGTGGAGTATGGGAAGAAAATCAAGATCTATCCGCTTGGGACAACACCCGATTCAACCGTCTACGTTGACGTGTACGATAAGGTCTTCGATGCCACAATCCCGTATGGATGGCGTTTCTTCGAGTCGCTCCACAGCTTCATACAGGTCGAGCCGTGGCTGACACGAGACAAGGTCATGATCGACCTTCTGAAATCTATCGGGATCGAGAAGGGCAAGCCGTTCGATCCCGATGAGAAAACAAAAGCGATCTTCGATGAAGCTGCCCTCGAGGCGCGAGCGGCGATCGATCTACAGTACGCCGCTCTGTTCGTCCCGCCATTCAACGAGGGCACGCACTGGGCGGTGCCAGCCTCGATGGATGTGGTCACGGGCATGGGGACGGGCTTTGCCGATCCGAACAGCTATCCCGTAGACAAGCGAGCGACATCCTATGCGATGGGCTACTTCAGCGCAAAGCATCTGGGCGCGGGTCAGTACTACCTGATGTCGTTCAGCGACAGCGCAGGCAATCAACTGGACGGTAAATACACCTATCGACTGACCGTTCCGCCCAACGCGCCAGTGCAACAGTATTGGTCGGCAACAGCGTATGACCGCGAAACCCACGCGCTGATCCGTGGGATGTCGCGCAACAGCCGCGCCTCCACCATCTCAGACCTTCAAAAGAATGCCGACGGCTCGATAGACATCTACTTCGCGGCAAAGGCACCAGCGGGCAAGGAAACCAACCTTGTGCCGATCGACCCGCAGCGACAGTTCGAGGTCCTGTTCCGCTTCTACGGTCCGGAGAAGCCGCTATTTGACAAGACATGGACGCTACCAGACATTGAGCCGATCAGTTAATCAAAGGAGCAAGAAAATATGACTGCACAATCAGCCGCGATCGGCGAACCGATACAGGTTACTGAAGAAAACTTTGTACGTGCTGAAACCGATATGTATTTCAGCACTCGAGCCAGGGACCCCGGCATCGGCAAATTGCATCACGAATTTGAAGTGATGCCGATCGAAAACCAGGCAGTTATCCGTGCGAATCGTGACACGCTGTATTCGGCAGGGGTTTTTGATCTCGAAGCCGGACCTGTAACGGTCACACTGCCCGATTCTGGCAAGCGGTTTATGTCCTTGCAAGTGATCGATGAAGATCATTACATTGTTACCACTGTTTATGCGCCAGGGACGTTCACCTTTTCCAAGGGAGACATCGAGACTCGTTACATCCTCCTTGGTATACGTACGTTCGTTGACCCAAGCGACTCGGCAGACATTGAGAAAGTGCATGCGTTGCAGGATGCGATAAAAATCGAACAGCAAAGTCCCGGCAGTTTTGAAGTTCCAAACTGGGACTTGATCAGCCAGAAACAGGTGCGTGACGAGTTGATCAAACGTGCCGCAAGTATTCCAGATACCAAGGGAATGTTTGGCGCGAGAGGAAAAGTTGATCCGGAACGGCACTTAATTGGAACCGCCACCGGCTGGGGCGGAAATTCGGAAGAAAATGCAACCTACCTGACGGTCATTCCACCCAAGAATGATGGCAAGACGGTGCATCAACTGACGGTCAAAGATGACGTGCCGGTGGACGGCTTCTGGTCGATCAGCGTTTACGGTGCCGACGGCTATTTCCACAAGAACGAGCAGAATTCCTACTCGATTAACAACGTCACGGCAAAGAGGGACGCGGATGGCTCGGTGACGATTCAGTTTGGTGGATGCGACGGCACAGTTCCAAACTGCATTCCCATCACCGAAGGATGGAACTATTGGGTGCGGCTCTATCGCCCGCGCAAAGAAATTCTCGACGGCACATACAAATTTCCTGAAGTGCAGCCCGTGAGTTGAACGGAGAAAACCGAATGTGAAAGATACAAAGTGAGAGATTAATGAACGATCGAGTTAGCGATTGCGTATCAACCATTTCCGCGCTGGTGTTGACACTTCTGTTTAGCCCATCGATCGCGCTGGCTGGAGAGAAGGCAGAAAGCATCAAAACAGACCTATCTGTGCAAACTATGGTCTTGCCTGAACTGGCTCAGATCATTACTCCCTCTGAAGAGCCTGCTTCGGAACCTCAACCTGCTCCACTAGATAGTGCGATTAGCACCGCCGCTGCTGATCTGAAGGGGGAATCTGATCAGCTATCTCGATCGCACACCCCAGGCGATTTTCTGCCTGTCATTCAAGTGGCACAGAGCGAGCCAGATGTCACGCCAGCAGAGCCAGCACCCGCTGAAGCAGGGGTTGGGAATTTAGCGCAGCAAGCCCAGAATCCGATCGCCAATTTAATCAGCATTCCGTTGCAACACAACGTTAATTTCAACGTCGGATCGTTCGACCAGACGCAATATGTGCTGAATGTTCAGCCTGTGATTCCCATCGAACTGAGTGACGACTTGCTGCTGATCAGCCGCATCGTTACCCCACTGATTTTGCAGCCGACGGTGGATGTAGATACCGTAGAAACCAATGGGGTTGTAACTCCGGTATTAGAGTCAGGCGGCTCGGTGTTTGGCTTGGGAGATATTAACCCGTCATTCTTCTTCGTTCCACAAACGGATAGCAACATTACCTGGGGGATCGGTCCCGTCTTTTCCTTCCCAACCGCAACCAATGACGTGCTGGGAACTGGTCGCTGGAGTGCTGGACCAACTGGCGTAGCGGTGGTCAGGAGCGGGAATTGGCAATATGGCGTGTTAGCTAATCAACTCTGGTCGTTTGCTGGAGACGAGGATCGTCCCGAAGTCAGCCAATTCCTGTTGCAACCGTTTGTCAGTTACAGCTTGCCGCAGGGCTGGACGATCAGTTCAGCACCAACGATCACCGCCAACTGGAATGCAGAAAACGAGGACAAATGGACAGTGCCCGTTGGCTTAACGGTCAGCAAACTGGTCGTGTTCGGGCGGCAGCCTGTGCAGTTTGCCTTAGGAGGTTTCTATAACGTAGTGCGCCCCGATGCCGGAGCTGATTGGACGTTGCGGTTTCAAACGACATTGCTGTTTCCAGGAGGTTGAGGTGCTTGATATGCGTCTTAAAAGCATGAAACAGATTTACCTATTGCTATTAGCATTCATCACAACCGCAGTGGTTTGGCTGGGTGGGTTGACTGGCTCCACTCCGGCTCAAATGGCTCCATCCGATCCGCTGCCTTCGTGGAATGATGGCGCAACGAAACAGGCGATCGTCGAGTTTGTCTCCCGCGTCACAACCACCGACAGTCCCGACTTTGTACCTGTTGAAGACCGGATTGCCACTTTTGACAACGACGGCACCCTCTGGGCAGAACAGCCCGTCGTCCAGGGAATGTTCGTCCTGGCAAGGCTAAAAGAAATGGCAGCGGCAGACCCTTCTCTGAATCAGAGACAGCCCTTTCAAGCAGCGCTGACAGGAGATGTGGAGTATTTCAAGCAAGCCGGTGAAGAGGCAATCATGGAACTGCTCGCCGCTACCCACGCCAATATGACTCAGGAGCAATTTGAGCAGGAGGTGCGATCGTTCTTTGAAACGGGTGTGCATCCCACGCTGGGAGTGCCTTATACGCAAGTCACCTACAAGCCGATGGTCGAGTTGCTGGAGTACCTGCGGGCTAACGAATTCCAAACCTGGATTTGTTCGGGAGGCGGCATTGATTTTATGCGGGTAATTTCCCAGCAGTTCTATGGCATTCCTCCACAGCAGGTGATTGGCAGCAGTATCAAAACTGAATTCATCGAGCAGGACGGCAAGGCAACGATCTGGCGTTTACCTGAACTGGGTCGGAACAATGACAAAACAGGAAAACCTGTTGGGATTGATTTGCACATTGGCAAGCGTCCGGTGTTTGCCGCTGGAAATGAGCGATCGGGCGGCGATATTGCCATGCTCACCTACTCGCAGGGACGACCCGGTGCCTCATTCCAGCTTTTGATTAACCATGACGATGCCCAGCGGGAATTTGCCTATCAGGAATCCGACAACGCTTCCTTGAACGCGGCACAGACAAACGGCTGGAATGTCGTCAGCATTAAGAACGACTGGAAGCAGGTGTTTTGAAATTTTGTACAGAAACCTGAGTAAACAGAAATTACGAATTGCGGGAGGAGACTAACCGCCATTAAAAACTGAATAGATCTAGAGTTTTTATCTGAACATCAACCTGAATGCCAACAAGGAGATTTAACCTATGCCTAACGGTAAACCGAATATCCTCGTAATCTGGGGAGATGACATCGGTATCTGGAACCTCTCGTGCTACAGCCACGGCACAATGGGCTACAAAACCCCCAACATCGATCGCCTTGCCAAAGAAGGCATGATGTTCACCGATTCCTATGGTGAGCAGTCCTGTACAGCGGGACGTGCGGCTTTCCTCACCGGGCAGAGCGTCTTTAGAACCGGACTCTCGAAGGTGGGGGTGCCTGGTGCGCCGATCGGATTGCAGGCAGAAGACCCAACGATCGCCGAGCTACTCAAACCGCTGGGTTACGCCACGGGTCAATTCGGTAAGAACCATTTCGGCGATCTGAACAAGTTCCTGCCGACCGTACACGGGTTCGATGAGTTCTTCGGCAACCTCTATCATCTCAACGCTGAAGAAGACCCTGAAGATCCTGACTATCCGAAAGATCCCAAATTCAAGGAGAAATTCGGTCCACGTGGCGTACTGCGCTGCTGGGCAACCGACGCCGACGACCCAACTGAACAGCCACGCTGGGGCAGAGTGGGCAAGCAGAAAATCGAGGACACTGGTCCGCTGACCCGGAAGCGAATGGAGACCTGCGACGATGACTTCGTTGCCGCTGCCAAGGACTACATCACGCGGCAGCACAATGCGGGTAACCCCTTCTTCTGCTGGGTTAACACGACCCATATGCACTTCCGGACCCATACGAAGCCAGAAAGCCTGGGTCAAGCAGGCGACGGTCAATCGCCCTATCACGATACGATGATTGACCACGATAAGCATGTCGGTGAACTCTTAAATCTGCTCGACGAACTGGGCATTACCGAAGACACATTCGTCATGTACAGCACCGATAACGGTCCTCACATGAACACCTGGCCCGATGGAGCGATGACCCCGTTCCGCAGCGAGAAGGCTACCAACTGGGAGGGGGCATTCCGCGTGCCGCTACTGGTGCGCTGGCCCGGCAAGATTCCGGCAGGGGTGGTTTCCAATGAGATTGTCCAACACCACGATTGGCTACCCACGTTCCTGGCAGCAGCAGGCGAACCCGACATTGTTGAGAAGTGCAAGCAGGGACACCAAGCGGGCGACAAAACGTTCAAGGTTCACATTGATGGCTTCAACCTGCTGCCCTACCTGACCGGACAAGAAGAAAAAAGCCCCCGTGAAGGCTTGATCTACTTCAGTGATGACGGCGATCTGGTGGCACTACGCTATGGCAACTGGAAGATGGTCTTCATGGAGCAACGCTGTACGGGAACATTGCAGATCTGGGCGGAACCATTCACGGTGCTGCGCTCTCCCAAGCTATACAACCTGCGAACTGACCCCTTTGAGCGTGCCGACTTTACGTCTAATACCTACTGGGATTGGTACCTGAACAAGGGTTATCGGATCATGGCGGCACAGGCGATCGTCAGCAAGTTCCTGGAAACGTTTAAGGACTTCCCGCCCCGACAAAAGGCAGCTAGCTTCACGATCGACCAGGCATTGGAGAAGTTGACAGCCAGCCGCGACTAGCGGGAAATAGGCACGCAGCCATTGCACTGCGATCGAGCAGGCTGAAGAAGCTAAACAATACTGCCAGTGGAACTGACCACTAAGCACATCACAATGAGCAAATGGAGTGGGTTGAGATTTTTTCTTAACCCACTTCAGAACCACAGAAAAACGATGATGTGAAAAACACGATGAATTTGCAATACAACACCAGGTGACATATTATGGCTGCCATTCCCCCCAATCGAGGCACTCCCCCAGTAAAACCCAGCATTCTCGACAAAAGAGAGAGCCACTTCTCCTGGCTGCGAACGCGCCTGAGCACAGAACGGACTTTGATGTCCTGGGTGCGAACCGGAACCGCCATGATCGGTTTTGGCTTCACGATCTTTCAGTTCTTTGAGGGACTGAACAGCGACCAGGAGGTGGATCCAGCCCTCGTTGATATCAACTGGTCACGCACCGTTAGTCTGGCTCTAGTTGGGGTTGGCACATTAGCGGTGTTCGTGGCATTGAGAGAATATCGAACCATGATTCGCTACCTGTGGAGTCCTGAATTCAGGGATATTGCAGGTTTGGGAGAGCGTCCAGCCTGGACACCTGCCAGCATGGTGGCAACGCTCCTGGTGCTGATTGGCATCGTCACGCTGGTATCGCTGATCGTCCGGTTGATCTGAACCGCTACAGAGACAAAGTGTTACACAGAGGGGATTCAGAATTAGTAATGGAATTTGTCGAACCTCTAGAACAATATTTAGATTCTTTTATCACCATTCTGAGACTGTTGTTGGAAGCGATCGCTGCCATTTGTGTATTGATTGGCTTGATCAGAACCCTGCAATTGGTTGTAGCGACTCGACGACGACGTAACGTTCCGCTTCCCTATCTGAAGCTGCGCCTGCGGTTCGGTGCCTGGTTAGCGATCGCGCTGGAATTTCAACTCGGAGCTGACATCCTCAACACAACGGTAACTCCTACCCTGGAAGCTCTGGCAAAACTAGGGGCGATCGCTCTGATTCGGACATTTCTCAACTACTTCCTGAGCAAGGAACTGGAAGAGTCCTATGAACTGGAGGAAAAAACTCAACAACAGCCTGCACTTCAATCCATTTTATGAGATCAAATTATGTACCTACTTCAACCAATAAAATATCAGCCGTGATGCAACAAAAACAATGGTCAGCAGTACCGCCTTCTCACAAGCAACGTATCCTTGCTTCCACTATGAAATTCACACACGTCGTTACAACAAGCCTTTGCATGGCGATCGGCTTCACATTTCCCTTGAATGCCTCTGAACCGATCGAAGACCATTCAGCAGAACCAGTTTTGATCAGCCAAATCACCGACTGGCAGCCATATGGTTCCGAAGAAGCTCAGTTTTCGGCTCAGTTCCCCAGTGAACCCGAAACGCGCACTCGTTCTGTTGCGATCGCGGGACTATCAACCGACTGGACAATTTTTCGCGTTCAGGACGACACCGGATTCTATGCCGTTGCCTACACCGATTTAACACCAGAGGCGATCGAATTGGGAGCCAATGCCGCCATTGACAGTATCGAAAATACCCTGGCTGAGGAGTTCAACTGGTCAGCCCTGAATGGTCGCGGCAGACCCATTGAAGTGGATGGATATCCTACTCGCGAAATCATTGGCACTCAGAATAATCAACTGTCCGTCTTGCGGCTGATTCTCGCCGACCAACGCCTCTATGCGGTCATGAGTACCTCTGACAGCCTGGAGAATGTGGGAGAGTTTGTAAGTTCGTTTGCGATCGAACCCTGGCAACCCTATGTGTCAGAAGATGGTGGTTTCAGCGTCAGTTTGCCAATGGCTCCCGATGAGGAAACCGAAATAACTCCATGGACTGGCAAAGAGTTTAACTGGACAGTGATCGAATCGCGCAGCTTCACCGCTCCCAACGATTCCTATGCTGTCGCCTATACCGACGTGTCTGCTGATGATTTACAGGGCGGTGAGGATGCCTTACTGGAACAGTTGGGTAGCAATTTGGTCGAACGCCTACAGCCTCAAGCCGTGATTGAAAGCGGCAGAGAGATTTCATTGGATGGTCATCCCGGTCGATCGTTTGTCGCCACGACTGAAGATGGACAAATTGTCGGGGTTAATTTCTATTTAGTAGGTCAACGGCTGTATGGCGTTGGTGCTCGTGCTGATGATGTGGTGAATATCAGTCAGTTTCTTGATTCGTTTGAAATTCGGTAATAGGTAATGGGTAATGGGTAATAGCTTTCAAGCGTTATCAATTACCAATCACCAATTACCGATTACCAATCACCAATTACCAATTACCAACCTAAGGAGTAAATCATGTCTCAGATTATCTTGCTAGGAATTGTTGCGATCGCCATTCTAGTAATCGCACCATTAGTTGGAGCTTCTACTACCGTCAAGGTTGATCCAAATCAAACTTCATCACCACTGCTTGCCAGAACTATTTTCGACATCGCAGAAGAGGGAATTGATGGCGAGGATATCATTGATCATCGCGATGAATTGCGAGAAGACGGCAAACTGGAAGAACGGCGTGATGATGCCAGACGATGGGCAGAAAATAATGAAGAATAATAAAATTTGAATGTAAAGGGGATTGGGGATGGATCGTTTTCGCTCTACCAACTGGACGAGAAGATATCCACATGGTCGAATGCAGCGCATCATCGAACGAGGACTGCCTGCGGCGATTCTCGTGCTGGTTGCCTTGCTGCAAATCTACTTAACGCAAACTGCAAACCTCTCACCCTGGAAGGGGGGAGGATTCGGAATGTTTGGGGCGATCGATGCCCCTGCCATGCGAGTCATCCAGGCAGAAGCATTGGATCAAGATGGCAATTCAATTCAGCTAGATGTGTATAGTGCGTTGGACGATCGCACCATTCGCCGCATTCGCACCTTACCCCGACAAAGCGATCTGGAGCAAATTGCGCCGCAGTTTGTGGCTCAGTTTGTTGTTCCCACTACGGTAGAGAGACAAGCGATTTATGAAAAGCTCCAACTCGAAAATCCTGATCTTCTGGGAGATCAAAATTTGCCGCCAGACCGCATCACTAATCTTCTGCCTGATTTACCCACGCATCCACTAGCGCAGCCGCTCTACCGCCTCAAAACAATGTACGACCCGGATGTACCAGCAGCCGTTAAAACCGTGAAAGCGATTCGCCTGCAATGGTGGCGACTGCGGTTTGATCATGTCCAACATCAGCTATGGGCTGAACCGTTAAGTCAAGTCGTTGAAGCAGGAGCATGGCAATGACCCAAATCTCTTCCCCATCTTCCTCATCCCTAATCGCTGCTCCTCAGTTCCTCCACTTTCTGAACGATCTACTGGCTCAACCCCGGCATTTATTGGTTCTACGCTTCACGGCATTGTTTTTGCTGCTATACGGCTCTAGCACCGTATTTCTCGATATTCCCTTACGTGTTTTGTGTGGGCTAATGTTGCTCTCCCCCACATTATTGACTAACCAGGTAATGTGGATGCTGATCTGCGGCATTGTCTGGTGGGTGAATGCCACCGATTGGCTGTGGATTGATAATCACAAAATTTTGATTACTTACTGGTGTTTGGTTTGTGCGCTGGCAGTATCTGCCAAAGATGCGGATGGGGTGTTGGCATGGAATGGACGAGTGTTGATTGGACTAACGTTTCTGTTTGCTACGACCTGGAAAATGCTGGCAGGTGAGTATTGGGATGGAGCGTTTTTGCACTATACCTTTCTAGCAGACGATCGCGTCGAGTCTGTTGCTACAGCGATCGGTAGCTTATCGCCTAATACATTACCGCAAAATCGACTACTGGAAGTATTACTTAAGCAGTTTCCACAGGCGATCGGGAATGTCACTTTAACCACCAGTCCTCGGTTGCAGGCGTTCACTCTAGCCGCTTCTTACTGGACACTGTTCATTGAAGGTAGTGTTGCGATCGCGTTTCTGGTCAATCCACTGCGGCTATTCTCGCGATTCCGAGATTGGTTCTTAATTGTGTTCATTGCCACCACTTATTTTCTGTTGCCAGTGCTGGGATTTGCCTATATTTTGATCATCATGGGGTTTGCTCAATGTCCTTCTAAACACACAGCGGTTCGAGTCGCTTATGTTGGTCTGTTTGCCTTTCTGCAACTCTCACGCCTTCCCTGGGATTTGTTGTTTATTTGAAACAATATATTTTCACAACTTTGTCTTAAATTAATCGCAGCTCATGAATTGGCAATTTTCCATGCACCTCCATCGAGATTTCAAAAAACATCATCGTAGACTTTATCAGTTTGGCATACGAGTGCTCATTGGAACTGCTATTGTCGGACTAACGGCACTACCTGTTAGGGCAGCAGAGAGAGTCTATTTCAGCTATGGTTTACTGGAGCGATCGGTTGCGGTTTCCTCCCTGGAAGCTTACGCCGAAGAGGGTACGGTCAATCCGGATCTGGCGTTCTTCTTGAGATTTCTTGATGAGGACATACGGGATGAGTTCCGCACAGCACTAACGACCTCCTACCAAATCAGTCCAGTTGTTGTATCCCAAAGTTTTTATGAACCAATGGGAGAACGGGCACTCGGCTATGTGGGTAACTTGATTCAAACTGGAAAACGCCAAAACGGTCTCTATGCGCTGCGATCGGCACTGATTCTGGCGGCGGCTCAACCCGAAGGCTTCACACTGCTTGATGTTTTGCGTCAATTTCCCACTTCGGGAATGCGAATTAATCTGGAAGTCGCCCTTCATGCGCTGCGGCGAGGTGAAGCATTTTTTGAGGAAACCAACGCGGTAATTGCCGGAATTGAGCAATTAGCCCAGCAGTCCGAAACGGAAGCATCGATTCAACCTACTGATATTCCAGATTTACGGCAGCCTGGACTATTTGAGTTCTCCCAGCAAACGATCGTTTTGGAAGATACGAGCCGCGATCGCACTTATCCAGTTGATTTATACTTGCCACAAACGAACAATACTGTTCCTGCCTCTATTCCGGTTGCAGTGATATCGCACGGATTGGGGTCGAGCCGCGCTGATTTTAGCGATATTGCCCAATACTTTGCTACCTATGGTTATGCAGTTGCTTTGCCAGAACACATTGGCAGTAACCATGACTTACAGCAGGCGGTTCTAGCCGGAAGAGCTTCGGAAGTGTTTCGGGTCAGCGAATTTGTCGATCGCCCTCTGGATATCAGTTTTCTGCTCGATGAATTAGAGCGGCGCAACCAAACCGAATGGCAAGGGCGTTTGAATTTACAGCGGGTTGCCGCAGCAGGACATTCTTTTGGCGGCTACACGGTATTGGCATTGGCTGGCGCAACGGTTGATTTTGAGCATCTGCGGCAAGATTGCAGTCGAGAAACATTCGTCGAATTCCTCGATCCGGCTGTGCTGTTGCAGTGTCGGGCGTTAGAGTCTTCACCAGAAGCAATGCAGCAACTGACCCAAGGATTGAAAGACGATCGAGTTGGGTTGGTGATTGCGTTTAATCCCGTTAATGCCAGCATCTTTGGATCTAATGGGTTGCGTCAAATTCAGACACCGATCGTCATTGGAGCGAGTGGATATGATCCAGCGGCTCCCCTGGTGCCCGAACAAGCCTACTCTTTCACCTGGCTCACCGCCCCTGAACGATATTTGCTCTTGGCAAGGGGTGGAGCACACATTCCCCAGTTGACCGCTCTGATCAACCGTATTCTCTCGCCCTCGCTCGACCAACAGCAGCTTGATGAAGAGATTGCGCTGTTTCGCAGTAATGCTAGAGCTTTGTTACTGGCATTCCTACAGGTTTATCTCGCCGATCGCGCTGAATATGAACCCTACTTGCAACCCTACCATGTACGAACGCTAGGCGATCCGCCCTTTGAATTTAGCTTGATTCGATCGTTGACTGAAGAACAACTCTCAGAAATGCTGAGGCAATAAATTTAATTTATCTATGCGCTGCTCATCCTGCTGTTCCCATGCCACTCGCTGTTTCAACGCCTGCATCCAGGTTTGCGGCGGCAGCACCTTCACCACGCTGTCCAGTCCAAATGTCATCAGCAGTAAGCCCAATATCCGCTTTGCCCTCGCTTGTAGCTAATCTGCGGCTTGCCATCAAAAAACTCAAACTTGGCAGGTGGACACCAGCTTATGTACTGGTCAAACTGAATTGGTGTCGGCTCTAGCTGTAGATTAGGAGCGATTTAAATCATTCTTGAGTCGTGGAATACAAGAGACAATCGCCTCCCCGATGTGAAACAGCCATCCTTTAGAATGTAGCGTTTGAAAACTGCTCAGCCCCACAGGCATAGGGGCAACTCTAGAATTAATATTAAGACATTTGAGTAACCCTCTCCAGACTCTGAAAAAGTTCATTAGGATCAAAGATACGGGTAGTTAGCGGGGCAACCGAATTGGGTCATGGCTTCGGTGGGAACGCCCGTAATCGAATCCTATGAATAAATGTCCTATGGCAACAAAAAAACAGTTTGGTAGTTTTCAGGAGCTAGTGGCTGGTTCTACAACGCCTGTGTTAGTGGATTTTTATGCGCCTTGGTGTGGCCCGTGCCAGATGATGTCAAAAATCCTGGATGATGTGAAATCGCGGATTGGTGAGCAAGTGCAGATCGTCAAGATTAACACAGAGAACTATCCTGATTTGGCATCCCGCTATCAGGTTTACGCGCTGCCAACTCTGGTTTTGTTCCGGAATGGGCAACCCGTCGATCGCATTGAAGGGGTCGTTTCTGCAAAGCAACTCGTTGAACGGTTACACCTCTTTACCTAAACCATACCCGCTTCTACGCTTGGCTCCTAAACAGACCCGCTCAAGCGACCTCTAGCATCATTACAGTCGGGCGAGGGTTTGGATGGTCGGCTCTCGCCCAACGCTTGCTTCAAGTTGGCTTTAAAGCTCAAGTCGGTGCGGCCCGGTTTGGTTCTCTACAGTTGGCTCTTTAAAAACTCTTTAACTTACATCGTCAACATAATCGGAAAGGTAGATGCCGTCTTCATCGTGTTAGTGCTTTGCTAGAACATGGGTGTAACTGTGGTTAGTGAACAACGCTTGAAAGAATGTGTTTGCCAACCCAGGTGCAAACGCTTCCCAGGGGGGAGTGGGGTAATTCCCAAGGAAAAATTGATTGTGGCAAACAATTTTCCCTGAATTTTGGGTTGCCGCATCGTATTGTTTATTGTTTTGATCAATATCCCTATGAACGAAAATAACGAGCAAACCAACCTGAGATTTCCGCTTTGGGCTTACTTAAACCAACCGCTCTTTAGCCCAAAGTTTAAGTCCCTTAACCCAATGCGGTTTTGGATGCTTCATAACATTGAACAGTTAGAGATGATCTGGGCTAAAAGCGAAAGTGCCGAAATAAAGGATGCTGATGTTTCGGAGTTTTTGGAAAATTGCTGGGGTAAGCAAACTTGGCACACCGAACCACGCTTAAACCCGGAATTTGTCCGCTTTTTAGAACGATGCTGGGCAAAGAGCAAAAGCCGATCGGGAGGGTTAGGAGAAAGCAAAGGATTATTTGATGAGGATTTTTGATGAGGAATCACGTTGCTAGATCCCTCTATCCTATATAGATCCTTTATTTTTTCTAGTCTTCGCCACAGCGATAGAGCCGATAGCGGTAGCCATCTATCAGCCGACGTTTCGTTACAGCCTCGCAGTTCTGTCGATCGAGCAAAATATCGATCGAGCGTTCGGGGCTATCTCGAAAATTAATGATCCACAAATCCAACGGGCGCGGTGATTGATTTAACGCATTCCGCAACACTCGGACAATCGATCGTTCATCACGGGTAAGCGGTGCGAGCAAAAAGCGGGGATTGAGGGTCGGAGGCTGTTCAGGAGAGCCTGCTGAGTGCTGCAAGTTCCAGGCAATACCCATGAGTCGCCCGGTTTGCCCATGGGTTTGGTGGGCAATGACAACGAGTGCGTCTCCTTGCGATCGGTTTTGGATGTCTTGAGCAACAATATCGGGACGGTGGGTTTTCTGATACCCCAAATTCGTCACTACCGTCAAAGCACCCAGCAGGCTCATTAGTCCAATAACAATCACACTCCGAGCCTTACCTGTGGAGAGAAATTTTAGCGGGCCAGCGTCTTTGCGAGGGTTGGACATTACCCCCGTCCAAACGGAAGCTAAACCAGCTCCCACCAAAACCACAACCGCTGGAAAATAGACGAAGTTATAGCGAAATGCACTGGTCAGGTCGAGGGCGAACAAATAGGTAACGCCCCAAAACAAGCCCACCGAGCTAACAAAATAGCATCCCAGAACGAATACTGCTAGCCGCGTTTCAAACCGTTTTAGCTGTAACAACAGCCCCCGAAGCACCTTGGGGAATGTCCATAGGGTCAGTAGAATTAAGGCGACACCCGATGCAAGCACTACCCCAGGATTGGCAGCCTGAATTGGTAATAGAAAAATCATTGTGATCCAGCCTGCAATAGACTGGCCGATCGGGTCTAACCATTCAAGTCCGCTTCGATCGCTGCGAATAATCCATGATGTCAACTGGCTATCGCTGTCTTGTAAATAGGGTAGCCAGACGGCTCCCCCTGCAACAGTTCCCAACGCCACACCCACAATCCGCCACCAGTGGTTAAAGGGATGCCATTGCCCTTGCTCTTTCCAGCTTTGGACTAACCCGATCGCCACAATGACAATCCCTTCTGCCAGCAGCACCAGAAACATAAAATAGTGAGTCGCAATGCCCAACACATTGACCACAATCCAGATTAGACAAAGCCAACCGGGCAAAGGCAGTCGATCGCGGATAGTGCGGGCCGCAGTCATGAGACAGGCGAGTGACGCAATGACCCAGAGAATGGGCAAGGTATAGTGACGGGCTTCCTGAGCAAGATAAATCCCAAAGGGAGAGACTGCCATCAAAACGGCT
The DNA here is from genome assembly GCA_003003615.1 of filamentous cyanobacterium CCP2. Lineage (GTDB taxonomy): Bacteria > Cyanobacteriota > Cyanobacteriia > Elainellales > Elainellaceae > Egbenema. The sequence continues at coordinate 3,284 of PVWD01000008.1, read as the reverse complement.
GCCATTTGCCCCACCAACCGAGAACGGAAGGCAAACAGCCCCAAACCATAGCTTGCTGGAATGGCTAGCGTCCCCCAGATCACAGAAAACAGCCGCCCCCACCAAACCAGCAGTTCTCCACCTTGCACTGCAAACAGCCTCAGCCAGAGGTGCATCAGGGCAAAGTAGAGAGGGGGATGGTTGCTTTCATTGAGTAAATTGCGAATGACAGAGCGAAGCCCAACCGCAGGGCTAGCCTGAAGAGGTTGTAGCAGTTGTTCTGAAGTGAGAACTTCACCGAGAGGGATGGTGGTAAAACTGTTTCCCAAGCTAAAGACGAACGTTGAGAATTCATCCGTCCAGAGGGGTTTAGCGGTTAGGTTTGTTAACCGCAAGCATAGCCCGACCACCGTCCAGAGCAGCAACAAGAAAAGATGGAATTGAGGATGCGCTAAGAGTGCCCTCACGGTCTATTTGCCTCCATCCACGCTGCGTTGCCATACAACCTGCCCATGCGTTCAAGTATCCTTTGTTTCTGCCAAGAGCAGCCCAAGTGCATCAGCCAACTGATCATACTCTGTTCGGGTGTTATAGACCTGAGCCGAGATCCGAACCACTCGATCGGGTGCGGTTTTCCAGGGAATGATGGGAACCTCGATATGAAACTGCCTAAATAAAGCAGTTCGCAAAGATTCGGCCGACCCAGGCGGCAAAGGAACTACTGCCATTGACCCCAGCATTTCCTCCGGGCAAAGCGGTTCCACGCCAAGAGCCTGACTCAACCGATGACGAGCCGCAAGAATCATGGCTCGATTATGCGCCATTAACTCTGTCCAACCGCCAGGAAAGAGTGCCCCCATCAAGCGAATTGCCTTTGCCACACAAAGATATGCGGTTGGGTCAGTTGTTCCAGTCCAGTCAAACTCTAGATGAAACAGAGAACGATCGCGACGAGGTGAATTTGCTCCATGACTGATGGTGAGTGGGTGAATTTCAGACTGTTTATCTTGACGAACGTACAGAAATGCTGCACCCTTTGGAGCACACAGCCATTTGTGGCAGTTCCCAGTGTAATATGCTACACCCATTTCCTTCAACCGCAACGGAAGCATTCCTGGCGCATGGGCACCGTCTACTAATACATCGATATTGCGATCGGACAATTCCTGGATCAGCCGCTCCAGGGGGAAAACCAGAGCCGTTTGGCTGGTGACATGATCGATTAAAACGAGTCGGGTTCGAGGCGAAATTTTGGCTAAAACGGCTTCGATCGCCTGTTCTGCTGAGCCAATGGGAAAGGGCACCTCTGCCACCACAACCGTTGCCCCACTGCGCTTTGCCGCAAAGTTTAAAGCATTCCGCGAGGCATTATATTCATGGTTTGTTGTGAGTAATTCATCTCCGGGCCGGAAGGTGAGCGATCGCAGAATGGTATTAACCCCGGTTGTGGCATTGGGGACAAACGCCAAATCTTCCGTCTCGGCACCCACAAACTGCGCCAACTCTAAGCGGGAAATATCCAGTAAGGGTTCTAGTTGAGTTTCAAAGAATTGAACGGGTTCTGCTTCTAGCTGTTCTCTGAACAGGCGTTGTTGTTCCAAAACGGCGATCGGGCAGGCCCCAAACGATCCATGATTCAGGAAAGTGACCGTTGGATCAAGTGACCATAACGCTCGCCAGGGAAACGAGGAGTCTGGCAGCACCGCAGGCTTTGGGGAGGAGGAACTAGTTTGAGAATGAGTCATAGAATGCAGTCTACGACAACTGACCTAAACAATGCCACGCTGCCTCAAACTTGCGTTGTACAGCCTGCTACTGCTGATTTTTAAACTCCCCAGGCTGGATTCGAACCAGCGACCAATCGGTTAACAGCCGACCGCTCTACCACTGAGCTACTGAGGATCACGATTAACAATAGTAGCGATAAGAGGTACACTTTGGCAAGTCTTATCCCCAAAAAACTTTAACTTTTTTCGTGCCTACCCATCCGCAGCTTGGCGAGCTGTTGCCGTGCCACCGGATCAAGGCTATTGGCAAGAAATCTTCCAGAGGGTTGCCGTTTGCGTTGGGATTGCTGTTTGCGGCGAACTCTTAACCCAGCTAAATCCACCTCTGCTCGCAGCTTATGGGCTGACATCCATTCCGCTCCATATCCCACAACGGTTAACTGCTGAGCGCGATCGGAGGTGGCCACAATCAGACGTTGCACAAATTTGCGAATATCTTTGCGGTACTGGGCGCAAGTCTTTTCAATGTAGGTGTCTGCGGTCTGCCGATAGTCGGTGTAGCAAACCATTAGATTGCCGGTAATGACCTCGCGAGTACCAGGAGTGTCCTGATACTGGGAGTCAAAAACAATGTGTGTGTCAAAGTTTTGGTAGGCACTATAGTCAATGAGTGAGGTGACTAACTCGCGCCGTGCTTCTTCTAGACCGTGATGATCACGAATTTGCAGCAGACTCGGCCAAGCCCCAATGACGTTGTAGCCATCAACGAGAAGAATTGCTTGCGGGTCAGAGGAGGCCATAGTTCACACATTCAAGGCAACATTGCGGTGGATATATTTCATCTACTTATATGATGCCGCGAATTGTTGCATTCTGTAAACGATTCTCTTTATTCTCTAATCACTTTCTAATCGCTGCATGAGCCGTTGTTTTAAGCGTCCTGGTTCTCCTTGATCTACCACCTGACCTTGCTCTAGCAAAAATGCGCCATCGCAATAGTCTAATTCTTCTAGGCGATGCGTCACCCAAAGGGCGGTCAGTCCGCGTCGTTTAATCAACCGTTGCACTTGCTCAACCAAATCAATTTGGCTGTCGGGATCAAGTAAAGCCGTTGGTTCATCCAGCAATAAGACTTCACAATGCCTTGCGATCGCCCCAGCAATGGCAATGCGCTGTTTTTGTCCACCGCTAAGGGCATAAATGGGACGACGCTGTAGGTGAAGCAAATTGACAGCGGCCAGGGCATCTGCGACCCGCTCCCGAATTTGCGGATAGGATAATTTTTCTTCCACTAAACCAAAGGCAACATCTGCCCCGACGGTGGGCATCACAAGCTGATGGTCTGGATTCTGGAAAACAAACCCGATCGGCGGAATCACATCAATCTGCCCAGATTGGGGTTGGAGCAAGCCCGTCAAGGTTCGCAATAGCGTCGATTTGCCACTGCCGTTTGTGCCCAGCAGCATCCAAAACTCACCCTTCGGAACTTTTAGAGAGCAAGATTGCAGGACGGGAGCCCCTTCTGACCATTGAAAACAAACATCACGAACGTCGATCGCGGGTTGGGTCATATTGGCG
>PVWD01000078.1 GCA_003003615.1 filamentous cyanobacterium CCP2 | reverse complement strand
GATCTATACCTCGCCGGATTCAAAAGCGCGGGCAGCCAGTCGGCAAATTTTTGAGGAAGTGGTTGCCGCAGAAGGGCTTCAGGTTTTAGGTTGGCGAGATGTGCCCACAGATCACTCTTCTTTAGGGAATACCGCAAAAGCCAGTGAACCCTTCATGCAGCAGGTGTTCATCCAACGATCGCCTCATTTCGCTGATGATCTCGCCTTTGAGCGCAAGCTGTTCGTGATTCGCAAACTGTCCCACAATGCAATTCGGGCGGCTGGGGTAGATTCCTACTGGTATCCGTCGAGCTTGTCGTCGCGGACGATCGTGTATAAGGGGATGTTGATGCCCGTGCAGGTGGGGCAATATTACCCGGAATTGCATGATCCCGACATGGAAAGTGCGTTGGCGTTGGTGCATTCTCGTTTCAGTACGAACACTTTCCCCAGTTGGGAGCGATCGCACCCCTACCGCTACATTGCCCACAACGGGGAAATTAATACGCTGCGGGGCAATATTAACTGGATGCACGCTCGCCAGTCGTTGTTTGAATCTGATCTGTTTGGCGAAGACATTCACAAAATTAAGCCTGTCATCAACATTGATGGCAGTGACTCGCTGATTTTCGACAATGCCCTGGAACTGCTGACGCTGTCGGGTCGCTCTTTGCCCCATGCGGTAATGATGATGATCCCGGAACCCTGGACAGCCCACGAATCCATGAGCGATGAGAAGAAGGCGTTTTACGAATACCATTCCTGCCTGATGGAACCCTGGGATGGCCCCGCTTCGATCGCCTTCACCGATGGCACCATGATGGGAGCCGTCCTCGATCGTAACGGGCTGCGTCCTTCCCGCTACTACGTCACCAAAGATGATCTGGTGATTATGGCATCGGAAGCGGGAGTTTTACCGGTGGAACCGGAACGAGTTGCCCACAAGGGACGCTTACAGCCTGGTCGGATGTTCTTGGTCAACATGGAAGAAGGACGGATTGTTGCCGACGAAGAGATTAAAAACGGAATCATTTCAGCACATCCCTACCGCGACTGGCTGAACCAATATCTGATTGATTTAAAAGATCTTGAACTCCCCTCCACTCCCTACTCCCCACTTCCCACTCCCCACTCCCTCATTCAACGCCAAACCGCCTTCGGCTACACCTTCGAGGACTTACGTCTCCTACTTACCCCAATGGCAAAAGATGGAGTCGAGGCAGTCGGTGCAATGGGAGCGGATACGCCCTTATCGGTGCTGTCCGATCGCCCCAAGCTGTTGTACGACTATTTCCAGCAACTCTTCGCCCAGGTGACAAACCCGCCGATCGATTCGATTCGGGAAGAGATCATTACTTCGGCGCAAACCACGATCGGCGCAGAGCGAAATTTGCTGAAGCCGGAGCCAGAAAGCTGCCATCTCATCAAGCTGAAAACGCCGATTCTCAGCAATGAGGAGTTGGCAAAACTGAAGCAGTTGTCTAATGGATTCAAATCCATTACAGTGCCGATTCTGTTTGATCCGAAGTCCGGTACAGCAGGACTGGAAGCCGCGCTGGAAACCATTTTTGCAGAAGCCGATCGCGCCATTGCGGAGGGAGCCAGCATTATCATCCTGAGCGATCGGGAGATGAATGAACAACTCGCTCCGATCCCAGCATTGCTGGCAGTATCAGGATTGCATCATCATCTGATTCGGGAAGGAACGCGAACCAGAGTCGGATTAGTTTTAGAATCCGGTGAACCCCGTGAAGTGCATCACTTTGCCACCCTAATCGGCTATGGCTGCGGTGCGATTAATCCTTACCTGGCGTTTGAAACGATCAACGAAATGATTCAGGAAGGGATGCTGGTGAATGTGGATTATGCCAAAGCTTGTCAGAACTACATCAAGGCAGCAACGAAGGGCGTGATTAAGGTTGCCTCCAAGATTGGCATCTCGACGATTCAAAGCTATCGCGGAGCGCAGATTTTTGAGGCGATCGGGCTAAACCATTCTGTGATCGAGAAATACTTCACCTGGACAGCTTCCCGGATTGAAGGAGCCGATCTAGAGGTGATTACGAAAGAAGCAGTATTGCGCCATCGCCATGCCTTCCCCGATCGCCAAACCAATGGACACACCCTGGATGTGGGCGGTGAGTATCAGTGGCGGAAGGAGGGAGAAGCCCATTTGTTTAGCCCTCAGACGATTCACGCGCTGCAAAAAGCGGTACGGGAAGGCGATTATGAACAGTACAAGCAATATGCTGCCCTGGTGAATGAACAAAACCAAAAGTTTTTCACGCTGCGGGGATTGCTGGAGTTCAAGTCTCGTGAACCGATTTCGATCGATGAAGTGGAACCGATTGAGGCGATCATGTCCCGCTTCAAAACGGGAGCCATGAGCTACGGTTCAATTTCTAAAGAGGCACACGAAGCCCTTGCCATTGCCATGAACCGAATTGGCGGCAAGTCCAACACCGGGGAAGGTGGCGAAGACCCCGAACGATACACCTGGACAAACGATCGCGGCGATTCCAAAAACAGTGCGATTAAGCAGGTGGCATCAGGACGGTTTGGAGTCACCAGTCTGTATCTGTCTCAGGCGAGAGAAATCCAGATCAAAATGGCGCAGGGGGCAAAACCGGGAGAAGGCGGACAACTCCCTGGAGCCAAGGTCTACCCCTGGATTGCCAAGGTGCGTCACTCGACCCCTGGGGTCGGTTTAATTTCACCCCCGCCCCACCACGACATTTACTCGATCGAAGATTTGGCGGAACTGATTCACGACCTGAAGAACGCCAACCGGGAAGCCCGGATCAGCGTCAAGCTGGTTTCGGAGGTGGGAGTTGGGACGATCGCGGCAGGCGTTTCTAAAGCCCATGCGGATGTGGTGCTGATTTCTGGCTACGACGGTGGCACTGGAGCTTCACCTCGCACCTCAATTAAACACGCCGGATTGCCCTGGGAGCTAGGTGTAGCAGAAACCCACCAAACCCTGGTGCTGAACAACCTGCGATCGCGGATTGTGGTGGAAACCGACGGACAGATGAAAACCGGGCGGGATGTGGTGGTTGCGGCTCTGCTGGGGGCAGAAGAGTTTGGCTTTGCCACGGCTCCCCTGGTGACGTTGGGCTGCATCATGATGCGGGTTTGTCACCTCAACACCTGCCCTGTCGGCGTGGCGACCCAAGATCCCCGTCTGCGCGAGAAATTTACTGGCGATCCGCAACACACGGTCAACTTCATGACCTTCATTGCCCAGGAAGTCCGGGAATTGATGGCGCAACTGGGCTTCCGCAGCCTGAATGAAATGGTCGGACGGACGGACATTCTGGAACCGAAAAAAGCGGTTGACCACTGGAAGGCGAAAGGGCTGGACTTCTCCAAGATTCTTTATCAGCCGGAAGTGGCTCCAGAGGTGGGTCGCTATTGCCAGATTCCTCAGGATCATGGCATCGACAAATCCCTGGATATGACGGTACTGCTGGATCTGTGCCAAGGGGCGATCGATCGAGGAGAACCCGTTAAGGCGACCCTACCGATCAAGAACATCAACCGCGTCGTCGGCACCATCCTCGGCAACGAAATCACCAAACGTCACTGGGAAGGATTGCCGGAAGACACGATCCATCTCCACTTCCAGGGCAGTGCCGGACAGAGCTTTGGCGCGTTCGTCCCCAAAGGCGTAACCCTGGAGCTAGAAGGGGATGCCAATGACTATCTCGGCAAGGGCTTGAGCGGCGGCAAGATTATTCTTTATCCCCCTGCCGGATCGACCTTTGTGCCGGAAGAAAACATCATCACTGGAAATGTTGCCTTCTACGGAGCGACGGGCGGCGAGGCATACATTCGCGGCATGGCGGGAGAACGGTTCTGTGTCCGGAACTCTGGAGTGCGGGCAGTCGTAGAAGCAGTGGGCGATCATGGCTGCGAATACATGACCGGCGGTAAGGTCGTGATTTTGGGAACCACTGGACGCAACTTTGCGGCAGGCATGAGCGGCGGGGTTGCCTACATCCTGGATGAAGTGGGCGATTTTGCCACTCGCTGTAACCAACAAATGGTGGGGCTAGAATCCCTGGAAGACCCAGAGGAAATTCGGGATCTGCACCAAATGATTCAACGTCACGCGGACTATACCCAGAGCCAGAAAGCAACTCAAGTGCTGACCCAGTGGGACGACATGCTGCCCAAGTTCGTCAAGGTGATGCCGAGAGACTACAAGCGAGTTCTCCAGGCGATCCAGGATGCCCTGGCGGCAGGACTCAGCGGCGATGATGCGTTGGCGGCTGCCTTTGAGCAAAATGCCCGTGATGTGGCGCGGATTGGGGGAGGTTAGATTTGTCATACTGGAATGACATTTGGCTGTTTAGAGCGGAATGCCGATATGTCAGAGATCACGATCGAAGTTAGTACGGAAGTAGCGGAGGCATACCGTTCTGCCTCCCCTGAAGCACGAAAACAGATTCAGGCGATCGTCAGTCTGCTGCTGCAAAAACCAATGGATAGCGATGTTGCTTTTCTCAGGAAAATAATGGATGGGATCAGTGACAGAGCAGAAGCCAGAGGTTTAACGCCTGAAATCTTGGAGTCTATCTTGAGTGAGCCATAAGCGATCGTTTGTTTTGGATACCAATCTGATTGTGAGTGCGCTGCTCAACAAAACAGGAAAGGCTCGTCAGGCTCTGGATCAGGCTCAAACGATCGGTACGGTTCTAATGTCAATGGCTGTTCTGATGGAATTGGAGGAAGTTTTATCTCGATCTAAGTTTGATAAATATGTGACTCCCCTGGAGCGGCAGTTATTTTTGGCTAGCTTTGTCAAAACTGTGGAATTTGTAGAGGCAGGAGAACCGATCGAAATATGCCGTGACCCAAAAGATAACAAGTATCTAGAGTTGGCGGTGAACGGTCAAGCAACTTGCATTGTCAGTGGAGATGCTGATCTGTTGGTACTACATCCATTCCGGGAAATTCCAATTCTTACGATTCAACAGTTTTTAGATCTAGATTGAGCAGCGCAATGAATACCTTCTAGATGAATTCAATATCAACCGAATCACCTTTTTAAGAGACACCACTATGGGAAAACCAACCGGCTTCATCGAATTTCTCCGCGAATTACCCTCTGAAGTAGCCCCTGCCGATCGGATTCGCAACTGGGATGAATTCCATTTGCCCATGCCAGAGGAAAATCTGCGAACGCAAGGGGCCCGCTGTATGGATTGCGGCATTCCCTTCTGCCATACCGGAACTGTGATTAGCGGCATGGCCAGTGGATGTCCGATTAATAACCTGATTCCAGAATGGAATGATCTGATCTATCGCGGACTCTGGAGAGAGGCACTCGATCGCCTGCACAAGACGAATAATTTCCCAGAGTTTACGGGGCGCGTCTGTCCGGCTCCCTGCGAAGGCTCTTGCGTGTTGGGGATTACGAATCCGCCTGTGACGATTAAGAACATTGAGTATTCGATTGCGGAAAAAGGCTGGGATGAAGGCTGGATTACGGCGCATCCCCCCACCAAACGCACAGGTAAAAAAGTGGCGATTATTGGTTCTGGGCCCGCTGGTCTGTGTGCGGCTGCTCAGTTGAATACGGCAGGACATACCGTGACGGTGTTTGAACGAGCCGATCGTCCGGGTGGGCTGCTGATGTACGGCATTCCCAATATGAAGTTGGACAAGCAGCAAGTCGTGATGCGGCGACTGAACATCCTGGAGGCGGAGGGGGTGAAGTTTGTCTGCAATACAGAAGTGGGCAAGGATTTCCCGGCAGAGAATTTGCTGAAGGAATTTGATGCGACGGTGCTCTGTACGGGTGCGACTCGACCCCGTGATTTACCGATCGAAGGGCGGAATTTGGGTGGAATTCATTTTGCCATGGAGTTTCTCACTGCCAATACGCAAGCCGTTTTGGATGGACAGCCTAATCAAAACTATATTTCTGCTGCTAGCAAGGATGTGATCATCATTGGTGGGGGTGACACGGGAACCGACTGTGTGGGAACTTCCATCCGTCATGGTTGTAAGAGCGTGACGCAACTGGAGATTATGCCCCAACCGCCTGCGGAACGAGCCGCAAACAACCCCTGGCCCGAATGGCCCAAGGTTTACCGCATGGATTACGGACAGGAAGAAGCCGCTGCCATGTTCGGAGATGATCCCAGAGTTTACACGACGACTGCAACGAAATTTGAAGGGGATGAGTACGGTCAGGTGAAAGCGGTTCATACCGTGCAAGTTCTCTGGGAGCGAAATGAAAAGGGACAATTTATTCCTAACCCTGTCCCCGGTACGGAGAAAGTTTTACCCGCCCAACTTGTCCTCCTGGCAATGGGTTTCCTGGGGCCCGAACAACCCCTGCTGGATGCCCTCGGACTCGATCGCGATGCCCGCAGTAACGTTAAGGCAGACTACGGTAAATACACCACCAGCATTCCCGGTGTCTTTGCCGCTGGTGATTGCCGGCGGGGCCAGAGCTTAGTCGTCTGGGCATTTAACGAAGGACGGGAAGTCGCCAGAGAGTGCGATCGGTATTTGATGGGTAGTACGGATTTGCCGTAGAGAGCGATCGCCTGGGGAATACGCAACGGCAGGGGTGCACTGTTGTGCATCCGGTCTGCTGTGAACCCAGGCAACGGTAATGGTGAAAATCGATCGCCTGGAATCGATCGCCTGGAAACGTAACGGTACGCTGGGAACGTAACGGTAAAAGGGCGCACTGCTGTGCGCCCCTACGGGTTGTTGGGGTGTAATTGATCTTGTGCCCAAACGGAAGGATTCTTTTGAATGTATTGACGAATTTTTGCGGCGGAATCTCGATCGCGGATGATACGTTCGTAATAGTTGCGTTGCCAGACTGGTGTTCCGGCAGCATTGCGGATGGTATTGATGCGTTTGGTTGTAATGGATTTAAAACCCGCCACGAAAGACGACAAAGATTGCGGTCTGCGATGTAACGAATTCGGTAGGGGCGCACTGCTGTGCGTCCTTTCGGCAGGTAGCGATCGATCATTCTGATCAAATCGATCAGAATGATCGATAATCACAATTCCATGAAAATGATTCGGCATGACAATCCAATCATCGATCGCAAAATTAGGACGGATTTCTGGGGTGCGCTGCCATTCTTCTGCCACGATCGCTCCGTAAAGATTCAATTGCATTTCGCCTGCCACAATTTCACCGAATAGGCACTGTCGTTGATGGGTGCAAAGGGTAATGAAATAGGCACCGGATGAAGTATAGTCATAACCTTTGAGCCGAATGGATTGCCGATGGTGTTTGGCAGGATCGTATTTCACAAAATCAATTGAATTGCTACATCAGTCAGGGTTCCCAGAAATGGCGGACAATCCGATCGATCGCGTGTGGAATACGCAACGGTTAAAGGACGCACAGCGGTGCGCCCCTACGGTGGGTCGGGGCGATCGGGGATAATGATATTCAATCAACCCTTACCGATATCCTGCCGCCTGAAGGGTAAACAATCGAGCATACTGTTCGCCTGCTTGCATCAGTTCCTCATGGGTTCCCTGTTCCAAGACTTCACCATTGACCAGCACCATGATTTGATCCGCCATGCGAACCGTAGAAAAACGGTGGGAAATCAGGATCGCCATTTGGTGTTGGGTGACAGCCCGAAGTTGGTTGAAAATCTCCACTTCAGCTTCGGCATCGACCGCAGAAGTTGGCTCATCCAGCACCAAAATGTCGGCTCTCGATCGCATAAAAGCACGAGATAGGGCAATTTTCTGCCATTGCCCGCCAGAGAGTTCTCGTCCGCCCTTGAACCATCGTCCTAAGCGTGTCTGGAACCCTTCTGGCATTTCCTCCACAAACGATCGCGCCGTTCCCTTTTCAGTGGCCAACCACCAGCGCGGTTCCTCATCAAAAAATTCCACATCTCCTGCACCCACATTTTCGCCCACCGTAAATTGGTAACGGACAAAATTTTGAAAAATCACGCCAATCCGACGCTGCAATACTTCAAGATCCCACTCTTGCAGGTCGCGCCCATCTAGCAAAATCCGCCCAGCATCCGGGGAATAGAGCCGAGTCAGGAGTTTGATCAGCGTGGTTTTACCAGAACCATTTTTGCCCACGATCGCCAGCTTTTCACCCGGACGCAGGTGAAAGGAAACATTTTTCAGGGCAGGAGTTGTGCTGCCAGGATAGGTGAAGCTTACATTCTCAAACCGAATCCCATCATCGGGTAAATGACCATAGGTGGCATAGCCAGAAGATTCCGGAACTTCTTCCTCCAGGAATTCGTAGAGATTGGATAAGTACAAGCTATCTTCATACATTCCACCAACAGAAGTGAGTAGCCCTGAGAATGTTGATTGTCCTTGCCGAAAGACAACTAAGTACATCGTTAAATCTCCCAGGGAGATTCGTCCACCGATCGCCTCCATGACAATCCAAACATAGGTGGCATAAAAGGTCGCTGTACTCAATAAGCTGAGCAGATAGCTCCAGAGGCTCCGCCTGACGGTGAGATCTCGATCTTCGCTGTAGATACGATTGAAGATAGTGCGGTAGCGATCGAGTAGCATCTCGCCCAGTTGGTAAAGCTTTACTTCCATTGCAAAGTCTTCGCGAGCCAGCAGCGTTTCTAAATAATGCTGTTCTCTCGTTTCGGGGGCACGTCTGCGAAACAGGCGAAAGGCTACCTGGGCAAAGCGCGTCTCGGCAATGAAGGCAGGAATCGCTGCCAGCATGAGCAACAAAACTGCCCAGAGGGAGAACTGTAGCAGCAGACTTCCATACGTCACCAGGGATAAAGTATCTTTGACCAGCCCGAAGGTTCGTCCGACTAAACTTAAGGGACGAGTCGAGGCTTCTCTGCGGGCACGAGTCATTTTGTCATAAAATTCTGAGTCTTCAAAGTGAGCCAGATCCAGCGTCAGGGACTTTTCCAGGATCAGTTCATTCACCTTTTGCCCCAGCAGCACCCGCAACAGCGATTGACACAAAGCAATACCCTGCTGACTGCCAGACAAAACGGCAACCACGATCGCTTCAATGCCGAGATACTGTAAAGCGACCCACTGACCGCGCAGGGTGTTCGTTTCAGCTGCCAGCACCACCGCATCAATAATCAACTTACCTAGATAAGCCACCAATGCAGGGAGCAATCCGGCAATTAGGGTTAGAAGGGCTAAACCAATCGTGAGGAGGCGATCGGTCGTCCAAACTAACTGAATGGCTCGACCACAATATTGAAAAAGGGAAAGGGATTTCTGTACTCCTTGTAGGGGAAAGGGCGATCGATTTTGTGCAGTTTTCATTCTTCCAGGATAACTTTTTGCAGCCAATTTCCGTTTGCAGCAATTTGCCTTGAAAAATCGTTGACTCAATTTAGACTGTAGAGAGAGTTAAAGTAGCAACGATGAGCCTTGAATTCGCAGCCTCCGAAGCATTAAGACATATTGCGCTGGATGAAGGAATCAAATCCTACGTTCTTCAGCATCCACCGATGTATCAAACCCTATTGCAGGCAGCGACACGCTTCATTGGGGGTGAAACGCTGGTGCAATGCGTAGACACTGCAAAATCCCTCAACCAGCAAGGCTTTGCAGTTACGATTGACTTTATGGGGGAAAGTACTCGTGATGCGGTAATGGCAGAGCAGGCAACACAAGAATTTCTCAATGTGGTTCAAGCGATCGCCACTCACAAGCTGGATGCTTCTGTCTCTTTGGATTTATCTCACATTGGCATGGTCATTGATGCGGAATTGGGTTACGATAACGCCTGCACTCTAGCTGAAGCAGCACGCCAGAATGATCTTGAAGTCATGATCAGTATGGAAGGAACCGATCGAACTGATCTGATTTTGCATATCCATCAGCGGCTCTGTGAACGCTTTGATAACATCGGGATGACGCTGCAAGCGTATTTGTATCGGACACCAGACGATCTTGAGCGCGTTTTAGAGCGTCCGGGCAAAATTCGCCTTGTTAAAGGAGCCTATGAAGCAACCCAAACGCTAGCCAGAAGCAGGGGGGCAGACCTTGATTTGGCATACCATCAGTTGATGCAAATCCTGCTCAGAAGGGGGCATTTATGCTCGATTGCTACCCACGATTTATCACTCCTGAAGGATGCTCATAACTTCATTCAGGAACATAAACTGGACAAGGAAAAAATTGAATTTGAGATGTTAAAAGGAGTCACACCAGAGCGTTTAAAGACAATGAGCGAGGATGGATATCGAACTCGTGTTTACTTACCCTATGGACGAGAGTGGCATCTGTATCTCTGCAATCGTTTGGCTGAATATCCGCCCAATCTTTATCAAGCGATCGTTGATGTTGTTAAGGTTGCCCATTAGCCTTGACTCGCTATACTTTCTATTCGATGCATTCGCTTTTAAAAAATATAGGAACCCATGAGTAACCCACCTGAATGGACTGCCGAAGCTGAAGCCCGACTGAAAGAAATTCCGTTTTTTGTTCGTCCGGCTGCCCGCAAAAAGATTGAAAAATATGCCCAAGAGATGGGATCTGCTCAAATTACGGTGGAAGTTTATGAACAGGCAAAGCAGAAGTTTGGTTCTTAACCCTGTTCTAAGGCATTAAAACCTGATCTTTGCTTGGCTCACCTGGGACGATCCCTCTAAATCCCTCTTAAAAAAGGGGACTTCCAATCCGGTTCCCTCCTTTTGAAGGAGGGCTAGGGAGGATCAAACCCAGTCGTGGCTAGAGCCGATTCATCCGTTGCCTACTACCCAACCTTCAGCCGAAACAGCAGAAATTGAGTGGATTGCAGCATATTGAAATTGTCGTCACTGACCAAAACAAGGCTTTGAGTTCCATCCGGCAGCCGAGGGCCGATCGCCATTCCTTCCAGATTGTCTAAGGGAAGACCTAATTCTGCCAGATTAAACTCTAGCCGTTTGTAAATCGCCGTGATGCCAGATGGATCGCCGTTCAGTGCGGGGATTCCTGAAGTGTCGGTGGCTCCCCCGGTTGCAAGTTGAAAAATTTGAGCATTGAACCCAGCGAGCAGCCCAAAAGAACGTTCTAAGCTCAGGAAATGTCCACCTTGGTCTACCATAACCAGTTCTGCCAAGCCATTCATGGTGGCTCGTTCTGGGGGTGGTTCAACCCCGTAGAGATGTTCTGATAGGAGTGTGGGCTGTGTCTCACCCACCAAATAGTGCAGGAAGCGCACAGGGCTTTGAACGGCAATCTCTTCCGGTGATGGAGTGGGTGAATCTGAGTTTGGTGTATCTAAATTCGGCAAATCTTGATGCAAAGAAGACTCGGTGGCAGCGAATACCCGAAACGGTTCAACTAGCCCCGCACCATAGCCATTCGCACTGAGGGTCAAAGCTTCAAAGCCAAGATTATCCTGCACTCCAAGGATCTGTCCGCTTTCTGCTGTGGCGGGTAAGTAGCGATCGGCAATGGGCAACCGTCCCAGCCATGCTCCAGTCTCCAAATTAAATTCATCAATAAAGGGTGGAATCCCCCGACGGCTCACCCCTTCACTGGAAATAAACAGCGATCGACGGGGCGAAAGGGCAATTCCTTCTAAGTCAACCGTTCCCCGCTCAAAAGGGCTGCCATTTTCCCCCAGCAAAGGTGTTACTTTTTCAACCTCAACCGATTGAATGCCGCTTACAGGAGCCTGCTCCGAGGTTTGATCTTGCTCAGACTCTACCGCTTCTAGCTCTGTAAACCGATCGGGGTTTAATGCCAGTTTGAGCGTATAGAATCGGGCTGGGCCGTGTTCACTGCGATCGTCTGAAATGGCATAGAACCGATCAAGCTGGCGATCGTAAGTAATGCCGGATAGCCCGCCCATGCGAGTTCCCTCAAAGTCCATTTTGGGTAGCCGATATTCCCCTAAAAAGTCCAGGGAAACATCTAAAAACAGTCGGTCTTCCGCTTTGACCTGCGGCAGGTTGCAGCTAGAAAGTAGGAGGGTGAGTCCTAGAAAAAATAGTAGAAACGATCGCTTCATGGGCGGGGGGAGGCCGTTCTTTCTCGATTTGTCGGGGTTTCATTGTAACAATAGCTCCAAATGGCTGGGGTGGCATGTTTCTATTAATGGCAACGACGCACGATTTTTCATTTTCTGATTTCTAGCCGTGAGGTTGTCCACTTGCAGTTAGCCCCACAATTCCCATCGTTAGAAAGAAAAGGGATAAACCTTTGACTGAGTTAACTGATTCGTGTAGCAAAGTGATTCCTACAACCGAAACAATGAGAATGGAAATCCCCGTCCACACAGGATAGGCAATACTCATCTCAATTGTTTTCATTGCGATAGTTAACCCTGTGAACGATAAGGCATAAAAACAAATCATCAACACAGAAGCGAATAAATTCGTAAAACCGTTCGACTGTTTTGCTGCGATCGTTCCGGCAATTTCCAAAAAAATCGCAATAACCAATGCAAACCAACCCATAATTATCTTCCTCGTTTTTTTGTTAGCAGGGGCCGTGGGAGACGTAGAAAGCTCCTCGGTACTTAAGTCCGGATGGCAAAACGATTGCCAGTGGCAGTGAAGATCAAACGGTGAGAATTTGGGATCTGGAAACCCGTCATTGTGTACAGGTTTTGCAGGGACATCAAAACCAAGTTTGGTCGGTTGCCTTTAGCCCCAATGGTCAGAGGATTGCCAGTGGCAGTGATGATCAGACGGCAAGAATTTGGGATTTAAGGACAGGTCAGTGTTTGCATACGCTTCAGGGGCACAGGAACTGGGTGCGATCGGTTGCGTTTAGTCCGGATGGCAACACCCTTGCCAGTGCCAGTGCTGATGAAACGGTTCGATGGGATTGACCTCCGCCCAGAAAACATCGCTAATTACCCTCGGAGCGATCGGCTCAACCTAGGAGAGCTTTGAAGGTGCTGTGGGCGTGTTTTGAAACCTTACGGTTATTTCGCTGACCTGTGATGATCCCCCTAAATCCCCCTTGAAAAAGGGGACTTTGAGCGGTTCAGTTCCCTCCTTTTTAAGGAGGGTTAGGGAGGATCAAAGGGTTTTGAACCACTGCCTGCTGGTTGCATATGTTCTGGAAACCCTTTAATTCGTTTGGCATCAGGGAACTTATAGGTTAATGCCTTGCTGGTTTGCTTCCGCAAGCTGACTAAAGATTCTGCCATTTTGACCGCCGCCGCCACCGCATCAATCACCGGAATGCCCAAGCGTTGCTCTAATTCAACATCTAACCCGCTCATGCCTGCACAGCCCAAACACAGAGCCTCTGCCTTATCTTCTAATATCGCCGATCGCCCGATCGCCTCTAACGCATCTACAGTGGCAGCACGAGCTGTTTCCGTTTCCACTACCGGAATGCCTGAGGTGCGGATTGAAACGCAGCGATGGGCAAATCCGGCCTTGTGAATCGTTTTTTCGATCATATCCAGGGTGCGATGTTGCGTCGTCACCACTCCCCACCGGGCTGCGACCATATTGGCAACGTACATACTAGCCTCAGCAATGCCGATCACTGGCTTCAAGGTTAATTCCCTGGCTGCTTCAATACCCGGATCGCCCCAACAGGCAATCACAAAGGCATCAAATTCATCTCCTGATAAGATAATTTCTTCTAAAATGCCGGGAATCGCCAAATATTCGTCATAGTAGCTTTCGATTGACTCTGGGCCGGCTTTGGGCTGGGTTGTGACGATCGTTGTATGGGGGAAGCGGGCTGCCTGGGCCGATTCATTAATTCCTTGGGTCATGGCATCGAAGGTGTTGCCATTAATCACTTTGATGTGAATTGAGTGCTGCATAGGGGGAGGGAAGAGAAAGCAAAACCTGGTAAGAGCCATCTCATTCGGCGACTCCTACCAGGATTATTGTATGAGCTTTGTCAAATGAGGCTGTTAGGCAACGGACATTGCCACGGATTTGCCTGCAAAATAGGCGTTTTGTTCTGCCCGCAGCCGATCGCAGAGTCGTCCTTCCGGCAGTTCCACATCATCGTAGGTCAAGACCTGATCTTTGGGAATATCCCGCTTCAAGCGGCAACCTTCCGCAATGCCCATGGGCAGCAGGCGTTGGGCCAGAACGACATCAGAGTTTTCACACTGTCCATAGGTCATGTAGTAGCCAATGCCATCCAGGGTTTCCCCTGCCTTCAGGTCAATCTTCGCAGTCGCAATGACATCAACCATTGGCCCCGCCGACGGTGCTAGGACTGGATCATTGAACAAGACCACACGCGCAACAGACAAAGGCACTTCAAAATGGCAAAGATGATAGGGCGTATAGAAGCTATAGAGCGGGCCTTCACCCATTTTGTAGTAGTTCAAATAATGCTGATGCTTCGGGTCATCCTGAGTTGCATAAACAAATACGCCTGGCCCCGGTTTCGCCCCAACCACATAATCTACAATGCCGCCTAGCTCTTTAAGCTGATCCACATCGTACAGCTTGGTCATTTCATCGATATGACCAGACACGTCATAGCCCAGCATTCCCCGTTTAGCAACCTTCATTCCAGTGGCATTCGCAACGATCGCCTGCTCAAACGAAATCTTGCTGCCATCTGCAAAGCTTGTCACCATGTGGGCTTTTTGCCCCCATCGTTGGGCGAAGCCTTCCTGGGTCGTTGGGTTGCGATAGGGGTCTTGTAGTCCCTTAATGTTGCCGCACAGCAACGGCGTAAAGCCAATGCTCTTGACATAGCGGTACAGGTTCATTTCCACACCAGGCTGATCACCATCACACCCAGAGAAAATTACCCCAGCCCGATCGGCATACACCTTGAGGATGGGGCCGATCGTACCGTCTAGCTCCGCATTCATCAGCACAATGTGCTTCCGGTGGTTAATGGCTTCCAGTACCACATGGGCTGCAAACTCGATCGTTCCGGTGACTTCAATCAGCGCATCAATCCCTTCCGCCTGACACAGCAACATCGCATCATCGGTAATGGCGTATTGCCCTTGGGCGATCGCATCTTCCAGATCTGCAACCGTGTGAACGGTCTTCACGTCTTCCACGCCCGCTTCATCGTAGGCCCGCTTTGCATTGCTGAGGTTGCGGCTCGATACCGCCACCAATTCCATTCCAGGAACAGAATGAATAATTTGATTGGCAATTCCCCAACCCATGAAGCCAGAACCAATCATCCCAACTTTCACCGGATTTCCCGCCTCGGCGCGGGCTTTGAGTGCGGTATCAACAATAATCATGAAAAACTCAACTCCTATGGAAAACTCGTTCTGATCCTGCGGGTATGAACTGCCGGAATGAATTTTTTGCCATGTCGGCTGCTAGAAACGAACTAGACAGGAACCGCTTCCAGTAGTTTCCAGGATGCATCTTTGTCAGAAATGACGGATACAGGCAGGGGCCACTCAATGCCAACCGCTGGATCGCTGTAGCGGATACCGCCCTCACAGCCCGGAGTATAAAATTCCGTGACTTGGTAAACCACTTCGGCATCATCGGTTAAAGTCTGGTAGCCGTGGGCAAACAGTTCTGGAACGTACAAGGCTCGCCGGTTATCTGCACTCAGTTCAACCCCGATGTGCTGTAAGTAGGTGGGTGAATCGGGGCGCAAATCAATAATGACATCGTAAACGGCTCCTCTGGTGCAGCGAACCAACTTGGTTTCACAGGCGGGGGGAGTTTGAAAATGCATTCCTCGGAGGGTGCCTGCCTTATGGTTAAACGAAAGATTGCACTGAGCCACAACCGGCTTTAGCCCATACTGTTCAAACTCTTTTGCACAGAAGGTGCGCGCAAAGAAGCCGCGATCGTCTGCTTTAATTTCCAGGTCAATAATGAAGGCACCTTTGAGCTTTGTTTCAGTGAATTGCATGGTTTTCTTTGGCAATAGGGCAAATGAGCTGAAATTACTGAACTGAAATGGCTGAACTGGAATTACTGAACTGAAAATTACTGAACGGGGGTCAGGGAGGGAGAAATCATTTCAGCAAGTTGGGGCGACAGGTCTACAGGAGACTCGATCGCCTGGAAACGAAGAATCTGAGATTCTGTCACCTCGCGCATGTTTTGATGGGCTTGATAAGCCTGATAAAACTCGACAATCCAATCGAGGGCCGTTGCTAAAGAGGTGCGGGGTGTCCAGCCTAATTTCGCCTTTGCCTTAGAGCAGTCCAGCTTTAGATAGGTTGCCTCATGGGGATGAGAGCCAAGATCTACTTCCCAGGAAGCCCCTTCTCCCCAAAGCTTAGTCAGGCGATCGACAATCCATGCTACAGGCTTGGCATCCTCATCACTGGGGCCAAAGTTCCAACCCTCAGCATATTCAGGCCCATGATGCCAGAGATGCTCAGCCAAGCAGAGATAGCCGCTTAAGGGTTCCAAAACGTGCTGCCAGGGACGAATGGCGCGAGGGCTGCGGATTAGTACCGGACGATTTTCTTGAATCGCTCGCATAATGTCAGGAATCAGCCGATCGAGGGCCCAATCGCCTCCACCGATGACGTTACCCGCTCTGGCACTGGCAAGGGCCACCCGATGGCGATCGAAATCTTTGGCAGAGAAGTAGGAATCCCGATAGGCAGACACAACTAGCTCAGCACAGCCTTTACTACTGGAATAGGGATCTTTACCACCCATCGGCTCATTTTCCCGGTAGCCCCAGGCCCATTCCCGGTTTTCGTAGCACTTGTCCGTTGTGATGACGACAACCGATCGCACGCTCTCCGTATGGCGGGCTGCCTCCAGTACGTTGACCGTCCCCATGACATTTGTGGCGTAGGTTTCAACGGGGTTCTGGTAAGAATACCGTACGAGGGGTTGGGCTGCCATGTGGAACACAATCTCTGGCTGATATTGCTTCATCACCGCCTGAAAGCGTTCCAAGTCGCGTATATCGCCAATTACAGAAGTCATTCCTTCAGCCACGTTAGCCACATCAAAGAGATTCGGCTGCGTGGGAGCCGGAAGCGAATAGCCAATGACCTTGGCCCCCAGGCTTTGTAACCATAGAGATAACCAACTTCCCTTAAAGCCAGTATGTCCTGTGATCAGAACTGTTTTACCGTTCCAGAACTTCATTGAACCTCCTTAATGCTGTGGCCCACGCCTTCAAAATGTGTTGATTGAGAAATTGACTGAAAAGTTGTGATTGCTTCAGGGAAATTGCCATGCGATCGGACTCTGAAACGTGAGACGATCGCACGGGTGAGAAGTATGAGGGATAGCCCTCTCAAAACAACGTTGCTGCGGCTTTACCAGACTTTCCAAGGAGCTTTGTTTTCCTGCCACAGCCCTTCCAGGAACTTCTTATCTCGCAAGGTGTCCATGGGCTGCCAGAAACCGTCATGTCTGAAGGCAGAAAGCTGATCGCTATGAGCAAGTTTCTGTAACGGCTCCTGTTCCCAAACGGTTGAGTCATCTTTGATATAGTCAATCACTTCTGGTTCCAGAATAAAGAAGCCACCGTTGATCCAGGCTCCATCTCCTTCCGGTTTTTCATGGAACTGAGCGATTTTTGTTTGCCCTTGAGACAGGGAAATCGCTCCGAAGCGTCCGGGGGGTTGAACCGCAGTCAGCGTTGCCAAGGTGCCCTGTGCCTTGTGAAATTCGATGAGCTTTGTGATGTCAATGTTGCTGACACCATCACCGTAAGTAAAGCAGAAAGTTTCATTGCCAATGTGTTCCCGCACTCGCTTCAAACGTCCACCTGTCATGGTATTTTCGCCAGTGTCTACCAGGGTGACGCGCCAGGGTTCGGCATTCCCTGAATGAATGTTCATTTGGTTAAACCGCATATCAAAGGTGACATCTGACATGCGAAGAAAGTAGTTTGCAAAGTATTCTTTAATCACATAGCCTTTGTAGCCGCAGCAAATAACGAAGTCATTAATTCCATGTGCTGCGTAGGTCTTCATAATGTGCCAGAGGATCGGCTGACCACCAATTTCCACCATTGGCTTCGGTTTAATGGCGGTTTCTTCACTCAAACGGGTGCCCAATCCACCAGCTAAAATTACTGCCTTCATGTAATTACCTACCTCTATGCTTAAACAATCGCTACAACTAAGACATCTATCTAACTCAATTGGCCGCAATCTCTCCAGCCGATCGCCCTCAGAGTGAAAACCGTTCACTTAAGCGATTTGCTTGCATGGTTTAAACACTCAAAGAAACCTCTTAGAGCCAATTTCAATGACCAAAGTTACATATTTTTTGCCAACCAATGTTTAAATCAACCAACAATTATTCGGCTCAAGATATGGAAATGAACACACCTGACTAATGTTCTAGAAAGCCACCATATAAATACAGGTTTCGGGAATCTGTTTACACACTCAGGGTGTAAAGCCTAAGGATAAAAACACGACTTGCACGTATTCAAACCGCCTCTGTAATGAGGTGACAGGACGCAATATTGGACTCATTGCCACTGCCTATAGTGAGATTAACAGGAACTCCTGGAACAACCTGTAAAGGCAGGATAAACAATTGCATTTTCTATGTAAAAACTGCGTGAAAGATGGACATAGCAATCGTTTTCACCCGGTGTAGCGTTGGGGAAAATGCCTAGAGATAGCAGTCCACAGGACAATGCCGAAACTGAAAGTACCTCACTTTGGTTGAACGATCGCCGGGTTCAGTTTTCTCTGCCGCATTCGCTGCCCAATGGTCACGTTCAGTTGCCCTCCCAAAAGCAACATCAACACACTCATATACAGCCACAGCAACAGCACAATCACAGCTCCAACGGCTCCGTAAATCTGGTTGTAGTTCCCAAAGTGCTGCACGTAAAGCCGAAACAAGTTGGATAAAAACGCCCAAAAGATTGCAGCCAAAATTGCTCCAGGCATAATGGGCTGTCCCTTTGTCCATTGGCTTGGCCCATAGCGGTAAATAAACGCGAACAGCGTAGACATAATGCTCAACACCAGAGGCAGGGTGAGAAGATGCCAGAGCCGCAGGAGGGAAAACCGGAGGGTGCCGCTTTGTTGCGCGAGGTGCTGTATGGCAATATCGCTGATGAAAACCAACGTTAATGAAATGAGGAGCAGAATAATGGAGCCAATGGCAATGCCGATCGCCACAAGTCGGGCTTTCCAAAAGGGTCGCAGTTTGTTTCGGGGAATTTGATGAATTTGATCAAGGGCAGACATGGCTGCACTTAACGCCCCTGAAGCTGTCCAAAGCGCGAAAATAAAGCTAAAGGAAAATAAACGCCGATCCTGCCCGGTGCTGACTGCCCTTGTAAAGTTTTCAATTAACCAAAGTGCTTCTTCTGGGGCAACCGCTTGGATTTGCTGTACCAAATTTTGAAAGGTGAACTGGAGGGGCTGAAACAAGCCGATCGCCGTTAAAACTGCCAAAATTGACGGAAACAACGACAGCATAGCACTATATGTAATCTCAGCCGCCAGCCCTGACAGGCGCTGTTGGTTGGAAGATGCGATCACCTGTCGCAGGGTTCCCAGCGTAAGATACTGAAAAAAACGAGTAAAGCGCGTAGATAGCATAGGAAGACGTGAAGTAGCAGCAACCTGACAGCAGTATCGCCCATTCCACTTCAACCATATCGATTACACGCCGCGTTTCACTCTAACCAAAGCTTCAACTTGCCGCGCTTTTGATCAAATGCCACTGTCGATTTTCGGCAACCGCTTGGTTAACGAGATTAAATATTTGCCGACAATGATTGTTGTTTCGGAGGGGCAGTTCCTCGTTTTTAACCACAAAGCTCATCTGCACTTCCGATTCACTCGTAGGAAATTGCTCAATTAGAACTTCGACCGTTACCAATTTGGCAAAGGACACATGACCAGGGACTTCACGAGCAACCAAATAGTCCTCTGATGAATAAATTACGTCTAGGCTACACGAGCGCAAGATGTCAGTTAATAACTGCCGAAACCTGTCGAGAGATACGGCAACTTTGAACAAACTTGTGTATCGAGCCATAGGCATCCCCGGTATCTAACTTTGAAACCGTCTAATCATACCCAACCTGAATTTACAACCACAGTCAAGACTTAGAGGTAACAAATTTTCAGTCCAACCGCCGAAGCATCAAGATTTGGTCAAGACTTGAGCTATTTCTTAAACAGTTTAGCAACTTTGCACTAAACCGTTACCGTTTCCAGCTCATCATAAAAGAACAGATATTGGACTGATTGTTACGTATACATCCTTGTGATGGGTGATCCGGCTAGTTTTTCAAAAAATTTTGTTCTCGTTTTTATGGACAACAGGGCATCTTTGATAACTTCTTCCTATACGTGCCGGTCAGTGGCAACGCGCCGAATCAGACACAAGCGATAATAGCGCGGATCAGACTGCTTAGCATGAGGCTGAGATGAGAACAATGCAGGGGCGACTTATTGTGTTTGAAGGCGTGGAAGGGTGCGGCAAAACGACGCAGATTGCGTACTTGCGGCAATGGCTTGAGGAAAGTGGAGCGGTGGAACAGTTTGTGAAAGCGGGGAAAGTATCGAAGTTAGTGACTACCCGTGAGCCTGGAGGAACCGCCTTAGGGCAAGAAATTCGCCAACTTTTACTACACAGCACGACAGAACAAATTCAGGCTCGAACCGAGTTGTTGCTGTATGCTGCCGATCGCGCTCAGCACGTAGAGGGGGTTCTTAGGCCAGGTTTGGCAGATGGGGCATTGATTTTGTGTGATCGCTACACCGATTCCACCCTTGCCTACCAGGGATATGGGCGAGGACTCGATCGGGCTTTGATTGATCAACTCAACCAGATTGCTACAGGTGGGCTGGAAAGTGACCTGACCCTTTGGCTGGATGTGGATGTCAAAATTGGGCTGGAACGTGCTCGGCAGAGGGGAATACACGATCGGATGGAACAAGCAACGCTGGAATTCCATCAACGAGTTCAGCAGGGCTTTATGGAACTGGCGCAGTCCTTTCCGCAGCGCATTGTCCGTGTGGATGCCAGCCTAGATGAACAGGCAGTCGCAAACCAAATTCAGGCGATCGTCCAGCAACACCTTGCCAAGTGGTATCCCTAGGAGCCTCAAGCCGATAAAAAGCCTCTGGTTAAACCAGACCCCAAACTGCTATACCAGCGTTTAGCCCATTCAACTTGCCTCTGATTTCGTTGACAATTGCTACTCATTTCCATCTGAAGAGGGATGCAGTCATGACCTTAGCCGATCGTCTGAGCCGCTCCGCCTGTCAAGGAATGCTCGCTGTTGGTGTGTTTCTGCCTGTGATGGAGTTGCCTGTAATGGGGTTGCCTGTGATGGATTTGCCCGCGATGAAGTTACCTGTAACAGTGGCACAATCCGTCGAAGTCGAGCCGTCAGAAGAAGTCGATCCGTCAGAATCTGAAGTAGAACCCATCGAAGAAGCAGAACCCCTTGAGCAAGAGAATCTGCCTGAAGCAGGAGAGCCAGAGGCAGCCGCAGAAGATGACGCAGACGATGAGAAGGAAGCCATTTCTGATGAGCAAGCAACTCCCGATCGGGCAGATGATGCCTATTTTCAACTGCTGATTGAAGCCGATCGACTGCATCAACAGGGCCGACGGGCAGAAGCAGAGCATCTCTACCGCAAGGCAAAGGGATCATTTACGGGAGTTGCCTTTGAAAACCGTCCTGAACCGATCGTTGACCCGGCCTTGCTTCCCCCTGCCGGACAGGTCTACTGGCGAGAGGCAAATGCTGGACAGGAAGCCGGACTGCTTACGCGGATGCTGGTTCCTCTGGAATTGTTGGTGCAGGAGTATCCTGAATTCATTCCTGGAACCGTTCGCTATGCGGAATTGCTGATCGAACAGGAGCGGACTCAGGAGGCCCTTGCTGTCTTGGAAAGGGCAGTAACGCTGTATCCTGATCAAGCGGAGTTGGTGCGAGCCAGGGTCGATGCTTTGGCAGTCCAAAATCAGTGGCTAGATGCTTCGATCGCCGCCCGACAGTTTGCTTTATTTCATCCAGATCACCCCGCAGCCGATGAGTTTTTGGTTTTGGCAGAGGAACATCAACGCACCTTCCGATCCAGGCTGCGAAGCCGCCTCACAGGAAATGCCATTACGAATCTATTCACAGGAGCCATCAGCTTTGCCCTAACTGGTGGTTTGTTTGGCCCCATCAGCGCGATCGACACGGCAGTTTTGCTGCTGCGAGGGGAAGAGCAAGTGGGTGAAAGCGTTGCCCGATCGGCTCAGCGACAGTTGGAATTAGTAGACGACCCAGAAGTTGTGGCCTATGTCAACCAGATTGGGCAGCAACTGGCAGAAGTAACCGGGCGAAATGAATTTGAGTATGAGTTCTTTGTGGTACGTGACCCTGGACTGAATGCCTTCGCGCTTCCGGGCGGCAAGATTTTCATCAATGCAGGGGCGATCGTGCAAACCAATTCAGAAGCCGAATTAGCTGGACTCATTGCCCATGAAATTGCTCATTCTGCCCTGTCGCACGGCTTTCAGCTTGTCACTTCTAGCAATGTGACAGCCAGCGTCTTTTTGCCCGTTCCCTATGCTGGAGGGCTAGCCACCGACCTCACCGTTTTGGGCTATAGCCGCGATATGGAACGCCAAGCCGATGCCTTTGGAACCCGCCTATTGGCAGCTTCGGGCTATGCGGCAGATGGATTATATAACTTGATGTTGACTCTGGAAGAACAAAACCAGGGACGCAGGGGATTGGCGTGGCTCTCAACCCATCCCGACACCAGGGAACGCATTCGCAATATTGAAACCCTAATTGAGGAAAATGGCTACAACAGGTACACCTACGAGGGGGTGGAACGACATTGGCAAATTCGGGAACGGGTGAATCAAATCCTGGCGGCTGAAGCGGCTGACTCAGAGCAAAAGGAGTAGTGTGGCAACGGATGGGAAAATTGGGATGGTCGAAGTAACTGAGTTCAATGAAACGGATGGGGGTGGGGATGGGTGGGGCTGAACGATGTTTCTATTGCTGTGATTGTCCGT
>PVWD01000077.1 GCA_003003615.1 filamentous cyanobacterium CCP2 | reverse complement strand
CCCCCTCTCTCCCCAAACAAACCGAATTCGGCACGAAAAACCCTGCAGGCAGTAGCTGCTCCACCACCGGATGGCGACCGTCTGTGATTTGGATTTCGCGGGTCGGGACAATTTCGGGGCGGCAGTAGTCCTGGTAGATGGCAACTTCCGTTAAGGCACAAAGGACATCCAGAGAGGCGATCGCGTGGGCGACAGTGCGGATGGCATCGGCGTATTGGCTCACCTCCGATCGCAGCCCAATAAACAGGTCATATTCCAGCTTATTTAAATCCGTTCGGGTGTTGAGGATGGCCGTTTCTTTGTCCTTGAGTTCGATCGTGATGTAGCGTTCTTCGTTGGTGAGCGTTTGCTTGCGAATGTAGCCTTCAGGGGGAGTGTCTTTAGATTTAGTGCGGGAAATGCTGATGTAGTAGCCAAAGGTTTTGTTGTAACCCACCTTCAGGTTGGAAATGCCCGTGCGCTGCCGTTCGGTGGCTTCCAGTTGGGCGATCCACTGTTGGTCGGCTTCAATTCGCTGGCGCAGGTTGTCAAGTTGAGGGTGAATGCCACTACGGATCAGGTTGCCCTCCGTCAAATAAAGGGGCGGATCGTCAACCAGGTGGTCTTTCAGGCGGTAGCCTAACTGTTCTAAATCCGGCGGAACCATTTGCAGCGAAGTAAAGTAAGCCGATCGCCCCATTGCCACCAGAGCCGCTAACTCCGGGAGTTTGCATAGCGAATCTGCCAGTGCCACCAAATCCCGCGCATTTGCCGTCCCTGTGCCTGCCCGTCCTGTTAGCCGTTCCAAATCGTAGATTTTTTTGAGCAACTGCTGAAGCGATTGCCGTAACGCCCCATCTTCCACCAGTTCCTCGATCGTGTCCTGCCGAGACTGAATCGTGTCAATGTCTAGCAATGGCTGCAATAACCATCGGCGCAGCATCCGTCCGCCCATGGCCGTCACCGTGCGATCGAGGGCCCACAGCAGCGATCCGTGAAAAGTGCCGTCCCTGGCCGTTTGGGTAATTTCCAAATTACGCCGCGTTTGATGGTCAATCACCAAATACTCGGTCAGCGTGTAGGTGCAAAGGGGCTGAAGTAAGACTGAATGGGAGGTTCCCCCTTCCTGCCACCGATCGCTTTTCAGCGTTTCATCCAGGTACTCTACCAAGCCCCCTGCCGCCCGGACTGCTAACGGCAAATGCTCACAGCCCATTCCTTCTAACGATCGCACCCGAAATTTTTCTAACAATCGCTGTTTGGCTTCAGTCAAGGTAAAAGGAGCTTGCGATCGGTAGGTGTAGCAAAATTGGGGAGGCAAACAGTCCGGCAAACCAGCCTTTGAGGTATCATCCCGCCCCTGCCCTGGACGGAGCAAGCTACCTAAATCGGGCATATCCGTCGGAAATAGCACTTCTGAAGGCTGAAGCCGCATTAACTCCTGGGTTAGCTGTTCCAGATCGCTAGACTGGGTAGTGAGAAATTCTCCAGTGGAAATATCGGCGATCGAAAGTCCCCAATGGTTTCCGGCAATTACTACAGCCGCCAAATAATTGTTGCGACGGGCGTTTAACATGCCCTCTTCCAGCACCGTCCCCGGCGTAATCACACGGGTGACTTCTCGCTGCACCAACCGCCCCTGCACATCTGCGGCATCTTCCGTTTGGTCGCAAATCGCTACCGCATAGCCCCGTTCTACAAGCAAGGCACAGTACCGATCGAGGGCATGGTGGGGAATTCCTGCCAAGGGAACTCTGCCAATCTTTTGTCCAGCATCCTTACTGGTCAAGACAAGCTCCAACTCTCGCGCCACTGCGATCGCATCTTGAAAGAAAGTTTCAAAGAAATCCCCCACCCGATACAGCAAGAGTGCATGCGGATACTGATCCTTCATCTCGGCATAGTGCCGCATCATGGGGGTCAAGTCGTCCCGATTCACCGATCGATGGTCGGCATAGCGAACGGTGTGCTTGACGAGCCGTTCAGGGAGATCGCTAAGGAGATCGGGCGGTGAGGCTGGGTCAGACATGTGCTTTCGGGCAGGGACTTTGAGGCAGGTAAAGGCAAACGAACCTTCGCCTTTGAATTGTATCGTTTGTGGCTGGCGGAGGCTAAAGTATCAAATCCCCGAACTCTCAAGGAATCCGGGGATCGATATATCAGTCGAGATTAATTCAGGAAATTGTTCATGCAGCAATTTCTGAACCAACGATGCCACCCAAATACCCCTAGGGTAGCGAGAGCATGGGAATGGAAAAACCTTTAGCTGAGGCTTTTGTTGGTGCCAAGGACTTGTGCCTTCAGCGAGTTGAAGTCATTGACTAACTCCTGGCGGTTTTCAGCCTTCCACACATACCGATAAATGAACCAAGCAGAATATCCCATGCCAACCAGTTCAAACAATGGCGAGAGGAGAGGAATATCGTTGATTGCATCCAGAACGGCCAGGAGGAGCTTCACCGCGATCAGCGCACCAATAACCAAACTGACTGTAATGATTGGTCGTCTGTACTCCCCGAAAAACTCAGCCAAATATTCTGGTAAATCTGCCAAAAATGCTGAGACGCGCTCCCCGACTTTCTTCCATTGTTCATTAGTGGAAGTAGAAACTGTTGTTAAAGATCCGGGGTCTTCGTTATTCATAGTCACGTTCATCTTCTCCGTTGTATACTCTGGGGAGTTGGTATCTTGAGCTACTTCAGGATTCATAATGATACCTTGCAATGAGACAACTATCTTCAATTATGTCCGAGGATATCCAAGTCCAGAATAGAACTAAATGGGTATTCTAAAGCTACCTTCGAGATTTTGGTTAACCGTTCGGGATTGATAAGATTTAGCGAACATAATAGACACTAAAGCAGAGTGTCGAGAAATGCAATAGGGGATTAGGAATTGAGGATTAGCAGCCAGGGATCGACGATCGGGTCATAAAGCTTGAAAATCAGCATACTGTAGCTTTGTTCGGCTGTTAACCCTTTCCAGGAAAACGTTTGGTCGATCGCAAAGCGTTTTTCTCCCTAAGACCTGTCTCAAGGACGAATCAAATTTCAGCCAAATGTTTAGATGATCACAACAAGATGGCTGTAGTGCATTGCCCGATCGAACCGCGCATCCAGATTTCCCTAAAGCAGGATTTGCAGAATTTCCCTGGCCGCCCGATCGCCCACGCCCACCGCTCCCAATTTCTGGCGCATTCGTTCATAGTCAGACAACATTTGCCGCTGTCGATCGGGGTTTTGCAAAATCTCTAGGGCTTCCTGGGCAATGCGATCGGGGGTAGCCTGGTATTGTAAAAACTCTGGGACGATCGGCTCCATCACAACCAGATTAGGCGGAGAAACGAAGGGAGCGGCAAATTTTAGTAACTGTTCTGCGATCCAGGCTGTCACTGGATTCAAGCGATACAGAACCACCTGAGGCACATTCAGCAAAGCCGTTTCCAAGTTGACTGTGCCTGACTTGGCAATGGTCAGATCCACCGCCGCAATCACCGTTTGGGAGGGGTCATCCACCAGTTTTGCCTGAAGTCCATAATCCTGGATTGCTTGTTCCAAAGCGGGGCGATACTGTTCTAGGGCAAGCGGAATCAAAAACTGGACTTGGGGCAGTTGGGCTTGAATTTGCTGGGCCGCTGCAAAAATAATGGGCATGACATAGCGAATTTCCTGCTGGCGGGAAGCCGGAACCAACGCAACAACCAACTGTTCCGGGGCAATTCCTAACGCCTGCCGCGCCATTTCTCGGCTGGGAGCCGTTTGCATCCGATCGACTAAAGGATGCCCCACCCAGGTCACTTTACCGCCCTGCGCTTCGTAATAGCTGGCTTCTGCGGGAAAAATCGCCAAAATTCGATCGCTAATCCGAATGATTTCCTGGGTATTCCGACGGCTAATTGACCAAACCCATTCCTGCGGCGCGATGTAATACACCGTTGGCACATCGGGTAACTGTTTGCGGACAAATCGACCTAATGCCAAGTTGGGGCTGCCATAGTCAATCATCACCATCAAGTCGGGGGGATGCTGCTTTAAGTAGCGTTTGACTTGCTGCTGGAGCCGCAGCGTTGAAACGACATAGGGCAAGGATTCAAACAGCCCGACCGAACCGATCGCACTGGTATTTGCTAACAGGGTGGCTCCTGCTTCAGCCATGCGCTGCCCACCCAAGGCCAAAATTTCCAGATCAATCCCTAGAGCGTCCGCCTGCCGCTTTAAAGCCTGAATCAGCAGGGAACCTTGCAGATCGCCGGATACCTCGCCCGTGCTAATAAAAATTTGGCAGAGGCGAGACTCTGCGGTGTCACCCTTCATCCTTGATTTTTCTTCCTTTCCCCGGAATCAATCCTCGTCGGGTGGAGGATTGGCTTAGGCGCAAAAACTGCCGCAGGTGCTGTATGTGTTCACTGTCGGGCAGCAGGTCAAGCTCTTCGAGGGCCTGATTAAACGGCAGCCCAGAGCGATAAAGCGTCCGAAAGGCCTTTTTAAGAGCCTGAAACGTTTGCCCATTATTTTCCTCGGCAATGCCCGATCGTTTTAGCCCCACCTGATTCAGCGATCGCACCCGGGCCGGATTGCCTTCCACCAGCATATAGGGTGGCACATCACGATCGATTCGGCTCATCCCTCCCACCATGGCATATCGCCCCACATGGACAAATTGGTGAATCCCCAACACTCCGCCGATCGTCACTCTGGATTCCAGGTGTACATGACCCGCCAACGCCACGCCACTGGCAATCACCACCTGATTTTCCAAGACGCAATTATGAGCAATGTGGACATACGCCATCAGCAAATTGCCATTCCCCAGCACCGTTGCCTCATTTGCACGGGTTGCCCGGTTAATGGTGACATACTCCCGAATTGTATTGTCATCGCCAATTTTGACTAGGCTCAGCGAACCGTCATATTTCAAGTCTTGGGGTTCCAGTCCGATCGCCGCTCCCGGAAAGATGCGATTTCGGCAGCCGATTTCCGTATTACCGTCCAGCACCGCATGATGCCCGATCGTGGTTCCGGCTCCCACCTTTACGTATTCGCCAATCACCGCATAGGCTCCGACCTGCACCGTTGGATGCAGTTCTGCTTTGGGATGAATAACGGCAGTGGGGTGAATGAGAGTTGTCAAGGGAAGGAAGGGTAGAAGTTATCAAGTCGTGCAGGGATTAAAAGCAGAGGATGAGATTATCGATCGACCAACGAAAACATTAATTCGCCTTCTGCCGCCAGTTGTCCATCTACCTCGGCGCGGCCTTGCATTTTGCCAAATCGACGACGCTTAATCGACAGCAGTTCCACCGTCATGATCAGCTGATCTCCAGGTACAACTGGACGACGGAACCGCACCTTATCAATGCCAGCAAACATAAACAAGCCATTTTCAGGAAATTCGGGCATTTGTGTTAAAACGACCCCGCCAACCTGCGCCATCGCTTCAACAATCAGCACACCAGGCATGATCGGGCGACCTGGAAAATGCCCCTGGAAATGGGGTTCGTTAAAGGTGACGTTTTTAATGCCTACCGCCAATTTCCCAGGCACATACTGCACCACTCGATCCACCAGTAAAAAGGGATAGCGGTGGGGCAGCAAACGTTGAATTTCCTCAACGGACAAGATGTTGGAAGAATCAGCATTTACTGCATCCGATGCATCTACATCGGTTTCAAGGTGGGTTGTTGCGGTGTGGTCGTCAGTCAATGTAGCCATGAGCAAACTGTAGGTAGGGCTGGAAAACTAAAATACAACTTTTAAGTCATCACTTGGACTTGAGCGAGACGCTGAGCGAGTTGGGTATGTAATCGGTGGCTTGCTTTGTACGCTAATACATGAGCTTGCGGAAAACATCCCAGCAAACTGACATCTCCTACTAAGTCTAAAAGTTTATGACGGACTGGTTCATTTGGAAATCGCAGGGGCGGATTTAACCAACCCTCTTGACCACAAACCAGGGCATTATCCAGACTACCACCTTTGATCAAACCACTTTGGCGTAATTGTTCAATTTGGTGAGCCAAACCAAACGTCCGGGCTGGGGCAATGGCGGTGGCAAAGGGTTCCTGGCTGGGCGACCAACTCTGCCACTGGTTGCCGATCGCAGGTAAGGCAAAATCAATTCCATAGGTGAAGCGCAATTCATGGGCAGGAAGAGCCGCCACAAACGCATCGTTTTCCTGTACCCAGATGGGTTCGTTTAAGGGAAGCTGTCGTCGAGGAGCCGCTTGGGGGACATCTCCCACCTGGGAAATGGCTTCCACCCACCCCAGGGCTGAACCGTCCAACAAGGGAACTTCCTCCCCATCAATTTCAATGCGGGCATTATCAACCCCCATTCCGCTGAGGGCAGCCAGCAAATGCTCCACTGTGCGGACAGTCGCCCCATCCTGAGCCAGCTCTGTTGATAAGGTGGTTTGGTAAACCGCAGTTGGCATAGCCGGAATCACGGGTGCTCCAGGCAAGTCAACTCGGACAAAATAACGCCCTTCATTCACCCCCGCCGGACAAACTCGTACTGTTGTGGTTTGCCCAGAGTGTAGGCCAACCCCAGACCGATCGAACTTTGCCGCTAGCGTATGTTGTTGAGGGTGCAAAATCTGAGCGGTATTTGCAGTATCAACAGCGATCGATGGGTCAGTTGGCGATGAGAAAGCAGATGGCACCCCGTTCATCATTCCGCTCCTTAGAACCGTTCTCCAATGCCAAAATGAATTTGGTTATCTCCCTGGTCATTAATGGCGAAGTCAACCCGAATTTGCCCCAACGGAGACTGCACTCGCACACCAGCCCCATAGCCTAATCCTGAACCGGGCTTGTCTAAAATCACTCCGGGTGATCCGGGCACATTATCCGCAGTTCCTAAATCCGTTCCAAAATCAACGAAGAGAGCACCGCCAACGATCGAGAAAATTGGGAAGCGATATTCTGCCGTCACCTGGAGGAAGCTCCGCCCACTGGCTAACTCACCCGCTCCATAGCCACGTACCGAATCCGTTCCCCCCAGCGAGAAGGCCTCATAGGGCGGCAAATCTCCCAGGATCGTTCCACCTTGCACATTGAGGGCCAAGGTTTGGGGGCACTGGGCAGGAGTTGGCTCATCCAGGCGGCAGCCTTCTGTGAAGTTAGTAAACCGCACCGGAATGAAATAGCTATAGCTTGCCCGCAATCGGTTAAACAGAATTGAGCCATTGCCAATGGGAATCGACTGTTCCGTACTCAACCGGAGGGAGGAACCACTTGTAGGCTGAATTGAGTCGTTTCGTAGGTCTTGGTTGGCAGCCAACTGCACTGTAAACAGGTCGTCCTGACCTGATTCATCAAAGCTCAAGAGCGTCCCAAATTCGCTTCTGGGAGTCACTTCACCATCCAAGTCACGGATGGAAACACGCTGATATTGAACGCCTGCGGAAGCGAACCAGTTGTTGTCGAAGGGTCGTCCAAAGGTGACCCCTCCTCCAAAGCGGCGAACCCGAGGACGATCGTCATTAGGCAAACGGATGTCCTCATCATCTCCCTCAAAAACGAGCGATCGAGACTGCCGCCCAAAGGCGTTCACCGTGTAGGAAGTCCGGTTGGGATCGCCGCCAATCCAGGGATCAGTAAAGCTGACATCAAACAGCAAATCTCGCTGGCTGAGCTGCACTTCAGCATTGAGTCGTTGGTTATTACCGCCCAAGTTGAGTTCTTGCAGGCTCACCGTTCCAAAAATGCCGCTTGCCGAACTTGCCCCAATCCCAGCCCCAAACGAACCCGTGTTGCGCTCTGTGACGTTCACTACCACATTGACTTGCCGAGGGTCCTGGGCAGGGCTAAGGGAAATGCTGAGGTCTTCAAAAATTCCTAGGGCAAAGGCTCTTTGAAGATCTGCCTGAATTTGCTGCTGGTTAAACACATCTCCAGGCTGCGACTCAAATTCACGGGTGATGATAAAGTCGCGGGTACGTCCTTCAATGGGTTCGCCCTCTTCATCAACGGCCTGTCCTTCGCGATCGAGGAAGCGAATTTGGATATCTTCAATGACCCCTTCAGCCACTTCCAAAGTCACTACCCCATCGGTTGTAATTTGGGGGGCACCCACCACTTGGGCCAGCACGTAGCCATTTTCCTGGTAAAGCTGGTTCAACGCTTCAACGCCAAACTGAAAGTCCCGCAGGTTGAGAATTTGCCCATACTGCGGTGCAAAAATACTATCAACCGCCTGCTGAATTGGGACTTCTTCTTCCTCAACAGTCAGCGTCTCCAAAACAGTACCCGTAAGCTGTACGGATTGAAGCACCGGGTTCGGAGCCACTTCAAAGGTGACTCGCACCCCTAGCGGCGTGTCTTCGGGAACAGCTCGAACGTTGGAGAAGAATCCTGTGGCAAAAATTGCGTTAATGTCTTCCTGAAGCTGCGATCGGGTGGTGGTTTG
Organism: filamentous cyanobacterium CCP2; assembly: GCA_003003615.1. Taxonomy (GTDB): domain Bacteria; phylum Cyanobacteriota; class Cyanobacteriia; order Elainellales; family Elainellaceae; genus Egbenema. Next base: position 14,645 of record PVWD01000077.1, on the reverse strand, counting down.
CCCTGGCTGCGTCCGAATGGCTCGATAAATCTGATCAAGCAGTTCCCCTTCGGCACCAATCACCAAGACTTCAGAAACCAGCACGCGCACTTCTTCTTGCGGAGGAACTGGCTGCGGAGTGGGGGTTGGGGGGGTTGGAGGCGGCTCGTCAATGGGGACATCAGCATCAGGGGGAACAGCCTCCTCAGGGGGAACAGCCTCCCCTGGGGGAACAGCCTCCGGAGGAACCGTTTCAACATCAGGAGTAGGCGGATCGGTAAGGTCAAACTCTAGTTGCTCAGGAGTGTCTTCCAGGGGAGTCTCACTAGCGGGCGGTGGGCCAACTTCCGGCTGTTCGGTCGGTTCTTGCCCTGGAATCGGATCAGGAACATCTTGAGCCAATGTTTCTTGGGTTGGCAAATCTGCTTCAGATGCTTGGGATAAGAATTCAACGGTTGACTGCTCTGGAGCCAAAATGGCCGGAATATCTACCCCACCGCTAAATTGATTTCCAGCTTGCCAACCCGCCTCTGAGCCATCCGCTTGCCCAGAAACAGCTTGAATCGTTGCTTCATCTGCCATCAAAGCATCCGAACGGTTGACAGCACCTTCCTGATCCGCCGAAGGAGATGCCTGTGCCTCGGCAGGGCGGGTTAAACCAAGAGTTGCAGAGGCAGCTAGCACTGCCAGTAAAATCGGAGAAAAACGCATACTGTCTAAAGTCTCGCCACGTCCATAACACACCACACGATCGCCTCGCGGGTAGAAGATTAGGTTGAGAGATGAAGGTCAAGCATCTGACCGATCCATTGGCACCTGTCAACGTTCTCAAGGGTTCGATAATGGCCAAAAGTACGGATGGTTATCAATACTTGGATGAATTACCGAAATGCATTGATGTTGACATTTGTTGAGATTTAATAATCCCATAGTCTGATCCCAAAGTTTTACCAAAGATTTCAGACTGAGACATTCTACAGCATTGGGTTCTTCTACGGTTGAATTGGTTGTGCCAGTACTCTTTCTAGCACCTGTCGATAGGCATCTTCGACGTTCCCCAAGTCGTGCCGAAAGCGATCTTTATCCATCACTCGTTGGGTTGGGTCAGAAACATCCTGATTCCACAGGCGGCAAGTATCAGGACTGATCTCATCGGCTAGGAGCAACTCTCCGGCAGCATCTAAACCAAATTCCAACTTGAAATCAACGAGGGTGATTCCGCAATTCTGAAAAAACTCAGAAAGGAGTTGGTTGATTTGGAGAGCCATTGCTTGGAGTTGGTCAACCTGTTCGGGGGTGGCCAGTTCTAGCAGAAGCAGCCGATCGCGCGTTAGCAACGGATCGCCCAGGGCATCGTTTTTGTAGTAGAACTCCACTAAGGGCTGTTTAAAAATGGTGCCAAGTGGGATTCCAGTCTGTTGACAGAGGCTGCCCGCTGCAATGTTCCTGACAACGACCTCGATCGGCAAAATTTTTACAGCTTTTACTCGCATCTCGTTTGGGTTGGGGCGATCGAGCCAGTGAGTGCGGATGCCTTGAGCTTCTAGCTGCTGAAATAGGTGCGTGGAGATGGCACAATTCATTTCCCCCTTGCCCACAATGCTGCCGCGCTTCTGAGCGTTGAAGGCAGTGGCATCATCTTTAAAATGGGTCAGCAGAATATTAGGATCATCTGTAGCGTAAATGATCTTGGCTTTCCCTTCGTAGAGCTTTTTACCAGCAGTCATGAGTCAACCTTGGCTTGGTGCAGTTTAAGCGAGTTTCATTATTGTAGCGGTCGCCGTAGATCCTCGGAGAGCAGCAGCTTGGGGCAGAAACATTCCGCGATCGTCCCATACCGCCCAAAAAGTGGGCAGGCTATTTATTGATCATCAAGGATTGCACAGATTGTTTTGCCTACAGATGTATGAGTAGCCCCAAGAAATCAAGCAGTTTTACCTAGAAAATTTAACCTCAAGCAATGTCAACGGTAAAAACCACAGCCAAAAGATAGATTTTTTGCCCTTGCTCTTGCACTAGCCTTAAGTTAAGAGTAGGTTAAATAGAGGTTAACTACCTTTCAAGGAGAGTACCTTCAAAACGCCAAGGAGCGTCTTTGTGGAAACGTCTTAAGTGCAACAGCTAGTTGGGTAAAAGGGATAAAACGATGAACCGATCTGATTTTTTATATCCTCAGGGCAAGTATCGCGGTGCGGTTAAGCCAGAAAATTTAGTTTTTAATGCCAATTTGCAGGAGTTTGCAAATCGAGTCAGCCTAATTTCTGGCTTGCAAACCAATGGAAAACTTACTCCAGAAGAGTCCTACGACCAGATTAAAACCCTGTGGAAACAGTTGAAGCGAAGCAAGCGAGAGCTAGGAATTGGGCAAAACCCATTTCAAGCTGGAGAGTAGCAGCACATTGTATCCGTTTCCAAAGATAGGGTTCTCTGTAGGGGCGATCGATTGGTCGTCCCTATCTTGTTTTGTGGGGAGCATCCCATTGATGCACATGGATCGGTTTCTTTAGCGCACTATTTTGCCTGCCAGGGAGCGATTTGTCATGCCAAGGCAAAACTGGGCTACACCTCAGGAACTGACAGAACCAGAGCAAGTTGAAATTGTCTGTGATCCGTTTGGGGGTTTGAAAAGCAGGATACATAGGAGAAGCAGGATAAGCTAGATACTGAGCAAGTTAGCAAACCAATCTTTGCCCCTTTTCCTAACTTCTTTTCCCATAGGAGCAGAAGAAACCAGATAAAAGCTGGTTTGAAGATTCTTTCATGACCTTGAAAAGAGGTTAAAACGGAGGTGGCGCAAATTGCGAGTTAACCAGATTGCTGGATCAGAAAGCTAGGTTATGCCCCTCCTATGAGTTTTGATGAGATCCTGGTGATTGTTGAGCAAATCCTACCTCCAAACCGAATTGGTGCGATCGAAAAATTTATTCTCCGTCAGTCTTGGTTAGGGCAAACCTACAGCGACATGGCGAAGGGTTCGGGTTATGGCAGCGAGTACATCAAGGAAGTGGGTTCGCGGCTCTGGCAAGATCTTTCTGAGGCGATCGGGGAACGGGTCACTAAAAAGAATTTGCAGCTTGTTTTTAGCCAATATGGCAAAGGTTTGTCTGGGCAAACAGTTGCTCTTCCAACCCCAAAGCCAGCGTATTCAGAACTCGCAGACACTAAGATTGGCTTTCCCAGTGGCCCCCTGCCGGTAGACTCTCCCCTTTACATTGAACGTCCGCCGATCGAAGAATTAGCCTACTCTGAAATTGCTCAATCAGCTTGTGTAATCCGCCTCAAAGCTCCAAAACAAATGGGCAAAAGTTCTTTGCTCAACCGCATCCTGGCAAAGGCGAAGGATTTGGAGTATCACACCGTTCATATCGACTTTCAGGATGCAGAGCAAGCTACCTTCTCATCGCTGGATCGGTTTTTGCGCTGGTTTTGCGCCAATGTGAGTTGGCAATTGCAGTTTGTTCCCAACCTGGAAAAGTATTGGGATGAGGAAATGGGCAGCAAAGTGAGCTGCAAAATCTACTTTACGCGCCATCTGCTGGAACAAATCGATCGCCCGCTCGTAATTGCGCTTAATGAGCTAAACCAGGTGTTTGAGCATCCTGAAATTGCTCAAGACTTTTTACCGATGCTGCGCTCCTGGCATGAATTAGCGAAACAAAACCAGACATGGCAAAAGTTACGACTGGTTTTAGCCCATGCGACTGAGGTGTATGTGCCGTTGAAGCTGAACCAATCTCCCTTTAATGTAGGGCTGTCGATTAAGTTACCACCCTTTACCTTAGAGCAAGTGCAAATGCTGGCTCTGCGCTATGGGTTGGGTTGGGCAAAAGATCAGGCTGGACTCGATCGACTGGCTCCGCTCTATGCCACGATCGGCGGACATCCTTACCTGGTTAATTTGGCGTTCTATCACCTGCATCAGGATGATACCAGCATGGAGGAGTTGCTGAACTCTGCCACTGCACCAACCGGAATTTATGGGCATCACCTGCGAGGACACCTAGCAACTTTGCAAAGTGATCCAAAGTTGGCAGAAACGATGCGGCAAGTCGTGAATGCTGATGAGGCGGTACAGCTTGATGCGCTGGCGGCTTATAAGTTGGAAAGTATGGGGTTGGTGCAGTTAGAGTCGAATTGGGCAAAACCGGGGTGTGAGTTGTATCGGCTGTATTTTGGGGAGCAGTTGTAGGGAGTGGGAAGTGGGGAGTGAGGGGTGAGGAGGGGTTGAAGATTCAACTAAGAGTTGGGTGGTTTGAGGGCTTGTAGGAAACGATCGAGGTCTTGGTGTAGGGAGGGTTGTAGTTTTAGGGCTTTGTCCAGGTTTGCTTGAAGTTGGACATAATCAAGCGGTGTGCCATAGGCATGACGAAAGAAATGACGAAATCCTCGTAAACCGTTCAGTAGGTCGTAGGTCGCTGGAGAGAGGAAGGCTGGACGAATTCCGGCAACCTCCTGGGTCATGCGGCGAAGGAGCGCAGAATGCCATTTTGCGGTATCGGTAATCTGGTTTTCAAAGTAGGTCGCAACCAGCTTCAGCAGATCCTCAACGGCGTTGTAAAGATTGTGGATTTGGTAAGCGAGGCTCTCCATCCGAACTTCATCTGTTGGATCTAGCCCTGCTGCTCTAACCTGGACTTTTTCACAGATACCGTCGATCGCACTCATTTGTGCTTCCAGTTCTGCTGTTAGGACTGCAAGGACGGATTGTTCCACACCACTCCCTTTGCCCGAATTCGATCGGCGAAATGACACTTCCTGAGTTCCACCAAGTCTACGTCACGCTCAAAGGCTTCGGCAAGCTGCCCCATCATTGCAAAAAATGCCTCTGGAGCCATCTGTTCAATTGCCAGGTCAATGTCCGAATCGGCTCGAAAGCGTCCTGGAGCAGTCACAGAACCGAAAATGTAAACCCGATCGATTCCATATTGCGAGCCTCGATCGTCCAGCCATGCCAACAGTCGCTTTAAGGTTTCCTGGCGGGTTTGTTCATTTTGCTGGCGGCGTTTGGCGATCGATTCATCCAATAATCGGGTATTAAACGGCATCGAATCCATCTCTCCGTAATGCTCCACAGCAAAATTCTTTTTAGAATGTTCTTACACAGAATGTTCTGCCACTGAGATGATTGCGGCTGATTCAACAGGTCTAAATCATCACCGAGCGATATTCCCTGAAGCCTAAACTGTACTCTCTATCAGCTTAAATTAGATGTCTGACTATCGTTACCACGTTGGGGGAACGCTCACCAGCAACGCGCCAAGCTATGTGGAGCGAAGAGCCGATCGCGATCTCTATGCTGCTTTAAAGCAGGGAGAATTTTGCTACGTACTGAACTCTCGACAGATGGGCAAGTCTTCGCTGCTGGTACGTACTAAGAGCCGTCTGGAGCAAGAAGGCTTTCGCTGCACCACAATTGACATGACAAATATTGGCAGCGAACAGGTGACACCCACCCAATGGTACAAGGGCATTGTGGCAGAACTGTGGGCAGGGTTTGGGCTGATGGAAGCCTTTAGCCTCAAGGCATGGTGGCAGCAGGAAGAGGAGGTTTCACTCCTGCAACGGCTAAATCGGTTTATTTTGGAACTGCTAAATCGCCTGCCCAACGATCGCCTCTTTATCTTCATTGATGAAATTGACAGTATTTTGAGTCTGGACTTTTCCGTTGATGATTTTTTTGCCCTGATTCGCTACTGCTACAACCAACGCGCCATTTACCCCATCTACCAGCGCATTACCTTTGCCATTTTTGGAGCCGCCACCCCCTCCGACCTGATTCAAGACCGCAGCCGCACCCCCTTTAACATTGGTCAAGCGATTCAGCTAGAAGGGTTTCAGCTTCACGAGTCCCAACCTTTAGCAGCAGGACTGAAACTCCATGAGGGCGATCCTTTGGAGGTGCTGAAAGCAATTTTGCACTGGACGGGTGGACAGCCGTTTTTAACCCAAAAGCTGTGCCAGTTGGTGGTGCAAATTAGCCGGGAGCGGGGAACCGAGGCATTGAAAATTCCACCGGGAGCAATTTCCTTTTGGGTGGAAAATTTAGTACAAACCCACATCATTCACCAATGGGAAGCACAGGACGAACCAGAGCATTTACGCACCATTCGCGATCGGCTACTGCGGAATGAGCAGCGAGCAGGCAAGATTTTGGGAATTTATCAGCAAATCCTGAAACACTACCCCATTGAGGCAGACGACAGCCGAGAACATATTGAACTATTGCTGTCGGGGTTGGTGGTGAAGCAGGGCGATCGGCTTCAGGTGAAGAACCCCATTTATCGAGCGGTCTTTCATCGGGAATGGGTGGAAAAACAGTTGGCGGCCCTCCGCCCCTATTCCCAGTCTCTGGAAGCATGGTTAGCCGCCGATCGCCAGGATGAATCTCGCTTACTGCGGGGGCAGGCCCTCAAGGATGCCCAGCATTGGTCACAGGGAAAGAGCCTGAGCGCAATAGATTATCAATTTTTGGCAGCCAGCCAGGAATTCGATCGCCAAGAGATGGAGCGCACATTGGAAGCAGCACGCGCCAAGGAAATGGCAGGACGGTTAGCCAGTGAGCAGCGTCGTCTTAAGCAGCAAAAACAAACCAATACGGTTCTCTCTTTACTATTAGTCGGAGTCACGCTTAAATTCGGGTTTTTCCTGTGGCTGTGGCTCTCCACCGTTTCCCAATATCGCAAAGCCGTTGCCAACGAAGTTCAAGCCATTACCCAAACGGCTGAAATTGCGTCTGCCTCATCGCCCACTCTGGATACACTAATGACCCTGCTTTGGGCAGAACAACGTCTACAAGAATTGAGTAACACCGGCAACGCCGATCCGAACCTTCAGCAGCAGGTTGATGCAGCTTTTCAAAAAATCGTCTCCAGCATTGCAGAATCCGATCGCACCGAGAATACAAGCAGCGTTTTGAATGGAGTTAGCCCCGATAAGCAACGGCTGGACTCGGTGGATGAAGCGGGGGCAGTGAAGCTATGGCAATTGGATGGTGAAGCCGCTTCCCAACTGGAACAGACACTAGCAGGCCATCGTGATGCCGTATCTGCCATTGCCTTTAGCCCCGACGGGCAAACCCTTGCCTCTGCCAGCAATGATGGCACTGTTAAACTTTGGACGATCGCAGATGGATTGGTGCAAACTCTGGAAAGTGGAGGCGATCGAATTGATGATGTTGCTTTTAGTCCAGATGGGCAAATTTTGGCTGCCCTCAGCGAAGACAGGACGATTACCCTGTGGCGGCATCAGGAGAATTCTTTCAGCCTCGATCGAACGTTGCGGGGAAATAATGCTTTGGCCGATTAATCGAGATGCCCAGAACCCTTTAGCCAATCACGGTTAACTAATTTGTCCCCTGAGATTTTTCAATGTGGGCTTTTCAATGTGGGTTCGCTTAACCTGAAGTACCATCCCCAAAAACGATCGCCTCTAGGATTTGCTATGACCACGTATCCACTACTAACGCTGCTGAGTGATTTTGGCTGGAATGATGTTTATGTTGGCGTGATGAAAGGAGTCATTGCCCAAATTAACCCCAACTTGAGAGTCATTGATCTGACCCACGATATTCCTCCCCAAAACGTCATGGCAGCCCAGTTCAATTTGCTCAATGCTTATCCCTATTTCCCCGATGGAACGGTGCATGTGGCAGTGGTTGACCCAGGAGTGGGGGGAACCCGAAGAACGATCGCCATTCAGCTTGCCAACGGAATTCTCATCGGCCCAGACAACGGCATTTTTACAGGCTTTCTGCAACAGCCCATTCTTGAAGTTGTGGAACTAGATAATCCTCAATATTGGCGCGTTCCTAACCCCAGCCACACTTTTCATGGACGAGATATTTTTGCTCCCGTTGCTGCCCATGCCGCCAGTGGAGTCCCCCTCACAAAACTGGGAAAGCCGATCGAGCGAAGCACCCTCATTCAGTTACCTATTTCATCCTGTATTTCAACTCCCACCGGCTTCATAGGTAGCATTCAGCACATCGATCGCTTTGGCAATACAATCACCACCATTCCGGGGAGTTACGTTCAGGACAAAGTTTGGTCAGTTCAAATTGGCAAGCAATCCATTCCCGGACACCGCACCTACAGCGACGTTCCCCCTGGTAAACCCCTTGCTCTCATTGGCAGTCACGGTTGGGTTGAGATTGCGATTAACGGCGGTGATGCCCATTTTCAACTTCGGTTGAATTGGGAGGATGAGGTACAGGTGGTGTTTGGGTAGAGCCGTGATATATCGCATCTGTGCTAGGGAGTCGGGAGTCGGGAGAGACATAACATGTCGCGGCTGTATGGGGGGAGTATCCTGGTAATGAAATGGGTTATGGGGCAAAGGCGATGAATGCTCAGACAGTTTCTCAATCGATCGAACCTGTGGTGTACCAGGGACAATTCGGCGAATTTACGATTACACCAACCGATCGCCAGGGGGTTTTGATCTATCGGGCTGGATTGATGGTTGCGGCGTTGTGTTTTGCGATCGGCAGTACTTTGGTGCTGTGGCAGGGGGCAACTCCGTTCGTGTCAGTAGTTTTGACTGTGCTTTATTCAGGTTTCATGCTGGCCCTGGCAGTTAGCTTATTGACCATTCATATTTATCTAGCTCCGCTCCATCGCGCTTTACAAGGGTTTTGGCTGATTGGAGCAGTTTCTTCGGTGATCGTAGGACATGGCAGCCCAGAACCGTTCGCCCTAACGGTATACCATCATCCCGCTACTATTTTGGGCATTGGGTTTGGCTTTGCCGCCCTCACGGGAATCTTTTTCAAAGAAGCTTTTTGTTTCGATCGCCTGGAAACCAAGCTCCTGACTCCTCTTGTACCAACGCTACTCCTGGGGCACTTGTTGGGCATCTTGCCGGTTGTCGCAGAGCGAGGTTTGCTAGCCGCATGGGCCGTTTTGTTTATGGTTTTTGCTTTACGCAAAGCCTTTCAAGCCATTCCACCCGACATTGGCGATAAAAGCGTCTTTGCTTATTTGAAACAGCAAAAGCAAGACAATCACAAATTCAACTAACGTTACGCGATGGGCAACTTAAAGCCTGAAATTTCTGATTTTCCGTAGGGCAGGCATCCTTCCTGCTGAGTCTGGACGAGCAAAATGCCCATCCCACAAGATGATTGGAACAAGTTCCACATGGGGTGACGTTTGTCAAATTCTGTAGGGAAGGCACCGCCCCCTTTAATCAACTTTTCAAGCTTGCCACGTCACTAATCATCGCTGCATAGCTCGATTTTGACCCAAGCAATTTCTCCTTGGGAGTTGAGCAAGAAAACCCAGGAAACATTCGACCCAAACGGGCAAACCCGCACCCGCCCAAGGACGCAAACTTGAGTTTGTCCATCTGGGCAAGGTTGAACTCTGTAATACAAAGGTTCCAGGTAGAACCCTGCCCCTTCCCGATGGAGATAAGCTGCGATCGCAGACCGGCCAATCACCGGGTCATCTACGGGTGGGTGAAGCTCTCCCTCAGGGGCAAATAAGGCTGCGGTTTCATCAAACTGTGCTTGGTTCAGCGTTGTGAAGTAGCCGCAGATTACCGATCGATGCTTGCCTAAGCAGGCTTGACTATCAAACAAAGTGCGATCGTCCACAACCTTGGGGCAGCAGTTATAAGTTTTTTTAAGAAATCATAAAACTTTTAACATATGGTAACAGTTCAACGCCACAGGAATATAGCAACGGGTGGAAAAGTTAGGACGGCCGAGTTTGTCGCAATGAGGAGCTTAACGCCAGGGAACTTGTCCTCAGCATTCTGCGTACTGCCATGAATTTTTTCCAAACTTCTCAAAACCCCCAAATTTTTGGTCAGATTTTTGGATAAATACACCTCGTGCTTTTTCTCCTGCTTTTCCCTTCATCCACGGGGAACACTAGATTTGGGCATTGACGCAACATCAGGAGGGGCCGTTGGTTGAACGGGCATATTGGCTGGCTTGGTCGCAAATTTCCGGGATTGGGCCAATTCTAATTCGGCGGTTGCACCATTACTTTGGCACATTGGCTGCTGCATGGAAAGCCGATCGCGCTGAGCTAGGAGCCGTTGAAGGATTTGGGGTGCAGACGATCGAAGTCGTTTTCCAGGAACGACAGCGCATTGAGCCGGAAGATTTCTTACAGCAACACGAGCGATCGAATCCTACCTTCTGGACTCCAGGAGATGCCGACTACCCTCAGCTTTTGCTTGAAGTGCCTGATCCGCCGCCCGTGCTTTACTACAAAGGCTGTGTCGATTTATTGGAAAATCAGGGGATCATTCCTGCCATTGCGATCGTCGGGACTCGGCAACCGTCTGACTATGGCAGAAAATGGACTCGCAAGCTAAGTACAACCCTCGCCCAAGCCGGATACACGATCGTTTCAGGATTAGCAGCAGGCGTGGACACAGAAGCCCATCAAAGCTGTTTGGCTACCAGAGGACGGACGATCGCTGTGTTGGGAACAGGTGTGGATGTAATTTACCCCTGGAAAAATCGCGATCTAGCCCAGCAAATTAGCCAATCTGGACTGCTCCTCAGCGAATATCCAGCCGGGACTCAGCCAGAAAAAGTAAATTTCCCTCGCCGTAATCGCATCATTGCCGGACTCAGCCGTGCCACTTTGGTGATGGAAGCCCCTTCGCGCTCCGGTTCGCTGATTACATCTCGCTTGGCAAACGAATATGGCCGCGAGGTGTATGCCCTTCCCGGTTCCCTGGATAACGATCGCGCTAGGGGCTGTTTGGAGTTGCTAAACCAGGGAGCAAATTTAATTTTGGGAGATCAGGAACTGCTTGAGGCTTTGGGTGAGTTGCCCACGCTACAACGACATCCCGCACGATCCAATGCCACCAATCAGCTTTCTCTGCTGTCTGACACTTTCAGCCCACCTACCGACCTCGAACCCACTTTACAAACCGTTTTGCAGGCTGTTTCCCTGGAGCCATCGACGCTCGATCGCATTGTGGAACAGGCAGGATTGGCAACAGGGACTGTCCTCAGTGCCCTCTCTCAGCTAGAGCTAATGGGCTTGGTTTCTCAACTGCCAGGAATGCGCTATCAGAAGGGTTAAAACCGAATCAAATTTGCTATTTTTCTTTCGTTCAAACTGGTTTAATCATGATCCAAAAAATTAAAGATTTAGTGAATTAGCAGCCATTAAGACTGTAAAGTCCGCTGATCGAGATTAACCTACAGTGTAAAGATTTATGGTCGCCAGCAACGATCTAAACTCAGTCTGAAGCACGATTCTAGGCTTGCCTGTGAGGATTCAACCCTTGACGGGAACTCTAGAAAACAAGTCTAGTTCTGCGGAAGAACCTATTACGGAGTATCGAAGCAATAGAGGCTTATGAGAATTCTAGTCACAGGTGGTGCGGGCTTCATCGGTTCTCACCTCATCGATCGCTTAATGGAACAAGGGCATGACGTTATCTGCCTGGATAACTTTTACACTGGACACAAACGAAATATCCTCAAATGGTTTAATCATCCCAACTTTGAGTTGGTGCGGCATGATGTGACAGAGCCGATTCGGCTAGAGGTAGACCAGGTTTATCATCTGGCGTGTCCAGCATCGCCTGTGCATTATCAATACAACCCAGTTAAAACCATCAAAACCAATGTGATGGGAACGTTGTATATGCTGGGTTTGGCAAAGCGGGTAAACGCACGATTTTTGTTAGCGTCTACTTCTGAAGTTTATGGCGATCCTGAAATTCATCCACAAACAGAAGAATATCGCGGTAATGTCAACCCGATCGGCATTCGTAGCTGCTACGACGAAGGCAAGCGCGTTGCAGAAACCTTAGCCTTTGATTATCACCGTCAAAATGATGTGGATATTCGGGTGATTCGCATTTTTAATACCTATGGCCCTCGGATGTTAGAAAACGACGGTCGGGTGGTGAGTAATTTCATCGTTCAAGCCTTGAAGGGTCAGCCTCTTACGGTTTACGGAGATGGTTCGCAGACCCGAAGCTTCTGCTATGTTTCTGATTTAGTAGAAGGCATGATGCGGATGATGAATGGGGACTACATCGGGCCAGTGAATTTAGGGAATCCTGATGAGTACACGATTCTGGAACTGGCGCAAGCCGTACAGCAAATGGTGAATCCTGATGTGGCGATCGAATTTAAGCCGCTACCCCAGGATGATCCTCGTCGCCGTAAGCCAGACATCACGAGAGCAAAAACGCATTTAGATTGGCAACCCACCGTTCCGCTTCAAGACGGATTAAAGCGCACGATCGCTGATTTCCGTGAACGCATTGAAGCCTCTGCCAATGGTAAAACCACTCCTGTGCAGATCTAAACGGGCAACCTACTGACTGGCTTGTTTGCTCCTCACGCTGAATTCCCTTTCATTGAATAATCAAGGAACTTAATCCCATGCGCGTTTGTGTTATTGGTACTGGATATGTTGGTTTAGTAACGGGTGTTTGCTTAGCTCACATTGGGCATCACGTCATCTGCGTTGACAACAACGAAGAAAAAGTGAAGCTGATGCAGTCCGGGCAGTCTCCGATTTTTGAACCGGGACTATCGGAACTAATGCAGGAAGCCATCCAAAGTCAACACATTGAGTTCACAACGGATATTGGGGCGGGTGTCGCTCATGGTGAGATTTTGTTCATTGCAGTGGGTACTCCACCTTTGCCAACAGGTGAAAGCGATACTCGCTATGTAGAAGCGGTTGCTCGCGGCATTGGTGAAAATTTGAACGGTGGTTACAAAGTTATTGTGAACAAGTCTACCGTGCCGATCGGTTCTGGTGACTGGGTGCGGATGCTGGTGTTGGATGGTGTGGCTGAACGGCAAAAGGCAATGGTGTCAACGGGTGGCAGCACGCTTACCGAAAATGCAGCTGATTTTGATGTGGTCAGCAACCCCGAATTCCTGCGCGAAGGGTCTGCGGTTTACGACACGTTCAACCCCGATCGCATTGTGTTGGGCAGCAACAACCCCCGCGCCATCAGCATGATGAAAGAGCTTTACGCCCCGATCGTTTCTCGCGAATTTGCTGAAGATAAGTCTTTGCCCACCGTACCCGTTTTGGTGACAGACCTGAGTTCGGCTGAAATGATTAAGTATGCTGCCAATGCATTCCTGGCAACCAAGATCAGCTTTATTAACGAAGTCGCGAATATTTGCGATCGGGTTGGGGCTGATGTGACACAGGTGGCGAAAGGCATTGGTTTAGATTCCCGGATTGGCAACAAATTCCTGCAAGCAGGCATTGGCTGGGGTGGTTCCTGCTTCCCCAAAGATGTCTCTGCTCTGATTCACACCGCAGACGACTACGGCTATGATGCTCAACTGCTGAAGTCGGCTGTTACGGTGAACCAACGTCAACGGCTCATGGCGATCGAAAAACTCCAGCAGGTTTTGAAAATTTTGAAGGGTAAAACCGTTGGATTGTTGGGTCTTACCTTTAAGCCTGACACAGACGACATGCGCGATGCTCCTGCCCTTGACATTATTGAACAACTGCACCGTTTAGGCACCAAAATCAAAGCCTATGATCCCCTCGTTGCTCAAAGCGGAATGCGTCATGGCTTGTCCAATGTTCATGTTGAAACTGACCCAGAACGATTGGCCGATGGCTGCGATGCGCTAGTTCTTGTAACCGACTGGAAGCAGTTCCGCACTCTTGACTATGCCAAGATGGCTCAACTGATGACCAACCCCGTCATGATTGACGGACGCAACTTCCTGGATCAAGAAGTCCTGGAAAAAGCAGGCTTCCGCTATATGGGGATTGGTCGGTGTGGCTAGGACTGAGGACTGAGGACTGTTTGTGAAGCGTGGGCAAAGCCCGTAGGACTGAGCACAAGAGGACGGAAAAATTCTTCCCACTCCTCACTCCTCGCTCCTCACTCTTCCCCACTCCCCACTCCCCATTCCCTCTCTAAAGCAGGTAAGGTAGGCCATACGCCCCTTATCTGCTTTTGTTTGTATGGAGATTTATCATTCCCACGCATGGGATCTATCTCGTGAAGCGGCGATCGCCTTGCAGCAAACCCTCCGAGACAAAATCATCACCACAGACCAACTTGGCGAGATTCATACTGTGGCAGGTGTGGATGTTGGGTTTGAGGATGCCGGAAATACAACGCGAGCCGCAGTCGTGGTGCTGAGCTTTCCCGAATTGCAGGTACAGGAACGAGCGATCGCCCGTCGTCCAACGAGTTTTCCCTACATTCCAGGATTGCTGTCATTTCGAGAAGTTCCAGCCGTATTGGATGCTTTAGATAAATTAAATACGCTCCCCGACCTGTTACTCTGCGACGGACAAGGAACGGCCCATCCCCGACGGTTTGGCATTGCCTGCCATGTGGGTCTGCTGACGAACATGCCCGCCATTGGAGTTGCCAAATCGCTCTTAGTGGGTAAACACGAAGAGGTGGCAGACGAGAAGGGAGCTTGGCAGCCTTTACAGCACAAGGGAGAGGTGATTGGAGTGGCTCTCCGGACTCGTCCCAAAACAAAGCCGTTATATATTTCTCCAGGACATCGGATTAGCCTGGAAACCTCGATCGCCTACGTTTTGCAATGCACAACCAAGTATCGTTTGCCCGAAACCACTCGGCAGGCACATAAACTTGCCTCAGAAACTCCCGCCTCAGAATTAGAGAACTTAAACCCCGAAACCAACCAACTCAAATTATTTTGATAACTACAGGAG
>PVWD01000339.1 GCA_003003615.1 filamentous cyanobacterium CCP2 | reverse complement strand
AAGCTGCCCCCCTCCTCTCGATCGTTTGAGTTATGATCAATCACCGTTACGGACAACCCCCAACCTAACCCGCCGTCCTGCCTGCGCCCTTCCCCATCAGGGATTGCCGTGTCTTTCATAGGAACTTCTGCCAACTCCATCTACTTTTTTGTATCTTGCTTTACTCTTTTACAATCAATTCATGTTCACCCCTGTCATGGGGCTGGTAGCCTAACCCAAACTCATGTCTAACCCTGATAAAAACTCGATACCCTCTAAAGCCGAAAACCTTTCAAAGCCATTATCCGGCACTCCCCATTCCACAACACCTTCTAACGGTTCAGAGCATCCACCCTCCATGCCATCTTCTCCTCCTCCTCCCAAACAAACAGAAAACCCCTGGGTTGAAGCCCTCAAAACGGTTGGGCTTAGCCTGGTTTTGGCGTTGGGAATTCGTCATTTTGTGGCAGAGGCTCGCTACATTCCCTCTGAGTCAATGGTTCCAACCCTGGAAATAAACGATCGCCTCATCGTCGAAAAAGTTAGCTATCACCTGAATGACCCGGAGCGTGGAGACATTATTGTATTTATGCCACCGGAAGCGGCTGGACGAGAATGCTTGGGCTTGCAAGTTCAAAACGGTCAGCTAAAGGATGCATTCATCAAGCGAGTGGTTGCTTTACCGGGTGAAACGATCGAAGTGACGAATGGGCAAGTCTTGATTAACAATGAACCGTTGCAGGAAGACTACATCTACGCCCCACCCAACTATCAAATGGCTCCGCAGGTGATACCAGAGGATAGCTACCTAGTGTTAGGAGACAACCGGAACAATAGCTGTGATGGTCATTTTTGGGGGCCTGTACCGGAGGAAAACATCATTGGACGGGCTGTATTTCGCTTTTGGCCACCCAATCGCGTTGGCGGTATCGACCCATAGCAGTTACGTGTATCGCTAAAACCCGGTATAGTAGCTCTGAGCGATGTATCTCGAAGCATCAGATTGAAACCGTTGCCCTTTGGTTGGTGCTATGGGTTTTCAGTCTGTCGCTCATTTGGCTGTGTTAGCCGATTCTGCAAACCAAATTCTGAGATCCAAACCTTAGTTGATACAATGAATCCCGTTATGGTACGTCTTCGGTCTA
This sequence comes from filamentous cyanobacterium CCP2, assembly GCA_003003615.1. Taxonomy (GTDB): domain Bacteria; phylum Cyanobacteriota; class Cyanobacteriia; order Elainellales; family Elainellaceae; genus Egbenema. The sequence goes on along the minus strand of PVWD01000339.1, from coordinate 5,344 downwards.
TTCTGGTAATGATTGTGGCGATCGTCGCAAGCGTTTTTCTGATTTGTAGCAACCCAGCAGAAGCGGCGCGATCGGCAAAGCCGTATGTTTATACCCCTGAGCAGTTAGAGCAAATTCAGCGTTATACGGGCGACATTGAAGAATTGCGCGATCGAATGTTGGAAATTCCGACACTGATCCAGCAGCAGCGATGGATTGATGTTAAGACTTTCATTCATGGGCCCCTCGGCGAACTGCGGGTAAAAATGGCTCGGTTGGCTCGTTCCTTAGAGCCAAAGATGCAAAAAACGGCACAGGCAGCCGCCAAAGAAGTTTTTGAACATTTAATTTTAATTGACGAAGCAGCAGATGCCCGCAACACCACCAAAGCCTTTCGCAATTACAATGAAGCCTTAAAGGATTTGGATGCTTTCTTTGATTTGATTCCGGCTTAGGCAGCGATGGGGAAGGGATGATAGGTGATAGGTAATGGGTGATGAAAGAGATGTTGAGATGTGACTCAGCGAATGGGTGAATTACGGTTGAAATCATTCATTACCGATTACCCATTACCACTCCACCCCCACTTCCATGCAACACATCGTCATCATCGGCTGCGGCGTGATTGGTGCTTCGATCGCCTATGAACTCAGCCGAGAGCCGCAATTTAGAATAACCGTACTCGATCGGCAGCCTCCAGCCCAGGAAGCCACGGGAGCAGCCCTTGGAGTGCTGATGGGAATCATTAGCCAGAAGACGAAGGGGCGGGCCTGGGCCATGCGGCAGGCGAGTATGAAACGATATGAAACGCTGATTCCTGAGCTTGAAGCGATAACTGGGAAGGACATTCCCTGGAATCGGCAGGGGATTCTTAAATTATTATTTGAAGGAGACGATCGGGCGAAGTGGGGGCGGTTGGCGGAGTTTCGGCAATCTCAGGGATGGCGGTTGGAACAGTGGGATTGGGAAATGATTCGATCGCGCTGTCCGCAGATTCAAAATCCACGAGTTACTGGAGCGGTTTACTCACCAGACGATCGCCAAGTTGACCCAACAAAACTCACCCTGGCTTTAGTAGAGGCAGCCCAACAAAACGGTGTCACCTTCCGGTTTAATGCGAACGTCACTCAGCTACGGCAAGAGCCAAGTACGGCAGATCGATTCACCTGTCAGCAGGTTCAACTGGAAAATGAAATGCTTTCTGCCGACTGGGTTGTGGTTTCGGCAGGGCTGGGGTCGATGCAGTTGACTCAAACCTTCAATCAGCCGATCGCGTTACAGCCCGTTTTGGGGCAGGCAATGCGAATTAAGCTGATTCAGCCAATGGGGGATCTGCACTTTCAGCCGGTGATTACCGGGGAAGATATTCACATTGTGCCCTTGGGAAATGCGGAGTATTGGATTGGGGCAACCGTGGAATTTCCGGCATCGGATGAGGGTATGGTCAATCTTGAGCGACCCCAGACCGATCTCCTGGAAACCGTTTGGCAGGGAGCCATTGCCCTCTGCCCTGAACTTGCCCAAGCCGATGTTCTCCATACCTGGTCAGGGGTGCGCCCTCGCCCCAGCAACCGACCCGCACCGATTGTTGAGCCAATAGCAAACTACACCAATGTTCTGCTTGCCACAGGCCATTACCGCAATGGTGTATTGCTTGCCCCTGCCACGGCCCAAATGGTGCGATCGATGTTGCTAGATCATCTCCGTTAGAGTCCCGTAACCAGCAGAACAATTGTCCCTTTAACTAAATAACCGCTTCGTACTTTGGTGCATAGGATTGGAGCAGCGAACTCATCTGGCTCAGCAATTCATCTCCTGTGTTTTTGCCGATCGCCTGCCGTTCAGGGAAGAATTCGGGTTGGTCAAGGTTACGGCCGATCGCTTCATTTACCTTTTGGACAATTAAGGCTTGCAGTTCATCTTTAGCTTTGTTGCGTTGATATTCTGCCCCTTCTTCGGTGGTGGCATAAAGGGGAGGAAGCCGGTTCAGCGCGTAGGCAGCAATATCTCCTAAATCTAAGGTACAGTCGCTCGTTGCTTCAATTTCAGCAGCACGGGAGATGGCTTCAGTTAGCACCAATTCTTCCATCACGTTAATGAACTGCTTGCGAGGAACGGCAACCACCTCGCCTGTTAACAGTGCCCCCATTAGTCGATCCAGGGCCATATACTCTTCGATCGACAGTTCAGAGGCAGTATCGCAGATGCGCCCAACTTCTGCTTCCATTGCTGGGGTTAAATAACCATCTTGGAGGGCTTGCTCAATAATTTTCTCAATACTCATAAGGCATCTCTTATCCGGGTCAGGTATCTCCCACGTTGAGATGGGAGTAGAGAAATTCGGACTTATCTTGCATTAGTGTGCCCAAGATGGGAAAAAAATCACTCGATCGCCTCATACCGCCAGGGAACCGGGTCAACGGATTGTCCGTGAACATAGAGTCCCCAGTGTAAATGTGGGCCAGTCACGCCTCCAGTGGCTCCAACGGCTCCGATGCGCTGCCCTGGTTGAACAAAGTCTCCTTCTTGAACATCAATCCGACTCAAATGTAGGAAGATACTCACCACGCCTTGCCCATGATCAATGCCGATCGTATTGCCATGTAGCTCAAACCCTTCCTGAACGGTTCCCACCAAAGCTACTCGACCCGCCGCCGGAGCCACGATCGGATCACCCGTTGGAGCGGCATAGTCTACCCCACGATGGAAATAGTCCTGGGCAAACTCGCCGTTGTAATATCGCCGCACACCATACACCGTTGTGATTTCGCCTGGACTGGGCCGTAAAAATGCCCCATTCCAATATTTTTCAGGCGTAACTAGCTGCTTAAATGCATCTACTCGATCGAATTCATGATCGGTTCCCAGGCTACCCGCACCGCTAATCCACAAGCTCTGAGTTGGAAAGGATCGATCGCGCAGTTGCAAGGCAATGGTTTCGGTACTGCCTCCCGCATTCACCTGGAGGTTGATTCCACCTGGGCGATCGAGTGGTGTAGTGGGGACGAGGGCACGGTAACGATTTGCTCCCAGGGAGAATGCTGGATAGGTATTTTGGTTCAGCGTCACAGAAGGAGGTTCGCTGGTGGTTCCTTCGGTTTGAATCAGCACGGTGATCGTATCGCCTAACTGCGGATTGGTGGGCTGAGCTTGCACCTGGACTGCCTGAGCTGGAGTACTTAATACTGTTAGTAAAGTTGCGATTCCTAGGCAAATACTCAGCACCGTTGAAGGAATCCCAAACCGATGGCGAAATCTATTGATTACTGAAACGATTTGAGTAAGTCGGGAGGAAATGAGGCGATCGGGCGATCGAAACGGGTGCAAATTAACCATGAGCAGTCACCATGTCATGAACCAAGTCATCAAAAAAAGGATCAACTTGGTCAGCTAGGGTAACACTGATGGACGGAAATTCCAAATTTTTATGAGGGGAGCATCAGGATGACAAACGACGCAATGAACTCTTCAACAGGTTTTCCAGTTGTCGTTGATTACACCAGCGAAACTGACATTTTGCAGCTTTTTCCTCATGATTCACACCTATACAGCCATAGGGTAACGGGGGAGGATTGGCAATTTGGTGATTATTACGAGCCGCCGTTTGCCATTCCTGAAAGTCGTTCCGTACAACATCTTGTCATCCTCTACACAGAGGTTCCAGAAAAGATGGAATTAGAGGAAAGCACAGATGGACACCGAACCTACACTCAGCCCAAAGCGGGAGATGTCAGCATTATTCCTGCCACTATGAGGCAAAGTGCTTGCTGGAATCAGCCTCATCGCTATATCATGCTTAGCCTTGATCCAGATGGTTTAGCCCGTCGATCGCCTGATTTAGCTGAGTTGAACTGGGGTGAACTTCTACCGCATTCGGTTAAGCCTGATCCACTGATTCATGGCATTGGTTTCGCATTAAAAAATGAATTTGAGTCAAATGGACTCGGTGGGCGACTTTATGTTGATTCACTCATTTCAACCCTCTTCATTCATCTTTTTCAACACTACTCAGCGCAAGCTTTCAGCCTTCCGCTAGATTCCTATGAGCACTCAAAAGGTTTGGCCCATCGGGAGCTTCAGCAGGTTGTGAAGTATATTCATCATAATCTTGCTCAAAATTTAAGCTTGGTTGAACTTGCTGCTGTTGTTCATTTGAGTCCTAGTTATTTTGCCAGCCAGTTCAAACAATCGACAGGACTAGCTCCTCATCAATACGTGATCCAAACCAGGGTAGTCCGAGCCAAACAACTGTTACTCACCAGCAAATTAACGATCGCCGAAATTGCTCATAGCCTTGGCTTTGCTCACCAAAGCCACCTGAATTTTCACTTTAAGCGAACCTTCGGGGTAACTCCTAAAAAATTTCTGCAAGAACAGTAAGAATCTGTCAAAAATCAAAAATTTCTGCAAGAACTGCCTGCAATAAGTCCGGTTTGATAGGTGTTGTGCAGCGTATATTCAGTTCGAGAAGAAACATGCGAACCATTTCAATTGTCTATTTTTCTGGTTTTGGACACACTCACCTCATGGCTCAAGCAATCGCAGAAGGCGCGAACCAATCACCAAACACGATCGTCAAAACGATTCGAATTGTGGGTAAACAAATTGCTGAAGGTCGATGGAACGACAGCACCATCCTGGAAACTCTCCATGAAGCAGACGCAATCATTTTTGGTTCCCCAACTTACATGGGAGGGGTTGCTAGTGAATTTAAAGCATTTCTGGATGGAGCAAGCCAGGTTTGGCTACAGCAAGGCTGGAAAAATAAGCTGGCAGGCGGCTTCACTCACTCTGGTTCTCCTGCCGGAGACAACCAAAGTACATTACTTTATCTAGCTATCAATGCAGCACAACATGGCATGCTTTGGGTTAGTTTAGGCGAGATGCCGATACAAGCGAATGGATTAAATCGATTGGGGGCTTCCCTGGGGGTAATTGGGCAAACAGAACCTAACTTCACCCAGGAAGCAACTCTTGATGCAGGCGATCGTCTCACTGCCCAACACTACGGACATCGGATTGCAATGACTACACACCGATGGCACAAATCCTAACAGCCAACCGTTTCATCAGCGAATTTTATACCGTTCAACAAAAGTCCTTCCGTCGGAGGGATTTATCCGTCTGTTGCGATCGACTGCGTAATCCTATCTGGCTCTTTGCGCCGCAGCAACAAGTTTTGAATCAATGACATCCATCACCCTCCCCCACTTTCCCCCCAGCACCCAAAAACTCGATATGCTAAAGATTACAAGAGTTTAATTTTTTCCCACCCTTCTTAATTAACTGAGTAACGCTGTGCAAGAAGACTTTCGCTTAATTGTTGACATTGTTATTGTCTTAGCCGCAGCCGCTGGGGGAGGAT
>PVWD01000076.1 GCA_003003615.1 filamentous cyanobacterium CCP2 | reverse complement strand
TCCCTCACTAACGGCGGCGGTGCAGGCGGAATCGTTGCCCAGTCAGACTTGATCGCCCGTTCCGTTCGACGAGTATATTCAGCAAACGCCCGGTTATAGGCTGGGACAGAAGGAGAAACAGCCGCTTCAGCAAGCCACTGTTTGTATGCGTCAAGAGACTGCACAATAACATCTGCCTCCATCACTGCAAAGTATGTGCCGCTGAACTGCGAATCATTCAGTCGATAACGACCCTCACGCACCGGCGTAAACTCAAATTCGATCGTCCGATTGGGCACAATATCCTGCTTTAATCGGAATGCCGGAACGTAGAATCCATGAATCACATCCTCCGTTTGCATGGATAGGCGAATCCGACGATCGACGGGCAAATGCAGTTCTGAACTGGTGATATTTGTACCCGGATAATGAAACGACCAGGCCCACTGTTTGGCATGAACTTCGATGTCTTCGATCGGTTTAACATCAGCCACATCCGCATAAACCGCTTCATCCGTCATGGGCACATGAAAATGCACAACATCCATCGGGCCGCGCACCGCCATTTGTTCATACACTTGGTAGCTGTAGCTGGCAATCCAGAACACCAGAAAAATGGGAATCGCTGTCCACACCACTTCCAGCGTCACACTCCCTTCGATCGCCGGCCCATCGGTATAGTCATACTTACTGGCTCGGTGAAACAAAACGGAATAGAGCAACGTCCCCGTGACACCCAGAAAAATGAACGTCCCCAGCATCACCAAAAAGCTGAATAAATCATCGACTAATTTCGATTCAGCCGCCGCCTGGGGAGGGAGCCAACTGTATGCCTGCTGCCCCATCCACAAACTCACCAGGGCCAGTACAACTGCGATCGTCCCTAACGTTAGAATTGTTGAAAATTTCATACCGTTTCTTCAGATGACGGATTGTTTAATCAGTGCAGCTATCTCAGCAGTAGGTTCGGGTCTTCGCCCATTCGCAGCATCCGAATCGCTGTATTATGAACTCCAAACTCTGCCGCAAGCTGGGCCCCCAGCGTTCCGTGAACATACATCAAAAACAAGATGAATAGCCCTGCCAGCAAATAGCCCCACTGCACCTGTCGGGCTGTATCTTTCCGCCAAAAGTATCTTTGGAATGCTCGCCAAACCGTCATTCCCACAATCACCATCAGCAGAAACACCCCTCCTACACCATGCCACAACATCGTTTCCATTGCACCCAGCCCCCAAGCACTGGTGACGGATGAGGAAGGCTCAGCCAGCATGATTTCGTAAAACCCAAAGGCCACTGTGAAAAAAGTAATGATGGCGGCAGCAACCATGTTGTACCAGCCCACATCAAAAAAGTTGGAGCGCACGGCAGTAATGGACAAAAACTTGAGAATGCCTTTCTCCAGGGGAAACAACGCCCCAGCAATGTCAAAGGCGATCGCGATAATAAACAATCCCAGCGTCAAATGCACCAGATTTGGGTGAATCGGAATTCCGTAGGGCAGCCCATTGGCTCCAAGCTGCGACTGGAGTTGCTCAATTAGCTCAGAGTTCATTGCAAAACTCCTTCCCTGGTTGCTTCAACGATCGGCACGGTATGCAGCCCGTACACCCAAACCAGCATATCTCCCAGATAGATTTGCACGCAGACGAGAAGCGTCAAAAAAACTCCCACCCCCAGGTAAGGTAAGGGTAACTTTTGCGGATTGCGCGATCGCAGGATAAACCGCCATGCCGTAATTCCAGAAATAATGGCTGAAAGCGACCAGCCCAGCAGAGTATGCAGGTTTAAAACAGGAACCGCAGCCGTGTAAGGTTCTGCGAGTCCAGCTTCAATTTGCCCAAAAATTACCGCAATAAAGATGGAAATGGTTGCAAAGAGCATATTCCACCAACTCACCTCAAATAAGCGCGGATTGCGGGTGAGATAGCCAATGACATCACAAATAAAGGCAAACAACACCATTGCAATCACAAAATGGACGACGATCGGATGAATGGTGTCTGGATAGGGTAGGTTGTGTTCGTTTAGGGGAGGAAGATACTCAAACATATGGATTTGTCAAACACACTTGATTTCGTCAAACTGGGCTTCGTCAAACTGAACAACATGAAGCAATAGGATTTCAGCTTACGGAACTGCTAAGGGGCGATGCAAAGACGTGTGGCAGGCAACCGAACGACAACAGCTTGAACCATATTCCCACCTGTCCCAGCGTTTCCACGTTATCTGCGCTACATAGCGTTTTCCGCCTTGCAGAATCGGTTTCCAGCAAAGGGTTAGTACCACTCTGTTGATATCCTTACACGTTTCCAGATTTCTATCAGTGATTTGATGAGCTGGAATGTGAAAAAAGATCGATAAACGCAAGATGTGCTGTCTGTATCTTTGCTGGCTCGGTTGGTCTGTGTGGCCAAAAAATTTCAAAAATCTGGTAATTCTACGAGCTTTATCCTTGGGGATCAGGGGCAAGATAACGGAGTCAGAAAAAGAAGATTCGGATCTTCTTCTCTGAAGCAGGGCAAATGGTGTGATAGGCTACCGTTTCAAACATAAATTTTTGGTTAAGTCTAAAATCGTTCCGATATGCCCTATTGACCCCTTGTAGATGATCAATAGCGAGGTTTATTGGTTGTCATTACCACCCGCCGCAGAATTGAGGAATGGACTGATGAATGGTTCTAACATTCAAACTGATGATTTCATCCAAACTGACAATTTGGCTCTTACCCACTGGGTTTGGCTTGAGCAACCTACTGAGAAGCATGTTCAATCCAGATCTGTAACGTCGGTTCGTCTCCCTCAGCTTCAGAGAGACTGGCTAAAACCAATTCGCCAATGGTTAGACAGAATTGAAATCACCAATGCAGAAATGGCGCGATCGATCTGCAAGCTCATCCCGGCCCAGTGTCCCTTTGAGCGAACGGTCAAAGTTTTTGGACGCACGCTGTTTCATATTCCGCCGATGTGCAAACTGAATCCAGTTTATGAGCAAGTAGTAGGGCTAAGATTTAGAGCATTATGCTACCTGGCTGATGTTTGCGGGGAAGATGTCACGCCCTACTGCTAGAATTACACCCTACTGCTAGAAAAGGCCGCATACAGATATAAGCAATATGCAGGAATGGCAACATTACCAATGATTTGATACCGATGATGCAATGAGCGTTGTGCAGCAATGTCACATCTTTGGGTGAATCAGCTTTGGGTTATTTAAAGTGAATACAACCCACAGACTTAATCTTCATTGCCGCAGATTGAGTCAATCGTGTAGATCGTGACTCATGAATAAATTTCTCTCCTCGTCTGCTGCTCAGATTGCGTTTTTTGCAGGAATCGCATTTTTTGCCCAAATTGTTGCCCACGCTGCCCTATGCTGGCATGGAAATGACCCTTTAGCCCATATCACTGAAGTGGTTAGCATTGCGATTATTTTTTCTGCGGCTACTTGGCGAATTAAGGCAATTTTTGACCGGCTAGAGCAACGTCATCGGCAAACGGGAGATGCTTTACAAGACAGCCAGGAAAAGCTGGAAATTGCGATCGAAGCGGCAGGCTTGGGTACTTGGGAATGGGAAATTTCATCGGCGGTGATGCAGTGGTCGGCGCAATGTGATGCTTTACTTGGGCTAGAGTCCGGTGGCTTTGCTGGAACTTTTGCATCGTTTCTGCAACGAGTTCATCCAGACGATCGAGCGGCAGTAGAACGCTCCCTCTTGACTTCCAAGCAGCAAGCGTCCCCCTGGGAGATGGACTACCGAGTCATTCACCCCGATGGCAGCCTTCACTGGATGAGTTCGATCGGAAAAATAGTGTGTGATGCTTCAGGGCAGGCGACCCGAATGCTGGGTGTCGTCCGAGACATCACTGAACGCAAACAAATCGAAGAGTCTTTAAAGCAGTTAAACGAATCGTTAGAAGCGCGGGTACAGTCCCGAACCACAGAATTAAGGCAGGCAAATCAGCGTTTGCGCTCCTTGGCGAACCGTCTGGAGCAAAGCAACCAAGAACTGGAAAGCTTTGCCTTTGTGGCATCCCACGATCTCAAAGAACCCCTCCGCACCATTCATAACTTTACAGGCTTGCTGGGAAGACGATATCGCCACCAGCTAGATACCCAAGGACAAGACTACATCGAACGCATCCAGCGCGCCTGCACCCGCATGCAAGCCTTAATTGATGATTTGCTGACCCTATCGCGCATCACCACTCGGGCCCAGCCATTTACCCTGGTCGATTTGAATCAGGTGGTACAAAATACTCTGCTTGCCCTGGAAACCAAAATCCAAGAGACGAATGCCCGAATCAATGTGGGAGAATTACCCAAAATTCAGGCAGATCCAGGGCAAATGGAGCAGCTTTTGCAAAATTTGATCAGCAATGCGCTGAAGTTTCATGGAGAGAGTCCTCCATTCATTCAAATCTACAGCCTCCCCCCAAACGGCTCCACTGAACAAGCTTCCATTCCACTGTTCCAAATCGTCGTTGAAGACCAGGGCATCGGGTTTGATGAACGATACCTCGATCGCATTTTTCAGCCCTTTGAACGGTTACACAGCCGTAATGACTACGATGGAACAGGCATCGGACTGGCAATTTGTCGTAAAATTGCTGAGCGACACCGAGGCAGCATTACTGCTAAGAGTGAACCTGGTCAGGGGGCTACTTTTAGTGTGACGTTGCCCACTCATCACCCTGGTTGACAGATCTTGTTACAGTGTATGAACTTTACTCCTTCCTATGGCAGCCTTGTCGTTGCCGAGGATAACCCTGACGATCGACTTTTGCTTCAGGAGGCGTGGCAAGAAGCTGGACTCGCCCAGCTTTACCTGGTAATGGATGGAGAAGATCTGATGGATTTTCTGCATCATCAGGGGCAGTATTGCAACCTCGCGCAAGCTCTTAAACCAGATTTGATCATGCTAGATCTGAAAATGCCCCGAAAGAATGGGTATGAAGCTCTTCGAGAGATCAAAGCACATCCTGAACTACGCACCATTCCGGTTGTTGTTCTATCGACATCGACAGCCGAGGAAGACATTAGCCGCAGCTATGCATTAGGGGCTTGCTCCTATCTCTCTAAACCCAATTCATTTGACCAACTAGTTGAGTTAGTCAGAGTATTAAATAAATACTGGTTTGAGACTGTTCTTTTACCCAATTACCTTTAGCCGCATTGTGTATTAATTTGACAAGGGGACGGCTGCTAAAGTGATTCTTTGTAATGTTGCAAAGAATTCACCTACCGCCTGCGGTTCCCCTTGGAGAGAAGTTAAATTAAATTCAGTCATTGCGATCGAGCGATCGTCCTACTGGCAGATAAGCCCCCTCTACTGGCAGATAAGCCCCCTGCACTATGAATGACCCTATTATTTTTAACTTCCGTGTAAAGGGAGGTTGGGAGGGGCAGCATATATGCAACCTTATAGAGAATTGGTATTACATACGATTGATATTAAAAATTGAGGATGAGTAACTATCTAGATAGTTTTCCGATCAAGGTTCTTTTAATTGAAGATGATGAAGACGACTACGTTTTTACCCGCGAACTGTTAGCAGATGTCCATGTGCCCCGGTATCAATTGGATTGGGTATCGACCTATGAAGCAGGTTTGCAGGCGATCGTCGCTCAGCAATATGACATTTATTTATTAGACTATCGTTTGGGAGAGCGCAATGGCTTGGAGCTTTTATCCCAGGTGAAAGAGCTGCCCTATCGGGTTTCCATTATTTTATTGAGCGGTGTTGCCGATCGCACGGTTGACTTAAAGGCAATGGAGCTAGGGGCGATCGACTTTTTGTACAAAGATGAAATAACGGTATCTACCCTGGAGCGATCGTTACGGTATGCGATGCGGCAAAAACAGGTGGAGTTGGTTTTGCAAGAGCAAGCCGAGCGAGAACGGCTGATTCGAGAAATCACTCAGCAGATTCGGGAGTCGCTGGATTTAGATGATATCTTGAACACCACCGTTGCGGAAGTGCGGCAATTTTTGGCAGTCGATCGGGTGGTGATTTATCGGCTGCATCCTGACTTGAGCGGTGAAGTCGTGGTGGAATCGGTTAGCTCACCGCAGTTGTCTATTTTAGGACGAACGATTCAAGATTCTTGTTTCCAAAACCATTGGCATAGCCTTTATCAACGTGGACGAATCAGCGCGATCGACAATGTTGCCACCAGCAGCATCCGCCCTTGCCATGCTGACCTGCTGACCAGCCTTCAGGTAAAGGCAAACTTGGTCTTTCCCATTCTTCAAGGCGAAACGCTGTGGGGTTTGCTCATTGCCCACCAGTGTGCCGCCCCTCGAAAATGGCAGCAGACAGAGGTGGATTTGCTCAGTCAGGTTTCCAGCCAACTGGCGATCATGATTCAGCAGTCTGAACTCTATCGACAAATTCAGTCCCTCAATAACAACCTGGAGCAGCAAGTTCACCAGCGCACAGCCCAACTCCAAGAAGCCTTTGAGTTTGAGGCTACCCTAAAGCGCATTACCGATAAAGTCCGGGATAGTTTGGATGAAAACCAAATTTTGCAAACGGCAGTAGAAGAATTGGTGGCTGCCCTGGATGCAGAAGCCTGTGATATTGGCTGGTATGACTTTGAGCAAAAAACAATCACCATTAGCTATGAGTCTGTTCGTGCTGAGGTTTCCCCTGCTTTGGGGCGCGTGGCTTCGATCGCCCAACTCCCAGAAATTCATGGCCAAACCCTTGAAGGGCGATCGGTTCAGTTTTGTTTGGCTGCTCCCATCAACTTGGCTCTCCGTGAAAGCAACAACAGGTTCAGCATTTTGGCTGCTCCCATGTCAGATGAGCAAGGAGTATTTGGCAATCTTTGGCTGTTTAAACCTGCCCTTGAATTTTTCAGTGAAGTTGAAATTCGCCTGATTCAGCAAGTTGCAAACCAATGTGCGATCGCCTTGCGGCAGGCCCGCCTTTATGAAGCGGCTCAAAACCAGGTGGAAGAACTGGAGCGGTTGAATTGCCTCAAGGATGATTTTCTCAACACGGTTTCCCACGAGCTACGCACCCCCATGGCCAACATCAAGATGGCAACGCAAATGTTGGAAATTGTGCTTCAACAGGCAGGGATTTTGGGAACAGCGGTTGGCCCGGTCGATCGATACTTTCAAATTTTGCAAGATGAATGCCGCCGTGAAATTAATCTCATCAATGACCTGCTAGATTTGGCGCGGCTAGATGCTGAAGTTGAACCGCTCAACCTCACTGAGGTAGACCTAGGAACCTTCATTCCCCGTGTTGCGGAACCCTTTTTGGAACGCAGCCACACCCAACAGCAACAGCTAGAGGTTCACCTTCCGGCTGACCTGCCCCCCTTGATGACCAGTTTTGCGGGAATAGAGCGCATTTTGACTGAGCTGCTTAACAATGCTTGCAAGTACACCCCACCCCATCAAAGCATTTTAATTGCAGTGCAACCCACTCCCGATTTCATGCAAATCCGCATCACCAACACCGGCGTAGAAATTCCCGACGATGAACGCGATCGAATTTTCGATCGGTTTTACCGCATTCCTAGGAATGATCCCTGGAAGTATGGCGGCACAGGGTTGGGGTTAGCTCTGGTGAAAAAATTGGTGGAATATCTGGGCGGTTCAATTACGGTTGAAAGTGGGAATCAGCAGACGTGTTTTATGGTGGCGTTGCCGATCGAATAGAGATGCAAAATTTCAAAAAAAGTAGAGACAAAAAATTTCGCGTCTACACAAATAGATTACGCAAAGAGCATCGCGAGTAGAGCAATGATTCCAGCCAAGAGCATGAAGCCCGCAGGCATAAATTTTCGGGTTTTCCAAAACCGGACAGCAAAGGTGATGACAAGGACGATCGTCACAATAATAGACAAAACCATCCCCCAATCCGCTCCTTGGTGATGGGCGATGCCGCCTACGATCAGCAGAATACCGCTAATGACCCCAGCCACCAGAGACGGCATACTTCTAGCCTGAGCATAGCCCACAATCCCCCCAACCAAGGCCAAAATGCCATAGACGATCGCTGCAAGACTGCGTAAACCCATCGATTCTCACCCATTCAACTGTAGGATTTTAAAGATTTCTCGTCTGCGTAACAAGATGCTTTCCTGTCAATCTATCCTCTCTCTCCAACGCCAAGCCGCCTCACTCCTTCTCTATCAGTCTGTGCTGGATGGGGCGATCGGTCAAGCCTTTCTGAACCTCCTGCAAACCCTACAGCAAAGCGATGTTGGGGCGATCGGATCGATTGGTTCAAATCGGTTGAATCGTAATGAGATCGGCGATGTGGTATATAACCCTGAGATTGAGAGCCTGTATGCCTACGGGCGATGGTTTAGCGCAATGGCGGAAGTGGGGCTGGATTGGCAAAATTATCTGATTGGGCAAATCCTGGAAGCAGATAATCCCTTCACTCGTGCTGCCCAACGATCGACCGTTGACACCCTCTCTCCGGTGTTGGTGAAAGCCGCCCAACAGGATCTTCAAGCCCTACAAAGCCTGTATCGCTGTGATGGTAAATGTTTGAGCCAGTGGGTCAAAGCAGCCACCGATCTGGAAACCGCACCGATCGCCTGGGAAGGATTTGCAGAAGGTGAATCCAACTCCAGCCCCATGCAGCACTTACCCATTTGGAAAGCGTTTCAAACGGCTGAACATTGGGCAGATTTAGTTTTTGATCTGGCATCTCACTATCGTCAGTTTGGCAGTGGCATTTTTGCGGCGTATTGGGCGTTTCGCTGGCAGGCGGGGCAGTTGGTGGGGATTGCTTACCCTGATCCGATTCAGCTCAATCAACTGGTGGGCTATACCTTGCAAAAAGAGACACTAATTCAGAACACGGAGGCATTGCTGGCAGGCTATCCGGCTCTCCATGTTTTGCTTTATGGCAGCCGAGGATCGGGCAAATCGTCTTTGGTGAAGGCATTATTGCAAGCTTATGGGCAAAAGGGTTTACGCCTGATTGAAGTCAGCAAAGCTGAACTTAAAGATCTACCTGCGATCGTGGATTCGCTGCGTACTGTGCCCCAGAAGTTCATTATTTTTGTGGATGATCTGTCCTTTGAAGAAGACGATGATGCCTATAAAGCCCTTAAGGTGGTGCTGGAGGGCAATATTACGGCCCGTCCGCAGAATGTAGTGGTATATGCCACGTCAAATCGCCGTCACCTGATTCGTGAATTTTTTGGCGATCGTCCCCGCCCCAGCGATGCTGATGAAATCCACGCCTGGGATACGGTTCAGGAAAAACTTTCCTTTAGCGATCGGTTTGGTATCACTTTGACCTTTGAACCGGCTGACCAGTCCACCTACTTGGAAATCGTTCATCACCTCGCCGATCTCGCCCAAATTCATCTCCCTGCCTCCGATCTGGAAGCCCGCGCCCTCCAGTGGGCCACCCGCCATAATGGGCGATCGGGTCGGACGGCCCGGCAGTTTGTGGATTTTCTCAAGGCGGAAATGGCGTTTCCCACCAAAGCCAACTAAACCATCACCGCCGAACTTCCCGAACACAGCCCACTCAGTTCCGAGTCTTGCCAGGCCTGCCCGTCCAATGCCATTTGCTCAATCAAGCTAGCCAGCCGTAGGGCTTTGAGGGCTTGTTCACCACCGACTGAGGGTTGGTTGCCGCCCCGGACACAGCTAACGAAATGTTCTAATTCTGCGTGAAGCGGTTCGATGTTGCTGGTGTAAACCTTTTCAATAAGGCCGTCTTGACGGTAGAGAACCTGCCCGTGATCGGTGAGGTAGTTGGCGGTCGTTTGGCGGTGAATCAGGATTTCGTTGTTGAGAAAATCGGCTTCGGTGAGAGAGTTGCGGCAGTGGGCGGCGATGCGACGAATCTTGCGGTGGGTGACTTTGCTGGCGGTCAGGGTGGCAACAATGCCATTGGCAAATCCCAGGATGGCAGTTACATAGTCTAAGTAACCAGAGTCCGCAGCACGACTACCACTAGCGGTGAGGCGAATCACGGGGGAGCTTGCTAACTCTAGCAGTAGATCAATATCGTGAATCATTAAATCCAGCACCACCGATACATCGTTCGCCCGGTTGGAATAAGGACTCATGCGCTGGGCTTCTAGGGCCAAAATGTCTTCTGTCTTTAGGACTTTGCTGAGTTCTTGGAAGGCAGGGTTAAACCGTTCAATATGCCCGACCTGTAAAATGCAGTGGGATTCGGCAGCAGCATTGACCAAGGACTCGGCTTCAGCGATGCTCGCGGCGATCGGTTTTTCAATCAGAACATGCACCCCTGCCTGTAAGCAGGTCATCCCGACAGAGTGATGCAAGCGAGTTGGAACCGCAATGCAAACGGCATCCACATGGGGCAGCAGGTCGTGATAGTCCTCGAAGAACCGCACCCGGTACTTGCTTGCCGTGTCCAGCCCTCGCTCCACATTAATATCTGCGACACCAACCAACTCAACATCTTTTAACAAGCTTAGAACACGGGTATGATGCTGTCCCATATTGCCCACGCCAATCACACCAACTCGAATTGGATCGGGATGATGCCGATGTCCATGAGTACTCACTTGTTCCATTGCAACGTTTTCCTGCACGCCTGCTCTCTCCTACACCACAAAAATCAGGTTGCCGACGAATGGGTTGGCCGTTAAAAACCACCCAGATAGTAGCATAGTGATTCTTTATATTAAGAATCATCAACCTTCTCCAGGCTGAATGCCGCAGTAATCCGGCCATATTCTCTGGGGTGATTCCCCCGCATTTGCGAACGAATGTGTCAGTTTTTCGCCTGTCCATTGGCTTTTTGGCAACCATGATTCTGCTAGCTTAGAATTTGGGCATTTCAGGAGGAGGTCACAAACCTTCGTTTGGGTTAAAGACTATACAATTGATGCAGCAGAAATTATTTAACAGCGACCTGCATTCCTAAACCTCTATCGATATAGATAGTTTCAAACCCGCATATTGTCTTAGGCTAAAGATAGACTCTTGCAAAGCATCTGTTTATCCGATGGCTTATGGGTAGGGCAGAAGCTTGCAGGCGTTTTTGTTTTAATTGGGATGTATATATCATTTTCATTCCTCGTTCCTCACCCGTCGTTCCATGCCTCTGACAATTCTTGTTGCTGACGATGATCTGGGCACACGCCTCTCGATCGGCGATTACCTTGAGCTATGTGGGTATTCGGTGGTTTCGGCTGAGAATGGTCGAAAGGCAATTGAAATGGTGGATGACTATCAGCCTCACCTGATTGTGACTGATATCACAATGCCCCTGATGGACGGGTATGAACTCGTTCGGCAGGTACGTCGCCAACCTGCTTTCCGGCTATTGCCCGTAATTTTCTTGACGGCACGGACAAATGTAGAGGAACGGATTCGGGGGTATCGGTTGGGCTGCGATGTGTATTTGCCCAAGCCGTTTGAACTGGAAGAATTAGGGGCAGTGGTTCGTAACTTGCTAGAACGATCGCAGATGATTGAGTCGGAATGGCGGCAGCGCATTCGCTCAAATGATGCGGAAGACGATCGGGTGATGCAGTTAGAACCGAAACCCGCTAGCACTTTAACCCTGTCGCTCGATCTGACTCCCAGGGAGCAAGAGGTTCTGGCGGTAGTGGTAGAGGGCTTATCCAATGGGCAAATTGGCGATCGGCTGCATTTGAGTCCCCGCACAATTGAAAAGCACGTTAGCAGCTTGTTGCGGAAGACAGACACCAATAATCGGGCTGAACTGGTACGCTTTGCACTGGAGCATCACTTGATAGAGTAGGGAGACAGAATAGGTAGAATGGGGCGGTGCGATCGGTTCAGTGTGGGTTTATTTCAGGTTCAAACAAAAGACTGAGAGCGAATAACTAGAGCGAATAACATGGATGTGATTCCAGCGATTGACATATTGGAGGGTCGTTGTGTGCGGCTGTACCAGGGTGATTATGCCCAATCTCAAGTGTTTGATGAAAGTCCGGTAGCGGTGGCGCGGCAGTGGGCAGACCAGGGGGCAACTCGTTTGCATCTGGTCGATTTGGATGGGGCAAAGGCGGGGCATCCGGTGAACCAGGCTGCGATTGAAGCGATTGTGCGATCGGTTGATATTCCGGTACAGGTTGGGGGTGGGCTGCGCGATCGGGCTTCAGTGATGGATTTGCTGGCATTGGGCGTGGAGCGCGTCATTTTGGGCACGGTTGCCGTTGAGCAGCCGGAACTAGTGGAGCAACTCTGCCAGGAATTTGCAGGCCACATTGTCATCGGAATTGATGCCCGGAACGGTAAGGTTGCCACTCGCGGTTGGTTGGAAACCTCAGAAGTAGATGCGATTCCCTTAGCTCAGCAAATGGCAGACTTCGGTGCAGCCGCCATCATTTACACAGACATTCACCGAGACGGGACTCTGCAAGGGCCAAATAAACTTGCCCTCCGAGAGCTAGCCAACGCACTTTCCATTCCGGTGATTGCCTCTGGCGGCATCAGTTCCACCAGCGATCTTCTGAGCCTGCTGGCATTAGAACCAATCGGCGTAACTGGGGCGATCGTGGGGCGTGCTTTATATACGGGGGATATTTCCTTGAAAGAGGCAGTGCGGGCGGTTGGACAAGGACGCTGGCAAGACATCCCGCCGGACTTTGGCTCATCAACGCTGGCTTAATCGTCTTAAAAACAACATTGGTTTCAAACCAATATGGGACGGGCAAGATACCCATCCCACAATATTTTGAAGTTCAATTCTCAGTTCTTAGCTTTCAGTTTCTAAGCACTAATCGTTGTTTTGTACAGCGCGTCGCGAACTTCGGTCATGCCGGTGATCAGCCGATCCATTTCATCACGAGTATGGAGCGCGTTGGCCGTGATCCGCAGGCGAGGTTTAGCAATAAACCAGATGGGGGAAACCCAAATGCTGTGATCGTGCATCAGTTTGCGAGCAAAGAACTTGGGGTTGACATCGGTTGGCAGAACAACGGGAATCACGTTTGTCTCACCGATCGCCATAAAGTCATGCTCCAGCAAGCGCGCGCGTAAGTACCGGGTGTTCTCCTGCAAGCGCAATACCATTTCTGGATGTTGCCGAACTTGGCGAATACTTTCCAGGGCAGCGGCGGTGGTCGGAGGGGGTAAGGAAATCGTGCCGATCGAGGTGGGTGAATAGTTCAGGATGGGAATTAGTTCTTTGACATGGCTGCTGATAGCGGCTCCGGCGGAAGCGGCAAACTTAGAGAAGGTGGTCATAATCAACGGAACTACGCCCCGCTCGATCGCCTGCTGCGGCAAAAGTCCAAAGTGTTCATAAATGCCTCGTCCCGTTGCCCCGATTGCTCCACTGGCATGGGCTTCATCCATCACCAAGACGCTGCCTTCATAGTTTGACAAAATATCAATCATGTTTGGCAGGGGCGCAATGTCACCGTCCATGGAAAAGACTGCATCCGATACCACCATGATCCGGTCATCCGGACGAGCATACCGCTTCAGCTTTCGTGCCAAATCTTCCATATCACAATGGCGATAGGCCCGCACCCGCACACGAGGACTGTGGCTAAACAGCTTGCCTGAACGGTTCCCAGCATTGGCGATCGCCGAAACAATACAGCCATGATTCAACACATCGGTTAAGATGAGCGTCTCACGGGTATTTTGGAAGCCTGGAACCGGAATTGCCAGGTGGCAGAAGCCATCCATCAGGGCTTGCATAGCCATCCACGCATTCAGGAAAAGCTGGGTGTGGGGTAAATGCTTAAATTCCGAAATTTCGGTTTCTAATTGGCGATGCAGATCAATCCGACCGCTTAAGACAGAACAAGAGCTATTCGATGTCCCGTATTGCATCACCGCATCGATCGCTGCCTGCTGAACGGCTTTGTTCTGCACCAACCCCAAGACATCGTTTGTACAAAAGGTCAACACAGTCCGACGAATTTCGGTAGCTGCCTCCTCAATTTCAACGAGGTTCCCATCCCTGCCATGACAGATAAACTCATCGGGAAATAACCCGTTCTCATCCCCACGCTGAAAGTATTCCTTTACGACTTGCACAGTAAACTCCCCTCACCTTATCTAAATCGCTGATTGCGTTTGACTAAATTGCAATGGCCGACTAGGCAAGCCCCAAGGTCGAACTTCATTGCTGAACACAGAATACAATGAACCTCAACTATTCGCTGATTGAACCAATTTCATGACACCTCTAGCTTGAATAACCCATTAAAAATTTACCCATCACTCTGCCATAACTTAAAAATTCTAGACGACGATGTTGGTACAGTTGTGCCACAGTCACAATCAATACATTCCAACAGAGTCAATCCTTCTTTAGGTCGATTCAGCCGAAACAGATGAAGTCTTCTCTTTCAAAAATTTGTCAACGGTGGCTCGATCATCAATGGATGGGGCAATAGGTGCCTTGGTCTGGTTTTGCCAAGTGTTCAATTGCGATTGACTTGATTGTTGCATAAATTGTTCATATTGCCGGACAATTACCCGTTGTAGGGCAATAATGGCAGGATTCACCTCTACATATCGCCGCTTTGGGTTTTTCTCATAGGTACGCTGCTCGCTCTCCATCATGCTGACATCTTGCTCTAAAAAAGGCATGAACAAGAAATGCAGCACGATCGGCACTAAAACGGGTTTAATGGTTCTGAGCAGCCATTTGGGTAGCCGAATTTTGGGTAGGAACAGCAGGGAAAACGATCGCGTTTGGTTTGGGCCAACGGGCAACCGCATCAAGTAGAGGGATGAAACCCCTTCCATTGTGCTGTGGTAGTGGGGGTACTGATAGTGAATTGAAACGTTGCGAGTGGTGACACCATCACCGTCTGTACCCAGCCCCAAAAACTTGCTGAGTGCCCCTTTGTAGGAAACTCGGTAGTCTGCCCATACCGCATTGGCACTGTCTTGCAAATTCAGCAAAACCGGATCAAACCAACCCTGAAGATTTTTGTGTAGAAACCCGTGAAAAACGTCCATTGTGTTCTCATTGCAAATGGAGAAATGGGCATTAAACACGCCAGTAATCGGAATCATCAAGCAGTTGGGGTCACTGTATTCTGGCACTTCTGGAACTTGACGACTTGTTGCTAGCTCCGGGTTCCCAGGAAACACCCAAATGATTCCATACTGATCCTGCACAGGATAGCTCGGTGCCACGGCACAGGGAAGCTTTTGATCGGGGGGAAAATAGGGAATGTTAACACACTGTCCGGTTCCGTTAAACTCCCACCCGTGATACGGGCAAACCAACCGATCGCCCTGCACTTCTCCTAAATGCAATTCCACTCCTTTGTGAGGGCAGGCATTTTCAATGGCATGAACGCGCCCGTCAGTATCTCGATAAATAGCGATCGACGTTTGCCATACGACCACGGGAATCACCTGTCCGGGTTTGAGCTGATGCGACCACGCAACGGGATACCAGTAGTCTTTATTGATGCCAACCTCGCGTACATGATTTTGGATTGTCTGACCTTTAAGGGTTGCTGTCAGTTCCATTGACACTCACATCTGAAACAAACAAATCGGGTGAATTTAAACATTACTGCTTAACTTTCCGTAATCACCTTTGCTGTGTGCCACTTTACGATGGACAATGCAAGCTTGAAAAGGGGGGCAAATTTTAAAAGGGCGATGAGACTGGGAGCACCCCATTGATACAAATGGATCGATTTCCGTAGCGCGGGCATCTTGCCTGCCAGGGAGATATTTGTCATGGAAATGTAAACGTGGGATACACCCAATGAGACTTGGGGCACACGAATTGAGGATTTAAGTCTAGGGTTTTAGTCTGAAAGCTCTAAAATTTGGTTTCAGGAGTCATTAGAGCGTATGGTTTTGAATGCCTTTCCTCTTCATGGAGATGATCTCATCTTCAATTGAGGGCCTGTTCAACTGGATTCGTTTGGTGTGTTTAACCCTTTCGCTGCAATTTTTTGAAGGATTATGACCAATTTGTTTCTGTCTGCCTTGAGTGTCTATGCAACCTATGCCAAAGCTAATTTTGTTCGCAAAATTCGTCAACCGATGGCAACGCAAGAACAGTTTTTACGGGAACTCCTCCAAGTGCAGCAGGACACCGAACTAGGACGGTACTTTGGACTCAAAGCAATTCGGACGATCGACCAGTTTCGCGAGCAGGTTCCCATTTGGACTTATGCCGAGTATGAACCTTACACCGAGCGGGTCGCCCAGGGTGAACCGAATGTTTTGAATCCTGATCCAGTGGTTTACATTAACCTCACAAGCGGTACGACGGGAAAGCAGAAAAAAGTGCCTGTCACCCGACGCTTTCAAAAAACATTGGGACGCGCAAATGCCGCCAGTTTTGGGTTTTTGCAAGAGGCAGTAAAGCGTCATTCAGTGGGTCGATCGCAGCCCTTAGCGTTAGGCAAGCTCCTGTCTACCAATTCAGTGCGGGTGCAAGGACAGACGATCGCCGGGATTGACTATGGTCCCGTAACGGTGGGCAGTCACCGGATGAACCGATCGGTTTGCGAGTTTGCCTTTGCCCAACCCTTTACCGCCATGGAAATTTCCGATTCACCCAGCCGTCATTATGTTTGTCTCCTGTTTGCGCTCTGCAACCCCCACACATGCGGGATTGTTGCCAATTTCCCTATGCAGGTTTTGCGGATTTGTCAGTCCCTCGAAAAATTTGCAGAAGACTTGATTCAAGACATTGAAACGGGTGGTTTTACCGATTGGCTGGCGATCGACCCTACCCTTCGGGCTTCCCTAGAGCGGCTCCGGCAACCCCTCCCCCAACGCGCCCAACAGCTTCGGCAAATCCTGAAATCGGAGGGCAGACTCACTCCTAAGCGGGCTTGGTCAAAGCTGTCGTTGATTGGCACGGCCAGAGGCGGCACATCCGATTTTTATTTTGAGCGATTCCCAGAATATTTTGAAGACACACCCATCTTCGGGGGAGTCTATGGAACGGCGGAGGGAACCTTTGGAGTTTGCCACGACCTCAATCTCGATGGCTGCATTTTGGCAGTAGACACCGGATTTTATGAATTCATTCCTCGCGATCAGTGGGAGACAGCACAACCCCAAACCCTTTTACCGACTGAGTTAAAAGTGGGTGAGCGTTATCGCATGCTGGTGACAAGCTACAGCGGCTT
Source organism: filamentous cyanobacterium CCP2 (assembly GCA_003003615.1). Lineage (GTDB taxonomy): Bacteria > Cyanobacteriota > Cyanobacteriia > Elainellales > Elainellaceae > Egbenema. The sequence continues at coordinate 7,213 of PVWD01000076.1, read as the reverse complement.
TTACCGCTATGACATTGGTGATGTGGTGGAAGTGGTAGGGTTCTATGAGCAAACCCCTGTAATTGTGTTTCGCCATCGTCGAGGCGGTTTGCTGTCTGCAACGACTGAAAAAACCACTGAATTTCATGTGGCTCAAGTGATGCAGGTGCTTCAGCAGGAGTTTGGCATTGCCCTAGAGGATTTTTGTGTCACCCTGTCGGCAGACGAATTTCCGGCTCACTATTGGGTGAATATTGAACTGGCGGCTGGCTACACCCTGGAGCGTCCCAAGCAGTTCCTAGAACGGTTTGATTTCTGGCTAGGTGAGTTCAACAACCCCTATGCCACGGTGCGATCGGATCAAGTGCCACCCCCCCGGCTTCGCATCCTGTCTCCGGGCAGCTTTGGCATCGTCCGGCAGCGTCAACTCCTACGCTCTGGCTCCTCTGATTCCCAATTAAAAATCCCCCACGTCACCGAAGATCGCCTTTTTTTGGATGGCTTGCAGACAGTAGCAGAAATAAACCTGTAAGAATGGCTAACCCAGCCGCCGTGTAAAAGACAGTGGTGACACTACTCTGGCGCAGCACCCAGCCAAACAGGGTTGGTGAGGAAAATTGCCCCAGAAAGTTCATGCTGGTGGCAACTGCCAAAGCGATCGTCTGAAGTTCCATTGGGGCCAAATTGGCGATCGCAGCAAAATGGCTGGTCAGGGCTAGCCCCATTCCGGCTCCAAACAAAAGGGCCGTTGGGATAAACAGAGCCAGAGCATCGAGTTGAGGCAAGATGAGTAAACCGATCGCCATTAGGCTGAGTCCGGTGACAATGGTAGGAATCGCGCCAATCCGCTGGATTAATGGCCTTACACCAAGGGCAGAAAAGGCCGCTCCGATCGCCTGGCAAGCTAATACGAGTCCGTTGGTTACGGGTTCAGTATCCAACGTGGCCCGGAGATGCATTGGCAAATAGATAATGGTCGCAAAACCGATCGCCGCTGAAATGCCAACGGTTGGCAGCAAGCGAACAATTCCTGTATGGCTCAGTACCGCTCGCAGGGGTCGTCCTATTAAGGTGGAAGTGTCTGAAGCCGTTGACCTTGTGCGACGACGATTAGGCAAAATCAGGGCAGCTAGCACTCCCAGCGGTAAGGCCAAACCATACAAATAAAAGGCAAACTGCCATTGTCCTGAACCGATCCAACCTGCCAAAAAGGGATAGACAATATTGGCAAGGGTGATGGTGGCTGAGGCATAGGCGATCGCCTGTGAGCGGTTTTCTGGGTTGGGATAGTCTTTGGCTAAAATTCCCAAACTGGCTGCTGCAATTCCACCTGTAGCGACTCCCATCAGTCCGCGAGTCATCAGCATAGGAAAGAAGTCTGCCGTCAAGGTTCCGGCTGCTCCAGATAGGGCGAACAGAATTGCAGAGATAACTAAAATCCGAATACTGCCAAGCCGCTCTGCCAAGATGCCGAGTACAGGGCTGAAAATGGCAACGGTCAAGTAATGGGCACTGACCAAATATCCGGCTAAGGTGCGATCGAGCTGAAGCTGTTGAATAATTTCTGGCAATACGGGGGCAATTACAGCTCCGGGCATGACTGTGAGCGAACCCAACGCCAGCAGCACCAAGAGCCTACGGTTTTGTTGAAGGCGATCGACGAATAGCATCGTTTCTCGATTAATTAAAGGGTCTACCAGAGTTCAGGCTGCATCTTCTCTGCATTGTCCGTCGTCATTATGCCTGAAAGTTGATTGATGTCAATCCTCCTGATGGTGTAAACCTGTTGCCTGGGGAATCTTTAAAACATTTGCAAGATTTCTTTAAATCGCTGCGATCGATCGGGGCTAAAGGCCGCCTTGACCAAACTGGCTGCCACCGATGGCAAAGCACACGCACTGCCCAAATGCGTTCGCCACCGTTGCCACGACAGAACTGCCCGCCGAGTGGGATAAACCCGCCAAAAGCGATTCACCGAACACACCATCCCATCGCCCAAGGATTCCACCTCATGCCACCATCCCGTCGGAATATAAAGCAGTTCTCCCGGATGCAAAATCACTTCATATTTGTGTTTCAATGCTTCCTGAAGCTTCGGGAAAGCTGCAAAATCAGGACGATCGGGATATACCTGGCTAAACCACGATCGCAACTTCATGCCGTGCTTCAAGTGAATGTAGAACGGGAAAGGATACAAGTTTGCCGTTTGGGAGGGCGGAAACAAAATGACGCGCTTTGAGCCGTGTAGCTGTACGAGGGTGCCGTCCGTTGGATCGTAATGTAGGGCCTCGATGTGCCCCCCTGGCCCCACCCATAAATTCAGCGTACTGGCTGGACGGGTTAGCCCTAATTGATTCAGATAATTTTGTAGACTTTGAATTGCTTCTGTGTGGATTAATGGCGTGTTGTGAATTGGGCACTTTGCCAGGTAAATATCCTGTCGGTGGGCTTCCCGACTTTGTAATAGGGACACATAATCTGCAAACGGTTTTGTCTTCGGTGGCACACCACTGCCGATCGATTTCCATTGTCGTTTGTCTTGTTGATACCGTTCATTGCCGTAGTATCGCAAGACGAAGGGTTGCGTTCCCAATTGTTGGCGTAAATAATCTAAATTCCAATCCTGTTGGTGAAGCAGATCGGTGACAACAACTGGGTTCCCCGGTGTCTGATAAAGCTGCACAAAGCGATCGAGGCTCAGGGAATGAACAGATTCTCTTGGAACGTGAAGCGATGATTTTGTTGAGGTAGGCTGCATCAGGACAAATTATCGACACAGAAATATGTAGGGCAACCGATCGCTGGCTCTTTGCAACCCAGCAGAGGGCTTTCCGTAATTTGCTTCTCTGGTATGAGCAGTAAGCCTTTCATGAGGCTCCATAAAAGATTCTCAAAGCCAACGCAACATCCATGAGTGCAATAGGCCTTCACTCTAACAGATTGGCTCTCGATCGCCCGCTTTCCCCCGAAAACTCCCCATTTGCGCTGATTTCATGGGGACAGTTAGAAAAGAAACTTTGTACTGTCCCAGCAGGTCTGATGAGTAGAGCCAAAATTCCCTATCGTGGAAGGGTGTTCTAGGAGTGGTTTATGCTGCCAGTGGGCAAGTTTTTGTCGGGTGGAGTTGTTAAGTTTAATCAGTCCGTTTCGCAGGAACGCTTCCATCAGTTTTTGATTTTGCTGGCGGCGGGCTGCCTCACCACGATGACGGGCGGTGTCATCTCTCCAGTTCTGCCCGAAATGGTACGCCAACTCAGCCTTGACCCCCAATGGGCTGGCACATTGGTCAGCATTCACGCCTTCACATCTGCCGCCTTTACGCCGATTATGGGGCTGGTTTCCGATCGGATTGGCAAGATGAAGGTGATGATTCCTTGCCTGATTCTGTATGCCATTTTCGGCGTTTCTACTGCATTTTTAACCTCAATGCCTCTCCTGTTGGCTAGCCGTGCGCTCTTGGGAGCCGCCAGTGGAGGGGTTGCTGCCGCGACGATCGGCTTGCTGGGCACCATGTACGACGGAGAAGCCCGATCGCGCATTTTGGGTTATGCCACCAGCATTATGACCACCTCTGCCATCTTTTTTCCAATTTTGGGCGGCTGGGTCGGTGGAATGCACTGGCAGTATGCTTTTTTCCTGTATGGGTTTGGCATTCCGCTTGCAGTGATTGCTGTTTTTAAACTACGGGAAGGACGATCGAAGGCAGGTTCTTTGATTGCAGCCGACCAGCAGGCCCAGCTTGGACAAGTCCTTCGCAATTTTAATGTCTTGTCCCTCTATTTGTTCATTGGAGCGGCGGCCATGATTGTCTATGCGGTGGTGATTTATACGCCGCTTTATTTAAGTGAGGCGATCGGGGCAGGGCCAGAGCTAAACGGCATTGTGTTGGCAGTTCGCTTAGTGGGGGCTGCGGTGATCTCGGCGATCGGAGCGAGCCGCATTGCCAGAAAATTGGGGCGGAATCGGGCGATTTCGTTTGGATTTAGCCTAATGGCAGTTACGCTAGTTACGATTCCCTTCCTAACCGATCTTTTCCTCATTATTCCGACTGCTGTTCTGTTTGGAGCGGGCTTCGGCATTATTACTCCAAACTTATATGATGAGCTAGCCAATCTGGCTCCCAATGAACTCCGGGCAACGGTGTTGGCGATCGGGACGGGTTTCAATTCTCTGGGTCAGTTTGCTTCTCCAGTGATTCTTGGCCCAATCTGGAAATCGGCTGGTTTGCCCACCGTTTTTTATGCGGCAGCAGCAATGGCAATGATGGCAAGTATTTTGAGTTTGGTGCAGAGCCAGAGCGGAAAACTGCAAGGAAATGGCTATTAGTAAAATCGTTAAACCTGTCCAGGTTCCTGATGCTTTTGCCCAATTTTGGGTTCTGTTCCTGCCAGCAACCGTTGAATGTTTGCCTGATGCCGCCAGATAACATATAGCCCACCCGCAATCACCATCAGTTGATAGGCCAACGGTTGACGAAACACCCACATCAGAACAACAGCGGCGATCGCGGCGGAAATGGAGCTAAGGGAAACAATCCGAAAGATTGCCAAGACTAACCCAAATGCTAGGGTTGTCCCTAACCCGACTTGCCAAGTCATTGCCCACAGCACCCCCAATCCCGTTGCCGCAGACTTGCCTCCTGTAAAGCGAATCCAGATCGATCGGCTGTGTCCCAAAACTGCCATCAGGGCCGCCAGGGTAACGGCCCAGTCTGTCCAAGTGGCAAGGTCAACCGAAGCCGGAACTGCACTGGTAATGGCAGGCAGGGTGTAAAACCATCGGGCAAACCAAACTGCTGCCACCCCTTTAAAAATATCAATTAGCAATACAACCAGAGCTGGAACTTTACCTAAGGTTCTGAGTACATTCGTGGCCCCAGTAGACTTAGAGCCGTGTTCCCGAATATCAATTCCTTTTAGAAGTTTGCCAGCCCAATATCCGGTTGGGGTTGCCCCCAACAAATACGCCACCAGCAACACCACCAAGCCGTACACAAACCAGAGTGCCATCCGTTTGCCCCATACCGCAAATCATACCCAGTGTACTGCGATCGTTCCTTCCTATCCATTCTCTTCTGGGGTTTGTCCAGCACAAATAGAAGTTTTTCTATCTCGCTGAGTTAATACACCATTGGGGGATTCAGGGGGTCGGGGGCATAGGCCAGCCACAGGGGAAATTGCAGCAGGGCAATATCAATCACTACTTCAGACTCATCCACAATGATAAACGGCAACTGTTTTTGCTTAAGCAGCCGATCGGCCCGTTGGGCTAGGGGTTCTGGGTCTTCAAATAAGACAATTCCTTCCTCTGAGCCAAAATCGGCCCGGGAAACGCCCAAGCAATCCTGTAAACCGCGTCGCCATTCCCCCAATCGTTCTGGAGAATTCCCCAATACAAGAGTGCGGAGCCTTTCGCCATGCAAATCTCGCAGAATGGAAATGACCGCAGAAGCAATCAAAATGTTTTGTAGGCGGGAACCCATTGTCCGCAAAGCTCCACGTCCACCCTGGGTAAAAAACCAGTTGGCAACTCGCTCGGCGTGAATCGGTTCAAAGGTGCGGCGCAACTGCCAGGGGGGGCCATAGTAGTCTGGACTGGTGCGATACTGGTCGAGCAATTTGCGAATGCGTTTGGTTTGGTCTTGAAACCGTTGGTCAGCAAATTGAGGAGCGATCGGCTCTTCTTCCGCCTGGACGAAATCAGCCGCTGGCGGTTGGGGCTTCATCGGACGTTGAGGTTCGCTGTTGGCAGGAACTAACTGCAACTGTTCCGCAGCAGTGGCCAAATCTTGAAGGCTACCCACCAGATAATCTTTGAAGCCCTGCACTCGGATGGCTAAATCCTGCGACGTTCCTGCAAACGTGGTTCGCATTTCATTGCGGATACGTTCTTGCCGCCGTTCTAGCTGTTCCACGGTGAGTTGCAGCGTTTGGCGACGTTGTTCTAGCTCACTCAGGCTTTCCTTCATCAACTGCCCGATCGCCGTTTGAGCTTCAGCAATTTGCCTCTGGAGCATGGTGTTGTAGGAAGCTTGCAGAGACGAAATCTCTTGGCGAAGGGCTTTCTCTTGCTGTTGCAGTTCCGCTACTCGCTGTTCCAAATCGTTCATTTCGTTGCGGGTATTTTTACTAGGAGTTGTAAAGATTGCGGAGGAGCCAGTTCCGATCGCCGAACTGCCAGAATTCGCTGCATTTGCGTTAGGGGTTTGCTCGTGCGGCTGTGCAGATGGATGGGATTCTGGAGTCGGGGATTCGTCTGAATACATATCAAGCCTTTATTGATTCGCTAACAGCTTACACCTTCACCTTAGGACAGCCTCATCGCCTTTTGACTTCAGAGTAGCCTGATTGGGTTGCCTTAAATCCTGGGGCAGCGTTGCTCTAAACAGCTTTGCAAGGTTTTCGGATCAAACAAAACGGGCACAAAATGAATACTTTTTACTTCCTTGAAATAGAACAAAATGGGGAAGTTCGGCCAAAAAATTCGCCAATTTTGCCACTCCTGATAGGGAAAGCGGCGAATTAAAGTTTCTCCTCGAAAAATATCGAGGGCCGTTTCGGTAAAGAATAGGCGCAGCGTCACCGCCTGAAACAGCAGAAACAGCCCAAACACGGCAACGACTCCAGCGACCCAAGGCTGTACCCAAACCAAGGGAATCGCAATGAACACAAGGGCGATCGGCAGGGTGTAGCTAGGAGCCAGTTGAACGGTTCCTGTTGACGGTGTGTTGCTTGTTGTAGAACTCTGTGTCACCCGTACCATCTCCCTTACAAAACTTCACAGAAGCCGATATTCAGAATAACTCTATTTTAGGAGAGGGGGGAAGGGGGAAGCGTTTCTCTTGCCCTTTTACCCAATCACCCGAAACATGAGCCAGGACATAAAGAAATTCGAGATAAAAATCGCTAGCAGGGCAGTCACAACAGCCGTTGTGGTGGATTGTCCAACGCCTTTGGCTCCTCCGGTTGTGGTTAGCCCCCAGCTAGAGCCAATAATGGCAATCAAGGCACCAAATACACCGCTTTTGATCATGCCGCTAATGAGATCCCAGGGCACCAAAAAACTGCGGGCAGAGTCTAGAAAAATGCGTTGAGAAATGCCAAATAGGGCTTGGGAAACCAGAACTCCCCCCACCATTCCAGTGACAAAGGAAAGAATCGCCAGCATGGGGAGCATCACGCTGCATGCAATCACTCTGGGAATGACCAAATAGTCGATCGGGTCTGTTTTGAGC
>PVWD01000075.1 GCA_003003615.1 filamentous cyanobacterium CCP2 | reverse complement strand
GTACACATACCAGGCAGACAGCGGTGCAACAAACCCGACAATCTTTGCATCGGGAAAGGTTTGTTTTAATGCTTCAAAAGGACGAATTCGAGATAAGTCGCAAGATTTTTGCTCTTCTGGTTCAAATTCGGGTTTGTAATCTGGGGCATCTTCATCCACTCGTCCGCGAAAATGGCGATCGTATACCCGTTTGAATGCATCATCAGCAATCAGCGTATCAATCGAAAGGCGCAACACATCAAACGAAAACAGATAGGCTTGATAGACAGGAAGGGGATCATTCACCTCAGCATAGTGTTTGGCTCCACGACGCTCCCTCAAATCTTTTGGATCAATCTCAACGTAAACCTGAACTGGGTTAACTCCTTCCGCCTTGGCATACTCAGCATAGTTCACAAATTCCTCTGGATCACCTGCACTAAACGCATAGTTAAAGCACTGGTGATTGGTTAACAACGCTGTATCAAATAAGGTCGATCGCGATGTGCCAAACAGCAAGCAGTCATACTGATCCTTTGGTTCTTGTAGGAGCAAATTAGTTTTCATGATGCGCTCATTCCAGGGTAAATTTACCCCAGTCAGATGGTTCCCGCTAAGATACCAGAGGGGGTCAACCGTCAGGTTAATGACTCCCACCAGGAAGAAGATGCTTAGCAATACCGTAAAGTAGGTTTTCAAGTATGCCTTGGACATGTCAAACTCTTCTTTCAGAAGGAAGTAAAGCGTGCGGAATAAGGATTAAATGAGCTGATATTTGCTTTCAGATTAGAATTCAAAATACAGGAATTGGCTGACTCTAGTGAGGTGAAGCAGGGCGATCGCCGTGAGTCCGGCACAGAGGATGGCCCATCCCTGGTTAGGTTGCCATTGAACGACGCGCTTTTTATCGTTGTTGGGTTGCTTTAGCATTCCAATACGCTGCTTAACCTTCTTGTAGTTCAGTATCGGTTGATGTTCACTGAAAATTTCCTGAGTGTTTGGCATGAACCAAACAAAAAGCAGCAAGAGCGCAATATTTCGCAGCCAAGTTGATGGGCTAAGCTCAACATCATTGATCCCTCCTGTATTAATCTCAATCTGAGGCATCAAACCGTTAAACTGGACATTCCATTCATTGAGAAAACTGAATGTTGTTGACCATTCCTCCGGCAGTGAAAACCCATTCAATCCAATCATGCCATCCAATACTGTAAACGCAGTTGACATGTCATTGGCACGGAAAAATACCCAGCCAAAAACAACGGCAAGGAAGGTGATACAGCCACCTAAAAGGCTCTCCCAGCAAGGACGCTGAGATAAGTCGTGGTGCAGTACTCGTTGACGGAACGATCGCCACTGATGGTTGATGATGAGATACACGCCATGCAAACCACCCCAAAACACAAACGTCCAACCCGCTCCGTGCCACAGCCCTGCTAGCAGCATGGTAATAAACAGGTTAATACTGCGCCGCATTTCCCCCCGCCGATTGCCTCCCAAAGGAATATACAAATAATCTCGTAAAAACCGAGACAGCGTAATGTGCCAGCGATTCCAAAAATCAACAATGCTGGTTGCTTTGTAGGGAGAATTAAAGTTTAGAGGCAACAAAATTCCAAACATTTGGCCAATGCCGATCGCCATATCGGAATAGCCCGAAAAATCAAAGTAAAGCTGTAAGGTGTAGGCGAGAGAACCCATCCAGGCTTCAAAAAATGAAGGAGAGGTGCCATTGGTGACCGCATCAAACACTGCATTGGCACAGGCAGACAGACCATCGGCAAACATTACCTTTTTGAATAACCCGATCGCAAAAATGGTGATCCCGATCGCCAAGTTGGCAGCATTTGCCTGGTAAATCTCTTTATTTTTGAATTGCGTAATCAGGTCTTTGTGATGAACGATCGGCCCGGCAATCAGTTGGGGAAAGAAGGCAACAAACAGCGTGTAGTCGATAAACCGATAGCCTTTCGCTTCACCTCGATAGGCATCCACTAGGTAAGCAATTTGCTGAAAGGTGAAAAACGAAATTCCCAATGGCAGAATAATTTGACCCAAGGTAAAGTCTGTACCGGCGATCGGGTTAAGGCTGTCAATGAAAAAATTTGCGTATTTGAAATAGCCAATCACCGCCAAATTTGCAACAATTCCCAGAACCAGCAGCCCCTTTTGGCTCAATCTTGGGCTGTTGTGGGTGAGCAAAGCACCTATCCAGTAGTTCAACCCAACAGAACCCAGCAAAATTGGCAAGTTTACCGGATTCCACCAACCATAGAAAAACAGCGATGCAAACAATAACCACCCGATCGCCCACTGGCGATAACCCCGTTGACCGAGCTGAAACCAGATGAAAAGTGTCAGAGGTAAGAACCAGAGAATAAATTCTAGAGAGTTAAAGAGCATAGAGTTTGGATACTGGTAAAGCGCAGAATCAAACGAGGCGATTTTCTAAAGGGTCGCTACAATCACACTTAACTCAGTCGTGCTGGGCTTGACCGAGCGGCATGGACTGCGGTTGAGTGACGGACGATCGGCAGTTTCCAGCACAATTGGCATGAATCGCGCCATCAATTTTTTGTGTTGTCTGTTTTGCAGGATGTACTTCATCAACAATTAACAATTGTTAAAGCGGAGCCACCCATTATGGTTCAATTACGTACCCTTTGTCACCGATCGCGCTGACCAAAAGCAATTTTTATCCGCCTCTTTCCATGATCCAAAAACAGGATATTGTCCATCATTCTGGATTTTAAAGTCTACTCGGTGTAGCGTTTTTGATGTAGCTACTTACAAAAGGTCAGGGAGCAGATGATTGAGCAAAATGCTGCGATGCGGAAGGAGTTTCTCCTCGGACTGCAAGGTTTCATGGAGTTTGTCAAAGATCCAAATAATACTGAATCGGTTTTTGATTTGGCTGAAGCAATGGCCCACACGGAAGCAACGACGGGTTCAGTCACTTACCTCAAATCCATTCCTGAAGTCGCTCAAATTATCGAAGAACGATACATTGCACCCACACCGAAATTACAAGATTTACTGACTCTGCCAAAAGATTCTTTGGGCTACATCTATAGCTCTCACATGACCGAAGTCAACTTTGATCCAGAGTTCTATCGCAAAGTCGTTGTTCAGGACGATTTCACCTACATTGCCCTGAGAATGCGGCAAACCCACGATATTTGGCACACTGTCACTGGGTTTAAGGTTGATGTGGTTGGCGAAATTGGACTACAAGCCTTCCAACTGGCCCAAAACCATTCCCCGATGGCGGTCATGCTGATGGCAGGGGCACTGCTCAACATGATTCGCTCCTGCCAAAATATAGACGGATTGATGCAGATCATGAGTCACGGCTACCACATGGGTCGGCAGGCAAAACCGTTCTTAGCGCAGAAGTGGGAGGAAGGCTGGGAAAAACCGTTGGCGGAGTGGCGATCGGAGTTGAATATTGAAGTGAGGCAGTAGGGAGTGGGGAGTCGGGAGTCGGGAGTCGGGAGTGGGGAAGAGATTGACTCTTGTGGGATGGGCATCTCGCCCGTCCTTTCACCGAATAGGGAAGGTATGGCAACGGATGGAAAAGTCTGCAAAATCCCTGCCCTAGATGAATGGAGGTTAAAAATTGCATTCGGTAATGATTCCCATTCTCTGACTGGGTGGACATCTTGTCCGCCCCACAAGACACTTACCCGATTATTTGCTTAGTAATGCAAATTTAATAAAATCCTGATTTCCGGAGGTAGGGGTTTGGCATTGCCAAACCCGTACAAATGTAATTCTTCAGGTTATTTAATCCACGATCCTTAACTTTCACACGTTTGGTATAGGAAGTTTACTACCAGCACCACGACACCCGGATTAAATTTCCAACCTCCATTCGCTCAAAGTATGGAAAAATGTACTACTCCCGACTCCCGACTCCCGACTCCCGACTCCCCAAACGCAATGCTTTACAAATCAAAGCAGATCCCGAAAAATTAGGTTGTGTCGTTCTAGAGAGTGCTTCAAATGATGAAAACACGGCTGCTTACTAGAATGAAGGAGATCTGCCATGCGTTGGGAATTTGGTCGGAGAAGCCGAAATGTTGAAGATCGGCGGGGTGGAGGGGGTGTTCGTCGTCCTGGAACGATCGTTGGCGGCGGGATTGGTGCAGTGATTGTGGCTTTGCTGGTTGCCCTTTTGGGGGGCGATCCTTCGATCGTTTTACAGCAAAGTGCCCCTGATCCCTATTCCTATCCCACGCAAACTCAAATTTCTCCTGAGCAAGATGAATTAGCTGATTTGGTTTCAGTTGTTTTAGCAGATACAGAAGATACCTGGAGTTCCCTGTTCAACGAAATGGGAGAAACCTACCGGGAACCGACATTAGTGCTGTTTTCAGATGCAGTGGAATCAGCCTGTGGCTATGCTCAAGCGGCAGTTGGCCCATTCTATTGCCCTCGTGATCAAAAAGTTTATATTGATCTGAGCTTTTACGAAGACCTGAAATATCGGCATCGTGCCCCTGGTGATTTTGCCCAAGCCTATGTCCTGGCCCATGAAGTGGGGCATCACGTCCAAAACTTGCTGGGAATTTCTGGAGAAGTTCAACGGCTCCAGCAGCGAGTTGGACAGCAGCAGGCAAATCAGCTTTCGGTCAGGCTGGAATTGCAGGCAGACTGTTTTGCTGGGGTTTGGGCCCACAATGCCCATCGCACCCGCCAAAATATTGTGCTGGAAGAAGGAGACGTTGAGGAAGCCCTGAACGCAGCCAGCAGCATTGGAGACGATCGCCTGCAACGCCAGTCCAGAGGTTATGTTGTCCCGGAATCCTTTACTCATGGTTCTTCTGCCCAACGGGTTCGCTGGTTCACGCGCGGCATCCAAACGGGCAACCCAGAACAGTGCGACACCTTCAACACCACAAACCTCTAAAGAAATTTGGGCTTTACCCGATGGGCAACTCAAAATTCAGATCCTCTGAGTTTCCGTAGGGTAGGTATCTTGTCTGCTGGTCTGGAAAATCCCCATCCCAAAAGAGGGCTAGCGGAGGTCTCGCCCGAAGGGAAGCAGGGCGATCGTCAGGAGTTTGAAATGCTGCTTGGCAAAGGGAATACCAATGATGGTAATCGCTAAGATGACTCCGTGAATCAGGTGCGAAATGGCAATTTCCCAGCCAAAGAGAATAATCCAAATGATGTTGAAAATCAGCCGCAGGGGGCTATCTGCATTTTCTACAGTAACAATCTCTCGCCCGAAGGGGGTAAAGGTGGCAATGCCCATTTTGATGGCTTGAACCCCAAACGGAATCCCGACGATCGTCAGGCAAAGGGCTAACCCACCAATAATGTAGCCAACGCCGCTAATAAACCCACCGAAAATCAGCCAGATAATATTTCCCAATAAACTCATGGCAAACTCCTTTACAAACCTTAATGCTTATTATCCTTTGAAGACGCAATGTGAGTATTCCTTATCTTTAGGTTCTCTCAATGTGTCAGAATGAGTAGCAGTCGTTAAGTTTCGTTAGTTTTACAATCCCGTGAGTTCTACGGCCATAGCATCCTCCTCTAGTAAACATTCCACGCGCCGTGCCGTTTTTCCCTTTACCGCGATCGTCGGGCAAGAGGAAATGAAGCTGGCGTTGTTGCTCAATGTGATCGATCCCAAGATCGGCGGTGTCATGATTATGGGCGATCGTGGGACTGGCAAATCCACGACCATTCGCGCCCTTGCCGATGTATTGCCTGAAATTGACGTGGTGGCGGGCGATCCGTTTAACAGCCATCCAACCGATCTCAGCCTGATGAGCGACTGGGTGAAGCAGCAGGTAGAATCCGGGGAACCCGTTGAAACGACCCAGAAAAAAGTTTCTATGATTGATCTGCCCCTGGGAGCCACGGAAGACCGGGTGTGCGGCACGATCGACATTGAACGCGCCCTTTCAGAAGGGGTGAAAGCCTTTGAACCGGGTCTATTGGCTCAGGCGAACCGGGGCATCCTCTATGTAGACGAGGTGAACCTGCTGGACGATCATTTGGTGGATGTGCTGCTGGATTCGGCTGCATCCGGCTGGAACACCGTGGAGCGGGAAGGCATTTCCATTCGTCACCCGGCTCGGTTTGTTTTAGTTGGCTCTGGCAACCCAGAAGAAGGAGAACTCCGGCCGCAATTGCTCGATCGTTTTGGGCTACATGCAGAAATTCGGACGGTCAAAGACCCAACCCTGCGAGTTGAAATTGTGGAACAGCGATCGGAGTTTGACCAAGATCCGGATCGCTTTTTGGCAAAATACAAGTCTCAGCAAGACGAACTTCAGCAAAAACTGATTGCAGCCCAGACGCTACTTCCTTCTGTGGCGATCGAGCATGACCTGAAGATCAAAATCTCGCAGGTTTGTTCAGAGCTGGATGTGGACGGACTCCGAGGCGATATTGTCACCAACCGGACTGCCAAAGCATTAGCCGCTCTGGAAGGACGTACCGAAGTCACCGTTGATGATATTCGTCGCGTCATTGTTATGGCGTTGCGTCATCGCCTGCGGAAAGACCCCCTAGAGTCGATCGATTCTGGTTATAAGGTGCAAAAGGTCTTCAGTCAGGTGTTTGGTTTGGCCGAGCCGGAAGCGGCAGTGCAAAACGGAATGGGTAAACCGGCTGGCGTTCGATAGGGCTGAGGGTTGAAATTCGCCTACTGAATTTAGTGTGGTGAAATAGTAGTACTTTTGTCTGGTTCTGGTAGAGTGTAGGGGCATCCCAAAAGGATGCCTTTTGCTTTGTTGGGTTCGCAATGGAAAAACGCATCCTGGGAATTGATCCTGGACTTGCTACGTTAGGATTTGGGGCAATTTGCTGTCAGGCAGAAGTGAGCCAAGCTGCTGCTAAACCGATCGACTTTGGCGTGATTCGGACTCCGGCCCATACGGAAATAGGCGATCGGCTTTGCATTATCTACGATGATTTGCATTGCTTGTTGGAACACGTTCAGCCGGATCTGGTGGCGATCGAAAAACTGTTTTTCTACCGCATGGGCAATACGATCGCAGTAGCGCAGGCGCGAGGGGTTGTGATGCTGGTTTTGGCACAGCATCGTGTACCGCTTGTAGAATTTACCCCTGCCCAGGTTAAACAAGCCCTGACAGGATACGGTAATGCGGAAAAATATGAAGTTCAGCAGGCAGTTGCACGAGAATTGCAGTTAAGCGCGATTCCAAAACCCGATGACTGTGCTGATGCGCTGGCCCTGGCTCTAGCAGCCTGGTTTCAACGGTGAGAACGAGTCGCTCAGCAGAACTGTCATATCAAGAAAAGTGAAGATTCAGTTAATCTGGGGCTTTTGGGTTGCCAAGTCACTGGCAGATGGTAAAAATGGGTTAGTTGTCAAACAGCTTTGATACCTCTTTACTCTCAATCGCTCAAGCTTAACGCTGAAAGAGGTATACCCTGTTGAGGGTGTCGGGTCTACCTAATTCAAACCAACTGCTGACAAACAGGGGACTAGAGAATCTACCGCTCTCCAACATAGCATCTTCCTCCCTGTAGATTGAGTAACTTCGGCAAATTTGGTTACAGTTGCTCAGGTTAGAGTTTTTCAAACGTTGAGTGCAAGTCGGTGAATGGTGAGCCAGTCCATCGATCGACTGGGTCGATCGAACGGGTAATTGAACCAGTTGGTTGAGAAGTTGAGAAAAGGGCGATCGATGTAAAGCTTGATGTAACGAGTTCTTGGGATACTTTACTCAACAAGTTCAGGTTTGTGCAGCGATCAATCTTGGCTCTGAGCCAAAAAGTTCATTTTAGGGTGCGATACTCAGTAATTTTCCATGCATTTATCTGTGTAGTAAAGACTCCTATTTAACTCGTTAATCTCTCTACTTGTGGCATAAGTTACCCCATACCCTTGTCTATCCGCCGGTAAAGCGCTTGGTTTTGCCATGTAACATATCATGCATTGATGAAGAGCGTTCCTACGTAGGAAGGTCGTAGCTTAATCATCTTCGCTTCCTGTTTGAGGTTAATGACGTTGAAACACTTCGAGTTTCTTAGAAATCTACGAAACCTGCAATTTAGTGGACATTTAAACCGAACAGATGCATCAGGACAGCAATGGTTGTTCTATTTTGTTCGAGGTTCACTAATTCATGCAACAGGAGGTAAACACCCAGTTAAACGTTGGTTGCGTAACTTGAAAAGACATTGTCCTAATAAGGCAAATAGCCAATACACATGGTCGGAGGACATTGCCCATTTAGATCCTCAGGCTTTGTCCTTTGGTTGGGATTATGCATTATTAGCCCAATGGGTTTCCCGTTACGAAATTACGCCTGAACAAGCAACAGATATGATTCATGCGAATCTCTCTGATTTGCTGTTTGATTTGTCCTATGCAGGTTCAACGACTGATCAAATTCGGCAAGATAGTTCTTTATCACCTAAACTCGGAACTGTGCGGCTGGAGCGGGTCACTGCTCAAGCCCATACACGGTGGCAGGCTTGGCAAGAGGCAAATTTAGAGAACTTTTCTCCAAACCGGGTTCCCGTGCTGAGGCAGCCAGATCTCCTAAAACAGCTTGGTTCCGCTCAGTTTTACCAAAATTTAATTGTTTTACTCAACGGTGAGCATACGCTGTACGATTTGGCGGCGCAAATGCAGCGAAGTGTTTTAGAAGTGACGGTTTCTTTAGCACCGTTAATTCGATCGCACATTGTTGAACTCATCGAAGGTGCTGATTTACCCTCTCCTGCACCTTGCCCCATTCCTTCTCCATTTCTTGCCCTTCCTCCTTCCCGCAAGGCTTTAATTGCTTGTGTGGATGACAGCTTTTTAGTCCGCCATATGATGGAACGGCTGCTCACCTCTGCGGGCTATGAGTTTCTAGGAATTGATGATCCAGTGCGATCGATCGGCATTTTACTTGCCCGCAAACCCGATTTGATTTTTTTAGATTTGGTGATGCCAAAAACAAATGGGCATGAAGTTTGCCAACAATTGCGTAAATCTTCCTGTTTTCGCAATACGCCCATTGTAATTCTTACGGGAAGCGATGGATTTGCGAATCGCCTCCGATCAAACGTTGTTGGAGCATCCGATTTTTTGAGTAAACCATTGGATGCAGAAGCGGTACTTAATGTGATTCGTAAGCATTTAGAGCAGCCTACTCAGCCCAGTACGCTAGCCCACTCCAGTGTGTTCCATTCTTCGATCGTGCCCAACCGTTAACATTGCTCTGCCTTCTTCTTCCATCTTGAGGTTATTTCATGGGGACTGTACTCGTCGTAGAAGATTCACTCACGGATATGCAAATTCTGATCCAGTGCTTGCAGCAAGATGGCATTAACGTCCTGATTGCTCAAAGCGGAGAAGAAGCATTTGCTGCCATCACTCAACAAAGGCCAGATGTTGTCATTTTGGATGTGGTGTTGCCCGGTTGTAGCGGTTTTGAGGTTTGTCGTCAGCTTAAGGCGGAGGAAAGCACCAGCCGAATTCCAGTTGTCATGTGTTCAACGAAAGGCACAGAAATGGATCGGTTTTGGGGCATGAAACAAGGAGCAGATGCTTACCTGTCTAAGCCGATCGATCAAGATGAACTGGTACGCACCGTCAAGCAACTCATTCCCCGCTAAGCCCCATTGCCTCTTTATTTCACACAACGCATTTAACGCAAGAATGTCTGAAAACCTTTCCATTCCAGACGCTCAGGTTTCCTCCACTCCCCCCCAAGACTCTGCACTCGTTCCCCTTTCAGAACGGAGTGAACAATTCTTGCGGTTATCCCTTGCCAACATGGAGGTTCTTTTACCTGTTCGGCAACTGACCGAAGTTTTGAATATTCCATTGGGGCAGATCGTTCCCATTCCCCATATGCCCGCCTGGGTCATGGGCGTTTATAACTGGCGTGGCGAAATTCTGTGGATGGTGGACTTAGGGCATTTATGTGGACTCACGCCCTGGTATCAACAATCCACCTATGGTTCAGCCCACTCATCGGCTGTTCTACAAGTTCGCCAACCTGAAGTCCGCTCATCGCCTTCTAAAAGCAAAATTGTGGGGCTGGTGGTTCGTCATATTGGCGAAATTGAAAACTGTAACCCTAACAAGATTCAAGCTTTACCCCCTGGTAGCACCCCGCCTGAGCTAGCTCCATTGCTACGAGGATACTGGTGGCAGCCGGAAGGGGACATGCTGGCTGTTTTAGATGGAGAAGCCTTAATTCGTGCGATGCCGTCTTGAGAAACTTCTCCGCTTGCGGCTTTTAAGTTGTTGTCTCAAAATGTTGAACGCTTATGCATTTACATTCTGGCTTTACTCGTCGTCAAACCCTGCGGTTTTTAGCTGGAGCCGCAGGCGGTGTTGCATTACATGGCTGTGGTCGATCGCCTGGCACAGTATCTGTTAACCCTAACTCCGCCGGTGATCTAGTTCCAGCAACCATGGCAACGACCGCCTGGATTGGTAATTCTGCCCTTTACATCGCTGATGAAAAGAACTTCTTTCGCGAGGCCGGACTCAATTTATCCATTCGCACTTACGGTACTGTGGCAGAAAGTTTTCCAGCATTTTCTATTGGGCAAGTTCAAGCTGTTAGCCCAGTGGCTTCAGAAGCCGTTCTCTTGGCAGCAGAAAATGTGGACTACCGCATCGTTGCAGTGATGGATACATCCTCCGGGGCAGACGCGCTGCTGGCACGAAACAGCGTCTCCGATATTGCCGACTTCAAAGGGAGACAGGTGGCAGTGCAAAGAGGTGGCGTAGGTCATTTTTTCCTGCTACAAGTTTTGGCAGAAGCCGGACTCACCGAAGCAGATATCACGATCGTGGATACGACTCCTGAAGCAGGGGCGGCTGCCTATGAAGCGGGAAACGTAGAAATTGCTTATTCTTATCCGCCTTATATTGACAATGCATTGACGGCTCAAAGAGATGGACGGGTAATTTATGATACGTCCAAAATGCCAACAGCAATTTTAGATTTTTATGCTTTCAACACTCGGTTTATTGAAAATTATCCAGATGCGGTTCGCGCCTTTGTCAGCGGTATTTTTAGTGCATTAGATCTCATCAACGCAGATTCTAATGAAGCGTTGTCGATCGCGGCAAAGCGGTTAGGAGGAACAGCCGATGATCTGAAATTACAACTTGAAGGCATTCAACTGCCTGATGTCCAAACCAATCTGGAAATGCTAGGTAATCCCGCAAGCGATTTGTATTTGGTTCAACCGCTTACAGCACTAGCAGAATTTTTGGTTGAGCAAAATCAGATTGCAACAGTGCCAGATATGGAAAGCTTTATCGATCCGCAGTTTGTCCAGGAATTAAGCGCAGGGTAATCAATTTCATTTCTGTACCTAATTTCCTCATTTCTAATCGATACCCCCATCACCCATTACCCATTACCCATTACCTACTTGGCTCTCCCTTCAGCACCATGACCCGTCCGACATGATCTAGCTTCCTCAGCCCCGACCAAACCCCTAGCACCCTGTACCCTACTAACATCCTGAGCGTTATGTACGAAAATTCCAACTCCCGGTCTGAACTCTCCAATCAAAGCAACATTTCAGTCTTTGCTCCAACCACTTCATCTAATGAAACGGCTGAAACAACTGCTTCACCTTTAACCGAGCGACCTTTACCGACGCAAAAACCAATCTTCAAACGATCGAACGACGATGAACTTAAACCATCGGCAGATGATGCAAAATCTTCTTCACCGTTTGGTTGGTGGCGATCGCTGAGCGTAAAAACGAAGGCCACTGGAATTGCGGTCACCCTTGGGGTGTTGCCCGTGTTGATTGTAGGAGGAATTGCAACCTACATTGCAAACGAAATCATTGTTCGGGAAACCTTGGAAGAACGGCAGCGACTCGCTGTAAATATTAGTCTTCAGTTGAATGGAGTGATTCGCTCTCGTTTGCGGGATGCTGAAACGATCGCCAGTACACCAGCCGTTGCAGATGAAGAGGTACGCGAGGCTGTTCCTGCGGAAGAAATCATTAACTATTTCAATAGCTTCACTCGTCGGGATTCCTACTACGAGCAAATTCTGACCGTTAGCCCAGAAGGTGGATTGGTCTTCTTAGAAGAAAACAACACACCATTAAGAAGCACCAGAACGGAATTGCCATCAGAATTTTTGGCCCCCACTGCTCGGCCCTTCACAGAACTGATTGCCGCCTATCAGTTGCAAACCAGAGGATCACTGCGGCCGGCTGCAATTTTACAAACGACTTTAACCACAACAGAAGATTCTTCGCTCTATATTGCGGCTCCCGTAACAGATTTGTCCTCTAATCTCGTCAGCATCATTTACAGCCAAACTCCGATCAGTGGTCTAGCCGATGTGGTGCGAGAAAACTTAATTAACCTGATTCACCAAGGCGGTGGCGGTAGTGCTAGGGCATTGCCTTCCTTCCATGTGGTGGATCACAGTGTCACCTATGTTGAACAAACGGCTGAAGGGCAGGAGCAACCCATTTCTCCAACCCGAATCAACGCCTCAGGTAACGCGATCGAAATTGATGGACAACTTTTTCAACCTGGTGGCTCCTTTGCCACTAAAGAAAACCGGATTGTTGTATCTAGTGATGAACCGGCAGGCACGGAAATTCAGAGCATTTTCCCAAAATATAATGAGTTGCGAAACAACGGAATTGCTGCTACGACTACCGATCTGTCGGCTCAGAATGGCCAAGAATACCTGATCAGCTACGCTCCTATTAGCCGGGTAGAAGGGCTTTTCCTGGACTGGGGGGTACTGATTTATGAACCCACAGAAACCGCTTTTGCCACACAGCGCACCCTGCTTTTGACCCTCTCCATTGGTACGATCGTCACTGCATTAGCATTGGGTGTGATTGCAGCCGTCTTAACGAACCGGGCAACGCGCCCCTTGTTGGCTGCGGCTAAAGCAGTGGATGAAATTGGGCAAGGTGAACTCGCTACCCGCGTTGAGGTTAAAGGGCAAGATGAATTGGGGCTGCTGGGAGCCAACATTAACTACATGGCAAGCCAGATTCAGTCTTACCTGAATGCTCAAGTATTAGAATCTGAACGAGAGCGTTTGTTAGCCGCAGCGAAAGGATCAGGAACGCTAAGAACCTCCGACCTGGCAACAATGTTTGAACAGGTGGTAGACGGTGCTAGAGAATTGCTTAAAGTCGATCGAGTGATGCTCTATTTCATTAATGCAGAGAGGGGCGGCACCGTTCTTTTAGAATCTCCTGTCACAGAAACTTCCCATCCACAGGAAACCGTTGCTGAATCCTTTTTGTTCTCAGAATCTCTGGTAGAACACTTTGAAGAAGGAAAGGTTTTAACTA
Organism: filamentous cyanobacterium CCP2; assembly: GCA_003003615.1. Classification (GTDB taxonomy): domain Bacteria; phylum Cyanobacteriota; class Cyanobacteriia; order Elainellales; family Elainellaceae; genus Egbenema. The sequence goes on along the minus strand of PVWD01000075.1, from coordinate 11,268 downwards.
TCCGCGATCGAAATCGTCCAGATACGCCACTTGAACTGCTCGATGCATTAGAAGATTGGGGCGTTAACGCAAGCATATTAGCTCCTATTTTGAGCGGCGAGCGACTGTTTGGTTTACTCATGGTGCATCATGCATCTCCTTACAATTGGAATGAATCAGAACTGGGATTTGTAGAGCAGTTAACCACAGAATTGGGATTATCGATTTACCGAGTTGAACTGTTGGAGCAAACTGAAAAGCTGGCAGAAGAACAGCGTCAACTCAAAGAAGGCTTGCAGCTACGCGCTCTAGAGCTACTCCAAGAAGTAGACCCCATCAGTAAAGGGGATTTGACCATTCGAGCAAAGGTAACGGCCGACGAAATTGGCACGATCGCGGACTCGTACAACGCCACCGTTGATAACTTGAAGAGAATTGTGCAACAAGTGAAGGTGGCAGCCGACCAAGTAGTAGAAACCACCAGCACCAGTGAAGCAGCCGTCCAATCGCTATCGACGGAAGCCTTGCACCAAGCCAACGAGCTAACCCTGGCTCTGGATGTTGTGCAAACGTTAACCGATGCCGTGCAAGAAGTTGCCATTAACGCCCAACAAGCAGAATTGGCGGTGCGGGAAGCAGCCCAAACGGTTGAAGAGGGAGATCTGGTCATGAACCGGACGGTTGAAGGAATTCAGGTGATTCGATCGACCGTTGCAGACACCGCCAAAAAGGTGAAACACCTGGGTGAATCTTCTCAAAAGATTTCTAAGGTTGTTGAGCTAATTAGTGCCTTCACTGCACAAACCAATATGCTGGCGTTGAATGCTTCCATTGAGGCATCGCGAGCCGGTGAAGAGGGTAGAGGCTTTGCGGTGGTTGCGAGTGAGGTAAGGGCATTAGCGAGACAATCGGCAGAAGCAACGGAAGAAATTCGGAAGCTGATCGCCAGTATTCAGGCGGAAACGAGTGAAGTGGTTACGGCAATGGAGTCTGGAATTGAGCAGGTGGTCATTGGAACGAAGCTTGTTGATGAAACTCGCCAAAGCTTGAACAACATCACGGCAGCCAGTACCCGCATTGGGAACTTGGTTAGCTCGATCGCGCAACTCACCGTTTCTCAGTCTGATGCATCTGAAGCGGTTGCCCAAACCATGAAAGAGGTGGCTACTATTGCCAACCAAACTTCCCAGGAAGCTTATCATGTGTCACTCTCTTTTGAACAACTGCGGCAGGTTGCCCAAACGCTGCAACAGGGGGTAGGACAGTTCAGGGTTTAACAATTGACGATGCACATTCAGAATTCAATCGAGGAAGTCCGGGTAGAGGCAATCTCTTTAATCACTTCCATTGGCATTGGATAGCCTGCCATTGATGTGTGGGCCGTCTAGCAGATCAGCTGACAGAGTAGAACTTACAGATCTCAGTGAATCAAGTGAACTATGGCAATTAACCCTGAAATTCGCGATCAAGCCTACCAATTTTTTATTGAAGAAGCTCCTGAACTGTTGCAAATTCTGGAAACAGGTTTGCTAACGCTGAGCCACGATCGCAGTACGGCAAAAATCCACAACTTGATGCGAGCTGCTCATTCCATTAAGGGAGGTGCTGCCAGTGTAGGGTTAGATGCCATTGCAACGCTTGCTCACCGCCTGGAAAACATCTTTAAAGCCCTCTACAATGAAGCCCTGGAAATCAATACTGAGCTGGAAAACCAACTGCTCAGAGCATTTGACTGTCTCCGTTTACCCCTTACCGAGCAAATTACGACGGGCAGCTTCAATGCGGAACAAGCTCTGATGGCGGCTGATCCTGTCTTAGCGCACATTGAGGAGCAATGCGGGGATGCCCTGACTCAAGATAGCTATATTCCCAGTTCTTCGGAGCTAGGAATTGATATGCTCGCTTCCATCTTTGAAGTGGATATTGCCCAAGGGCTACAGCATTTAGCGGCGATCGTTGCAGAACCCCATCGTTATGAGGTGTTTGGTGAACTTCAGGCGCAAGTTGAAGTCTTTGCTGGGTTTGCTGAGTTGTTGAATATTTCAGGCTTCAAGGCAACCACTGAAGCAGTCCAACGGGCGTTAAATCTTCACCCCGATCGTGCTGTCGAGATCGCTCAGGTGGCATTAACTGCATTTGAAAGCTGCCGACAGGCGGTTTTGTCCGGCGATCGAACGGGGGGAGCCTATCTTTCGGCTGAGTTGTTGGCCCTGGGTGAGCCATTTGTGGATGAACCTGTTCTGGTAGAGGAGGTCGATGAATCCGTCACTGCAAGCGGTCAAATTCTTGAAGAACTGAGTGCGGCTTTTCCCTTGCTGGAAACCATTTTTGGCGGTGCGATCGCCCCTGAAATTCAGCAACCTCAGGCGGATTCGGCTGATTTCAATGAAGAAGTTTTGTCTGTTGAAGAAACCGAATTTTACACACAAAATATTCACGCAGATGATAATCTAGGGAGCCATTCAGATAACTTTTTTGAAGTTTCTCCAGAAGAGATTGACGTTTCTGAAACCTACTTTTCACAAATTCAAGATAATGAAAATGAATCCTTTCAGTCTTCTGAAATCATTTCACTTCATCCTTTAAGAGAGTTGCCGCCTGCCCTAGAATCGGCACGCCGATCGGAACCGATTTATACCCATCAAGTTGAAACGCCTGTCAGCCCCAATTTGACTATCCGGGTAGACTCAGAACGACTAGAGCGAATGAATAATCTGGTCGGTGAACTGATGATTAACCGGGATGGTCTATCACTTCAAAATGAACAACTTCACAGCGTATTAAAAGGACTGGTCGATCGGTTCGATCGGTTCCAAAGCTTGATTGGTCGCTTTCAAGAATTAGCCAACCAAACGCTGATTGCCCCCAACCCTTATCGCACTGATTCCAGTTCGGCCCCGTCCAATGAGGCGTTCACTTCTGACCCCAGTTTCCCCAACCTGGCGATCGCCACCCATCAACTGACGGCTCCTGCCTATCCTGCCAACGCAACGTCTCTAGTGGAATTTGATGCTCTGGAGATGGATAGCTATGGCGCGTTGTACTTGCAAATGCAGGAAATTCAAGAGGATTTGGTGCAGCTTGAAGAGTCGATCGAAGATATCACGCTGTTTACTCGGCAGTCAAACCGTATCCTGGATCAACAACGCCAATCGTTGACTTACCTGCAAGATGAATTGAAGTGGGCGCGAATGTTGCCCTTAGGAGAACTGCTCAATCGGTTTCCGCGAGTGTTACGAGACTTGTCAACTACCTATGGTAAACCCGTCCGCTTAACGATGACGGGAACGGAAACGCTCGTTGATAAGGCCATGTTAGAGAAGCTCTACGACCCACTCTTACATCTCTTGCGGAATGCGTTTGATCATGGCATTGAACCCCCTTTCTTGCGGCAGCAACGCGGCAAACCGGAACAGGGACACATTGAAATTCGGGCGTTCCATAAGGGCAACCAAACGATTATTGAAATTAAAGATGATGGTCAAGGGTTAAATATCGATCGCATTCGCAGCCGTGCGTTTGAAATCGGTTGGTTAACGGCAGATCAGTTGCTCGTCAGCACCCCAGAACAGTTGTCGGAATTGATTTTTGAACCCGGATTTTCGACGGCTTCCCAAGTGAGTGAACTGTCTGGACGAGGCGTTGGGTTAGATGTGGTGCGATCGCAGTTGACAGCAATTAAAGGGTCTGTTGCGGTGACTTCTGCCTTAGGAAAGGGCACCACTTTTACGCTGTACTTGCCCTTAACCTTGACGATCGCCCGATTAATGATTGGGTTGGTTGGCTCCAGTGCCTTTGCCATTCCGGCAGAAGGAATCGAAGAAATCTTTACGCCACAGCCGAATCAGATTAAAAAATCAGGAAATCAACGGTTTTTATACTGGCGGGAGCAAATCATTCCAGCTTACGGTTTAGCTGATTTGCTGGAATACACCTGCCCGCTACCCGAAATCCCTATAAGCAAGGCGTTGGTGGCAGTGTCTACACCAGAGGAATGGTCTTCTCCCATGCTAATTCTGCGGCAAGACCAGCGTTTTATCGCCCTGGAAATCGATCGTCTGGTGAATGAGCAGGAACTTGTGATTAAGCCGTTTAGCAGCACGATCGCCCCTCCCAATTACACCTATGGTTGCACAATTTTGGGGGATGGTAGTCTGGTTCCGGTGATTGATGTCATCGCGCTATTATCCTTTAACCAATCACAAACTCAGAATAATGTTCCAACGGTTACTCGTTCAGGATCGTGGAATCATCGTTCCTTGTTGACGGGCAAAACCATTCAAGCTCCAACCATTCTAGTTGTAGATGATGCGGTGACGCTGCGACGAACCCTCGCCCTTTCCCTGGAACGCCAAGGATTCCGGATTTTGCAAGCCCGTGATGGCTGGGAGGCGATCGACCAACTCAAGCAGAGTTCTTCCATTAAGCTGATCATCTGCGATGTGGAAATGCCCAACATGAATGGCTTTGAATTCCTTAGCTATCGTCGCCAAAACCCAGAATTTGCCGAAATTCCGGTGGTCATGCTAACTTCCCGCAGTAACGACAAACATCGCTGGTTGGCCACGCAGCTAGGAGCCACTGGCTACTTCACTAAACCCTATCTGGAACAAGACTTTTTGAATGCTATCAAGACCATTTTGGATGCAGAAGCAGCAAAGCTCTAGGGTTGCTTGATGGCAATATAGGGTGTATCCCACTTTTGCATTTCCATGACAAAGATCTCACGGTAGGTAGATGCCTGTGCTACGGAACGATCTATTTGTATGAAAAAGATCTCACGGTAGGTAGATGCCTGTGCTACGGAACGATCCATTTGCATCAATGACATGCTCCCCAAAGTTCATGGGATGAATCACAGAGCATTTCATCGTCCGAAATTTTCCATCCCTAAACTCTGGGAATTAACGTAATCTTGGTATTCTGTTTAACTGAAAAAAATCAGTTCTTAATGTAGTCATGGGACGCTATTGACCGTAGTTTCTACCTGCGAGTGTCAACTTGTAGCGTTATCATGACTGTAACTCTTAAGGGCTTTGCTGTTCTACCAGCTGATACCTTTGCAGAAGGGCCGCCTGCGGGTGAGGGAATTTCGGCAAACGATCGCACTGGGCCATTTGAAGGACAACCCGTTCAGGGCTTCAGTGGGGTGCAGTTTGCGCCAGGCAGTGATGGCTCATCTTTTTGGTTTTTATCTGACAATGGGTTTGGTGCGAAAGATAACAGCGCGGATTACCTATTGCGGATTTATCAGTTAAAACCAGACTTTCTGGATGCGGAAAATCAGCCCACCCCCATCACAGTTGGCAACTTTTCCATCGGCTTTGATGCAACACGAGCCACCGATGCAGCCAGTGGCTTTTTCATTGCCGACACCCTGGGAGACAGCCCCAATATTCTGTTTGACTTGAGCAATCCTGGTACGCTCTCCTTAGAAGAAAGCGATTTGGTGATTGCCGATGCTGATTTGCTACTGGCTCCAGAGTTTGCCACCCTGCTGGGAAATCCTGATTTGCAAGGTGCAGATGTGGGGGATGCCCGCGTTGATGCAACGGCTTCCAGTGAAAATAGCGCGTTTCAAGTGGCTTCCGGGGTTACAAGCGTGGCACTGGACTTGCCCTTACTCGAATCCGTTGGCCTTTCCCTCACGGGGGCCGACAGCGAGGCCGAACCCTTTTCAGAGGACTTTCAGGTTGGCTTTGCCATCACCGATGCCACTGACTTTGCCTTCACGCTGGAACCCCAGTTTGCTCCCCTAAGCGGCACGATCGAACATACGGGTTCTGTCTCCTTTGCCTTGGGTGATCCGATGCTGGGCGGAATCGAGGTGGAAGGCTTTGTCCAACTGGCTGATCCAGATAACTTGATTCCATTCCCTATTCAGAACGAAAATACCGAAGATCGGCTGCTGACTGGGGCAGATTTTGATCTAGAGTCTTTTGTCATTGCTGAAGATGGCACCATTTGGGTGGGTGAAGAATTTGGCCCGTTCTTGCTGCAATTTGATTCCACCGGAAAACTGCTGCAAGCTCCCATTCCCACCCCCAATCTCTTTGAGCTAAACACCCTAACGGGCGAACCGCCGATCGTGATTGGCCACCGAGGAGCCAGTGGATTCCGTCCTGAGCATACTCTGGAAGCCTATGAGCTAGCCGTTTACCAGGGGGCAGACTTCATTGAACCGGACTTAGTACCCACTAAAGACGGTGTGTTAATTGCCCGCCACGAAAACGCGATGGCCATTATTGATCCGGAAACGGGCGAACTAGTTGAAGCCACTACCGATGTTGCCGATCGCCCTGAATTTGCCGATCGCCTCACCACTAAAGTCATCGACGGACGGGAAGTGACAGGCTGGTTCACGGAAGACTTCACCCTTGCCGAAATCAAAACCTTGCGGGCAGTTGAGCGGCTTCCCCAACTCCGCAGTACCGAATTTGATGGCTTTTTTGAAGTGCCAACGCTCGCCGAAATTATTGAGCTAGCCAACCGTTTAGAGCAGGTGACGGGTCGTAAGATTGGCATCTACCCAGAAACCAAGCATCCTACTTTCTTTGCGGAAGAGGGCACTCTCCTGGATGGAACCCCCATCAACATCAACCTGGGTGAGCGGTTGATTGAAACTCTGGTGGAAAACGATTACACCGATCCCAGCCGCATCTTCATCCAATCCTTTGAAGTAGGCAACTTGAAGGAATTGGCGGAAACCATCATGCCCGCAGCAGGGGTAGATTTGCCGATCGTTCAACTGCTTGGCGGCGGTGGAGCACCCTATGATTTTGTGGCAAGTGGCGACGATCGTACCTATGCAGACTTGGCAACACCAGAAGGGCTGGCAGAAATTGCTACCTATGCCGATGGCATTGGCCCATCCAAGGGGTTAATTGTCCAGACGCAGGATGATGAACTGGTGCCAACCAGCTTAGTCGAAGATGCCCATGCGGTGGGTTTACTCGTTCATCCCTACACCTTCCGCGATGAGTCGGTCTTTTTGGCAGAAGCTTACAACGAAAACCCTGAGCTAGAGTATGAACTGTTTATTCGCTTGGGTGTAGATGGCTACTTCACCGACTTTCCCATCACCGGAGAGCGGGTTCTGTCACAGATTACGGCTGACTTTGTTCGATCGCCCGATAACCCTGCCGTGTTGAACAATCGTGCGGTGGCGAACCTGGCCCGTTCTAGAGGCTTTGAGGGATTGGCCATCAGCCCTGACCAGAGTACGTTCTATCCGCTGCTGGAAGGCGCAGTGGTGGGCGATCCGGAAGGTGCTTTGCGGATTTATGAATTTGATGCAGCCAGCGAGAGATTTACCGGATTGGTGGGCTACTATTTACTGGATGATCCTGCCCATGCGATCGGCGATTTCACTGTCGTAAACGAGAATGAATACCTCGTAATTGAACGCGACAACAACGAAGCCGATGCTGCTGAATTCAAAAAGATCTTCAAGGTGGATTTCAGCCAGCAGGATGAGAATGGGTTTGTTGAAAAGACGGAAATTGCTGACCTGTTGAACATTCAAGATCCGAATGATTTAAACCAGGATGGCGAAACCGTTTTCACCTTTCCTTTTGTCACCGTTGAGAATGTCTTAGTGATTGATGAAAACACCATTCTCGTCGCCAACGACAACAACTACCCGTTCTCTGTGGGCCGTCCCCCTGAAATCGACAACAATGAAGCGATTCTGCTGGAACTATCAACCCCATTGGAGCTTGATCCACGAGTCGGTTTAGCTGGCTTCCTGGCAAATGCCGACATGATGGGTGGCGATGAAGGAGTCAATGGCAGTAACGGCGATGACCTGTTGGAAGGCGGAATGGACGCTGAGGCTGAACCTGCTGCACCATCAGACATGGTGGAACCCATGTTAGCAGCTTCTCCAATGGTGGTTACACCCCAATCTGATGTCACCACCGGATTGGCAGTTGATCCCCTGGCCGTGCTGAATGAGGCCAACTCAACGCCACTCGCAGCAGCAAACCCGGCGATCGTTGGGATTTAGTGGTGCAGTAAGGTTAGACCGTTGGGTAAGGTGGGCAGTGCCCACCCTACAAGATCTTTATGTGAACCAGTAGGGGTATGGCATGCTATGCCCCTGCTAAAATTCATCCGATTTTAGGTAAATCACACACAATACGGAATCCAATAAATTTATTGCGAGTTGTGGGCTGATCTCGATCGCGGTAAGCCGATCGACATGTCCAAGGATCACGGTTCCAGGCTCCTCCCCGCAACACTCGTGGAAAGTGAGTATTGGATTCCGATTCATCTTCTATTAGCCATGCTTGGCTGTTCCTGGGAGCATTCTCATAGGTATCGTGCCAATGGTCTGCACACCATTCCCAAACATTGCCATGCATATCGTGTAATCCAAAGGCATTGGCAGGAAAAATGCCGACGGGTGTTGTTTCTTCCCGGTAAACGCCTTTTGGGCCAGAGCCGAAAGTATGATTGCCGTTGTAGTTGGACAGGTCGGGGGTGAGGGTTTCGCCGTAGTGAAAGGGCGTTGTCGTTCCGGCGCGACAGGCATATTCCCACTCGGCTTCGCTGGGCAGGCGGTAGGTGCGTCCGTGGCGTTGGGATAAACGGGCACAAAACTCGATCGCATCATACCAGGACACCATTTCCACAGGACGATCTTTGCCCCGAAACCGGGATGGAGCAGGGTCAAGTTCTCGGTTTACCACAGGCAAAGCGGCGATCGATCGCCACTGGGCTTGCGTGACTGGAAACATGCTCATGAAAAAAGGATGCACTGCAACCGAGTGTTGAGGCGTTTCGGCTTCATCGGGAATTTCATCCTCCGGCGACCCCATCCTGAAGGTGCCACCCATGATTGCAATCAGTTCCAGAATCGTGCCATCCCCTAAATCCTCTGAAACCAGTTCAATTTCATTCGCCCGTCGGAGGGTTTCCTGCCCTTGCATATTCACAGTTAACACATCTACTTTCAGGGTCAGGGCGTTGATGGTGGAACCCAGATATTGGGCGATCGACGGTTTGGCAGGGGGAGCCGCAGGCAGCGGATTGGGTGGAATGTCGATCATTGCTTGCAGAGCCAACAAGGCTTCATTGGCTGAAGAATAACGCAGGGTATGACGATCGCGCACCATTTGGTCAAGGATATCAGCCAGCCGATCGCTCACTTCAGCCCGATCGCGCCAAATCACTTCACCCGTTTGGGGGTCTTCTGGCAGGGAAAGCGGATAAACCCCAGTTAAGGCTTCAATGCCAATCATGCCAACGGAATACACATCACTACAGAGACGCGGTTTCCCCTTTGCCTGTTCTGTCGGCATATAGCCTAATGTGCCAATCACCACAGAGGTAGCAATTTGCCCCATTGGGTTCACCGACATCGTTCCTAGCTCTTTCACCGCCCCAAAGTCAATCAGCATCAAAGTGCCATTTAGCTGGCGCATAATGTTTTCCGGTTTAATATCCCGATGCACCACATTGTTTTGATGCACAAAGACCAAGACCTGCAAAATATCGTGCAGCATTCGCACCACATAGTCTTCATTCAGCCGTCGGCCTGGCCGAATTTCCTTGCGAAGAGAGTGTCCCTCAATGTAGTCCTGAACGATGAAGAGTTCTTGCTCATCGGCAAAGTGGGCCAGCAGTTGAGGGATTTGCGGATGCCGTCCCAACCGTTCTAAAACTTCGGCCTCTTTTTCAAAAAGCTCTAGCACGCGATGATCGGTATACCCCGGCTTCAGGCGTTTGACTACGCAATGTGGGCTTCCAGGACGTTTTTGATCTTGCGCCAGATAGGTTTCCCCGAAGGCTCCCTCACCGAGCTTTTCCAGGATTTTGTAGCGTCCATCCAGCAGTTGTCCCAGCATGAAAATTTCATCGACAGCACACTTCAGTATATGGCAACGACATCGACAAACGACACAGCCAAAGGACGTTCTAAGGGTGGAGGACGTTATCAGGCATAATGGCGTTTTGCAGGTTGGCGGTGGAGAGGTCAGTGTTAAACAGGTCGGCGTTTTGCAGGTTGGCTCCGGCGAAATTTGCTCGGTGCAGGTTGGCTCCCTGTAAATTTGCTCCTTGCAGGTTGGCGTGGCGCAGGTCGGCTCTGGAAAGGTTGGCTCCTCTGAGCTTTGCCCGATCGAGCTTTGCCCCGGAAAGGTTGGCACGGCTGAGGTTAGCCCAACTCAGATCGGCTCCAGACAGGTTCGCTTCAATCAGGGTTGCCGCAAAGAGAATGGCTCCCACCAGCTTGGCGTGAACCAAAATCGTTTTGTAGAGGCTGGCTCTGGAAAGGTTGACTTCCATCAGTTCTGCCTGATGCAGATTGGCGCGGCTGAGGTTGGCTCCACTGAAATTAACGGCCATGAGGCGGGCGCGATCGAATTCTGTGCGGGTGAGGTTAGCATCGCTGAGGTCTGCTTGGGTCAGGTTGGCATGGCGCAAGTCGGTTCCAATTAAGTCAGCTAGGCTCAGATCAGCGTGGATTAAGATTGCTTCTCGGAGGTCGGCTCCTCGCAAATTGGCCCCCCGCAGTTCGGCTCCGGTCAGGGTTGCCCCAATTAAGTGAGCATTGACCATTTCTGCCTCGGTGAGGTCGGCATGGGTTAAATCTGCCTCATAGAGATTGGCTTTGCAGAGTTTGGCTTGCCGTAAGTTGGCTTTAACCAGACAAGCCGCCAGCAGATATGCCTGTTCCAGGTCAGCCCCACTGAAATTGATAGATTCCAGGTCAGCATTTCGCAGATCTGCCCGCCGCAGGTCAGGAACCACTTGCGGATCTTGGGCTCGCCACTCCCTCCAGGCTCCGTTTCCCCACTTCAGCCGTGAAAGATGTTCCTCATTTGCCATTGTCCCCCTCCGAATCAGATTGTCCAGACGCAAAATTTCGCCTCTCTATCTCACCCACCCCCTACACAGACGTGAATCACGTCTCTACTCGTTTCGCTTGCCCATTAACACCTCTCGCCCTGCCACATTTTCGATCGCCTCCAACGCTGCTCCTGACCCTGCAATAATGTCTCGCTCTGCTCCGCCCAAGTAAAGCCGCCCAAAGCTGCCCACTGCTGAAATATGGAGAATGTTAATCAGGGCTGATTTTTCTGCCTCATTAGCGGCCAAAGCGGCATAGGCAGCTGGTTCCACTTCCAGCACATACAGACTTTGCCCTGCCAAGATCATATTTCCCTTACGAGTACGATTGATCAACTGGGTGTGGTGAGCATCAATATTTCGGATGATTTGGCTAGAAATGACGCGCGGTTTAATGGAATCCCTTGCCCGAACACCTGTCTCTTATACACATCT
>PVWD01000338.1 GCA_003003615.1 filamentous cyanobacterium CCP2 | reverse complement strand
AGATGTGTATAAGAGACAGCTTCAGGGCTGGTGCGTCGTTGACCCCGTCACCTGTCATTGCTACAACATTTCCTTGCCGCTGGAGGGCTTGAACAATGCGGAGTTTGTGTTCTGGCGAAACTCTGGCATAAATGCTGACCCGCTCCACTTCAACATCTAACTGAGCTTGAGTCAGTTTTTCCAGGTCTTGTCCGGTCAGGGCTAAATCACCGGGGCGAGCAATACCAAGGTCTTCCGCGATCGCCCGTGCAGTTAACTGGTGATCGCCCGTAATCATGACTGGACGAATTCCTGCCGAACGGCACTTCGCCACCGCCTCTCGCACTTCAGACCGAGGCGCATCCAGCATGCTCACCAACCCCAGCCAGGTTAATTGCGCTTCCGAGATCTCTTCGGAGCCTTCTGGTGGTAAATGGGTGAGCGGTTTGCTGGCAAAACCCAATACCCGGAGTCCGCGACCCGCAAAATGATTGTTGTGCTCCAAAATTCGAGTGCGCTGTTGGGCTGTCAGAGGTTCCTGCCGATCGCCAATTTGAATGTATGTACAGCGTTCCAGCACTAATTCGGGCGATCCTTTACAAAACAGGGTATACGGACTCGCCTCATTAAGGTGTTGGCTACCTTCCGGTTGGACAATCACGCTCATGCGCTTGCGTTCCGAGGAAAACGGAAATTCGGCTACGCGGGGAAAACGCTGGTCTTGCTCGTCTTTCCGCAAGTTGGCTTTACCTGCAACCGCGAGGAGTGCCCCTTCTGTCGGATCACCCAGAATCGCCCATTCTCCATTTTCTTTTTGCAAAACTGCATCATTACACAGCACACAGGCAAGCAGGAGTGCCTTTAGCTCCGGTTCTTCTGCCGCAGTGAGGCGTTTACCGTTTGCCTGAAAGTCTCCTTCGGGGCTGTAGCCCTCTCCTGTAACGCTAATGGAGCCAGAGGGAGGATGAACCACCTGCACCACCATTTTGTTTTGGGTGAGGGTTCCCGTTTTGTCTGAACAGATCGTGGTTACAGAGCCGAGGGTTTCCACAGCGGGCAACTTGCGGATCAAGGCTTGCCGCTTCACCATGCGCTGCGTCCCCAACGCCAAAGTGACGGTGATCACGGCAGGTAGCCCTTCCGGAACAACCGCAACCGCCATGCTAAGAGAAACTTCCACTAACTCTTGAAACAGCGACGGATTAACCAACGTGCCGCCAACAATGACGATCGCCACTAATATCAGGGAGCCACTCACTAGCGTATTACCAAGCTGGTTCATGCGTTTTTGTAACGGGGTTGGTTCCGTTTCAACCGCCTGAAGGGCAGTGGCAATTTTGCCCAGTTCAGTTTGCATTCCGGTGCCCGTGACAAGCACCGTGGCTCGACCCTGAACCACTTCAGTTCCAGAGAAAACCAGGTTAAGCCGATCGCCCAAAGGCGCATCCTCTGGCAGCAAAACATTTGCCTGCTTATTGACCGCGTGAGACTCTCCCGTTAAAGCAGATTCCCGAACTTGTAGATTCACCGCCTCCAACAAGCGTCCATCTGCCGTCACCTTCACGCCTGCCTCTAACAGCATGATGTCCCCTGGGACAAGCTCCTTCGCGTCAATTTCAGAAACTTGCCCATATCGGATCACCCGCACTTTAGAAGAAGCAAGATTTTTTAGTGCCGCCAAAGCTTTTTCTGCACTACTTTCTTGGACATAACCTAAAATGCCATTGAGCAAAACTACTAAAAAAATGGCAACTGCGTCCTTGGGAAAAATAAACGCTCCAGATGCCATTGATTCTCGTATATCCAGAACGGCTGAGATGATGGCAACGCCAATTAACATCAACAGCATGATGTTCTTAAACTGATCAAGGAAAATTTCGAAGGGATTTCGTCCTCCCATCTCAACCAGCTCATTGGTGCCGTAGACAGCTAAGTGCTGGGCAACTTGGACGGGGTTCAAGCCATCAGTTCGATCGCTTTTTAACAGTTCGATCGCTTGATCGGCTTCTAAGCCATGCCAGATAGGGGATTCAAAGCCAGCATGAATAACATCTGATGCAGAAGAACTTGATGTAGAAGAACTTGAAGGCATAGGTAAGTGCGTCCACAGCACTAATAAATAGTGTTCTAATCATGCCACAACACGGTGAATTAGTGTCAAGCCTATGACGAGGTTTACAGCAAGTTGTAAAGTGGAAGTCATCGAGCAACGCTCATCTGTATTAGGGTTGAGTGGAGAAGACGGACTGTGTCCGCACCTTTTCTCTGCCCCTCGTTGGCTGTAGATCAACGGAACGGGCAAAGCGTGCAGGCGAGTAAATCCCTCAACGTGGTGGCATATGTTCTTTGGTGGTGCAAGAACAGGGGTGGCAGCCTTTCAAACGATCGCCTAGATTTACATTGATGGTTAAAAACCCATTCATTCCCCAAACATTGATTGGAAGACAAGCTGAACTTGACCATATCAGTCAAATTTTTACGACTGATGGTGATCTCATGGTGGCAGGCGTGCCAGGGAGTGGGCGGCGATCGCTCATTCATTGGGCTGCTAAAACCGTCGGGGCAAGAGTCTTAGAAATTGATTGCCTGCGGGCAACCCATCCATCCCGCTTTTTGGAAATACTGGCAGAAGGCTTGCTCAATGTCTTTTCTGCCCCAGAAGAGTTGGCACAAATTCAACGTTGGAGCATTCAACATCCACTGATTTTGGAGCAAGCATCACTTCACCGCGCTCGTCTGGTTTGGCATGTGCCGAAATCCGGCGAATGGACGGTGTTTCAAGCCCTGCTGACGCTGCCCCAGGTGATGGCAGAATGGCTCAATTGTCGGATTGTGTTTGTGTTTCAAAATTTTCCCCACATTCGCTCTTGGGATCGATCGGGTCAGTGGGAAAGCTATTTGCGCCGCGAAATTCAACAGCAAGACCGGATTAATTACGTGATTGTGGCAACCGTTCCAGAAACCTGGGCGGATGAGAGCAATTTGGAAGTGATGACCCTGGCACCGCTGCAACGAGAGGCAATTCAAACCTGGGTTGAAGCAGCGATGGCAACAGAAGGCTTTAAGTTTGAACCGGATGCCCTGATGTTGTTTTTAGACTATGTTCAAGGACATTTAGCAGATGCGATCGCCCTTGCCCGCAGAATTTGGGTTGAGGGCCTTGCAGCAGAAGCAGCCTTTGACAAAACGACCCAACCCTTCTTCATCCAACCGCATCACGTTTACCGTAGCCTCTTGGGTTTAATCGAAGATCTTTCTTCTACGTTTGAATCCCTTTTTTTGCTCCTGCCACCCATCCAGGCGCGGGTGCTGGAGAGTCTGGCTCTTGATCCGACAGATAGCCCACAAGCGCGAGAGTATATTCAAAAGCACCAGCTTTCAAGGGGGGGAGGGCTTCAAGGTGCATTGGCAGGTTTGGAGCAAAAAGGATTAATTTATGGTGCCAAATACGGTTATCAACTTGCCTTGCCTCTATTTGCGTTTTGGTTGAAGCATCGCATGACTTAAAAACCATTTAGATTTGGTTAGATTTGTGCAGCTTCAATCTGTAAGCTTCAATTTGTAAACTTCAAACCCTTGCCTCAATGGTTGAAGCAACCAACGACATTGCAACAACTGGAGCCGTCACCGCCCGTAAAATGCGTGCCCCCAGAGAAACAGGCTGATATCCAGCCGCGATCGCCTCATTCACCTCCGCTTCCGTCCATCCTCCTTCAGTACCAATCGCGATCGTCACAGCAGGCAATTGAACAGGTTGAGCAGATGGCTCACTCGCATCAAGCCGAACTCCTCCTTCCCGACTCCCACTCCCGACTCCCCACTCCCTGCTCCCCATCAAGCACGTCAACAAATGCGGATACTCCCCCCGTGCTTCGCAAAGGTAGCAGATGGAACTGGCTGCATTCCACTGGCTGAGGGCTTCCGTCCAGGATTGGGGAGATAAAACCTCAGGAATAATCTGTCGTTCCGATTGTTCTGCCGCTTCCTGGGCAATGCGCTGCCAGCGCTCGCGCTTCTGGGGGCTGGGCTTGAGGACAGTGCGTTGGCTGATGATAGGAACGATCCGGCTGACTCCAAGTTCGGTGGTTTGCCGCACGATGTCATCCATTCCGGTCTTGGGTAGGGCGATCAGCAAGTTAACGGACATAGACAGTTCAGTGTTTGCGGCGATCGGCTTTAGCACTTCTGCTTGTCGTTCATCCTCTGATAAAACGGCGAGCCACCAACCTTTCCCATCCATTGCAATAAATCGATCGCCCGCATGCAGCCGTAAGACGCGACAGAGATAGTGTTGCTGTTCGGCCGTGAGCTGAATTTGCTGACCTGAACACTGGTCATGGGTGATGACAAGACGCTGTAGCTGGGTCATGGGCACAACTTGTTATAGGCAAATTTTGATAACATCATTCCACTTTTTTTGCAACAAATGTTGCGCTTTTGTAACGTTACTGTTATATTTATTTACATAAGGTTACAAAGAGATGTGACAAGGAACGTTCAAGGGTAGAACACGATCGCCTTCCCCGCTCACAAGACAAGTCTCGATCTAACAGACACAGGATCAGCGCACAGGATCAAGGAGAAACCAATGTTTGCACCACTCGTTGTTTTAGTCCGTAAATGGATGGGTGATCCAAAATTTATTCGATTTCGGGGCAAGGCGATTGCTTTACATACCCAGGTGATCACGAAATTCTGTAACCAGTTCGGAGTCGATCGGACTCGTCGCCAGAATTGGATTCGGCTTGCACGCGATAACGGCAAACGACTTGGATTATTGGCTTAGTTTCTGTTTCTGATCGTCTTTGACAAGTTTGTAGAGAAGTTTTTATTCCCTCGCTATTGGGAGTAGCGAATTTGTTAGAGCAAGATATTTACGAAAAGGAGAAGTAACATGATTACGCTTTTAATCGCATTGTTTGTTATCGGTTGGGTTGCGGTTGCTTTAATTGGCACTCAGGCTTATTTCCGAGGGGAGCAAACCAAGCCGATCCACGAGCGCAACTGGCGATCGGAATCCTTTGAGAAATTGGCAGAATCTTTCACGGGAGTGGAAACCGATTACAGTGAGCGTGTTCCAGCCTATCGGATGGATGCCTACAGCAGCCAAATGCTTCCCGATGCATAAGGAGCATCCCATTGATGCAATGGATTGATTTCCGTAGCGCAGGCATCTTGCCTGCCAGTGAGAAATTTATCATGGAAATGCAGAAATGGAATGCACCCAGTGCATAGGTCTTGAAATGCAGTAGTTCCTAATTTCCGATCGTTTACCCTGTTTGATTTCAACGCAGATTTCATTCCTAAGCCTCATGTTTTAAACCTCTAGAGTCCCCGGCAATGCGTCGGGGATTTTTTTGTTCTTAGAACTTACGTACTCGCTCAGGAAATATGGCAACGGATAGATAGATGAGATCGAGCTATTTGCATAAATAGGATGCTCCTGGCAAGATGCCTGCGCTACTCCACTCAATTTCTTTTGCAAACGCCACAATAGATGTATCGATCGCAGTTCCTATTGGAGGAATGCCAATGGCTCACCTCAACCGAAGACGCTCTGAAAATGTGAGCGGAAATTTTTATGTAGATTCGACCTGCATTGACTGTGATACTTGCCGCTGGATGGCTCCAGAAATTTTCAGTCGCACCGGCAGCCAGTCGGCAGTTCATCATCAACCGATCGACGAGCAAGAACGGTTACGCGCCATGCAGGCTTTATTGGCTTGCCCAACCGCATCGATCGGCACAGTCGAAAAACCAACGGATGTAAAGCAGGTGCAATCTAGCTTTCCAATTCCGATCGCAGAGAATGTTTACCATTGTGGCTTTCATGCTGAAAGTTCCTTTGGGGCTGCGAGTTATTTTATTCAGCGATCGGAGGGTAATGTATTGGTGGATTCGCCTCGCTTTACGCCTCCTTTAGTGAAGCGGTTAGAGGAACTGGGCGGTATCCGATATATGTATCTGACGCATCGTGATGATATCGCAGATCATGCAAAGTTTCGGCAGCATTTTCACTGCGATCGAATTCTGCATGAAGGGGATATGGATTACAGTACTCAGGATATGGAAATACCGTTGTCTGGGGGAGAACGATTTCAGCTTGCGTCTGATTTACTGATTATTCCCGTTCCAGGTCATACAAAAGGTCACACCGTTTTGCTGTACAACAATACATTTCTTTTTACGGGTGATCATCTCGCTTGGTCAGATTCCCTTCAGCATCTTTTTGCCTTTCGCAATGCCTGCTGGTATTCCTGGTCAGAATTAGTCAAGTCTATGCATCGGTTAGCAGACTATTCATTTGAATGGGTGTTACCCGGACACGGACGACGCTATTCAGCCGATCGCGAAACGATGCAAAAGGCAATGCAGCGATGTTTGGCTTGGATGGAGTAGGGACTGAGCCAAGTTTTGCCTATCTCCATCAAACGATGACAACCTCCAATTTGTTATTTTTTTGTATTGCTCCAAGGTCGGTTGCGGTTTCCCAATCTCCCGCAGATGAATCGCAGGCTACCTGAAAGAGTCTGATGATGGAGGTTAAAAATTAACGTCAGTTCGACGGGGTAGAAATCGACACAAGAAAAGCTGAGACTGAATTTGAAGAACAAAGGTCTCAGCAATGA
>PVWD01000337.1 GCA_003003615.1 filamentous cyanobacterium CCP2 | reverse complement strand
TGTATAAGAGACAGGGGTGGGGGGCAGTTGTGCTGCAAATCGTCTTTGCCCAGGGTTTGTCGCTGCTGCTGGAATTCGCGAGCAATGAAATCAAAAAATTCGCGTTGGGTTGAGCTTTGGGTGTGGGTAATGGAATGATGATGAATGCGATATTGATAGCAATTAATTGGTAGATACCATACTCTACCCTGCTCACCCAGACGCAGTTGGAAGTCAATATCTTCTGCGGTGGCAAAGTAGGGGCGAAACCCACCCAGTTTACGCAATACTTCAGTGCGAATGGCATAGGTGCAAAAGTGGGTGCGCGTGATGCCATTACAGAGTTCATGGGTGATCTCTTCTGCCTTATTGCCACAGTGAAACTGCACCACAAAGGAACCTTTTGAGTCGATCGCCATGTAGTTACTACAGACTGCGGCAAAGTCTGGATTTTGTAGGAGCCAATTAGTTTGAACCTGAAGCCGATCCCCACAATACAGATCATCTGCATCACACCGCATGATGATTTGTCCTTGAGCGACAGACAGCCCAGTATTCAGTGCAGATGCAATTCCTTTACCCTGATTTGGCACGATTCGTAGGCGATCGTCATGAATTGTACGAACTTCATTGAGGGAATGGTCTGTTGAACCATCATCAACAACGATGACCTCTAATGAAATAGAACGCTCCTGCAAAAGCGATCGAAGTGCTTTAGTAATGTAGCGTTCAGCGTTGTACAGAGGAACAATCACGCTAACGAGAATCGACCGCTGGCTTGAATTTGGCACAGGTAGACCTCTGGTGTTCGTGAAAAAGAATGAAAATGGACAAACAACGACACAAGAGAACACACGATCGAACGAATACTGCTAGCCTAAGTTGAATAACACGTTAAACATCCTACCGGATTTTGGAAAGAATAAATAGCTACAGATGAACAGAATGGGACTGAATTTTAGATGGTTCAGTTTGAGATTTGGGATGATCAGAGTTTGAATGATTTTTTGAATGAACTGATTGGTCAGAGGGAAAGGGCTTAATCAGGGCACAGGCCAGCAGGTTCCAGCCGTTTCGCTTCCAGGGAATCGTGAGGATGGCCTTGAGGGCATAAATCAAGGCTGTTGTTCGCTGTTGGCTATGAAATGCCCACCAGCCATATTGCAGCAGAAAGCTTTGCTGGGAAGGGCGAGTTCCAACCGATCGCCAAGGTTGAATCGCTTCAAAGGTTCCTGTAATGCCCCGTCGCTGCCAAGCTCGTTCACAGGCTTCTCTGGCCTTTTGCCGTTGAAAAAGCTGCGCCCGTTCGCTGATGGATTGTGGATGAACGCGATATTGCAAAACCGAGTCAGATAAGTTTGCCAACTTGCCAATTTCCCCCAATTTCAACCACACATCCAGATCTTCAGCTTGCCCCAATCGTTCGTCATACCCCCCAACTTGGAGCAACGCTTCCCGCCGAATTAAGGCACAAGGATTGCAAATGGGAGCATGACCCACGATCACCGCCTGTTGAATTGCTTCATCATCCGTTGGAAGATGCAAGCGCGTCAGAAACCGCCCTTTGTGATCGATCAAATCATGCGCTCCCCCCACGCAGACTACCTCTGGGTGCTGCCGCAGAAAATTAACTTGCAAAGACAACCGATCGGGCAGGGCCACATCGTCAGAATCCATCACTGCCATAAATTCCCCCTGGGATGCCTTGAGCAAATCATTGCGGGTGCGGGGAATGCCTTGATTTTCGCGGCTGATCAGCCGGATGCGGTGATCTCGCTTTTCGTACTGTTGCAGGATGCGGAGAGAGCCATCCGTAGAGCCATCATTGAGAATGATCAACTCAAAGTCGGTGAATGTCTGCTGCAAAATGCTGTCGATCGCCTGAGCCACATATCGCTCGGCGTTATACACAGCCATGACAACGGAAACAGTGGGAGTTTGAACCATCAGATTAGTTGAGCGTGGGTTGAGGAACAGGTTTAATCAAGGCGCAGGCAAGCAGCTTCCAACCGTCAATCGCCAAAGGTAATGCCTGAATTGACCGCAATCCATACACGATCGCGGCATAGCGTTCTCCTTGATTAAAAAAGTGCCAGCCATAGCGGAGCATAAACTGGTGGCGAGAGGTGCGATCGAACGGTCGCCAGGGTTCAGTGGCGGTAAATTGTCCTTCAATCCCCCGTCGCTTCCAGGCGCGTTCGCAGGCAAGCCGCCGATTTGCTGTTTGCTCAAGCTGCTTTTGCTCACTGGCAGATTGGGCGTGTTGCCGATAGAGCAGCACTGTTTCTGGAAGGTTTGCCAGTTTGCCCACTTCTCCCAGCTTCAGCCACAAATCCAGATCCTGAGCCGATTTGAACGAGGGATCATACCCACCCACTAACACAACCGCCGATCGCCGCATCATGGCAGAAGGATGGTTAATGGGGGTGTTCCCGGTGAGGGCAAGCTGCTGAATTTCGGTATCGGTCGTCGCAGTTTGGTGATGCATTAACACCCGTCCGGCTTCGTCGATGAAGTCGTAACAACCGCCCACACAAACCACTTCTGGATGCTGTTGTAGGAATTGAACTTGCTGGGCAAAGCGGGTAGGGCAGGAAATGTCATCGGCATCCATTCGGGCTAAAAACTCGCCTTTTGCCTTCTGGATCAGCGTATTCAGCGATCGGGTCACTCCCTGGTTGGCTTGCTGAATCACCCGGATGCGATCGTCTTTGGCAGCATAGGACTGGAGGATTTGGGGCGATCGGTCTGTAGAGCCATCATCCACAATCAAAAATTCAAAGTCGCCAAACGTTTGAGACAAAATACTGTCGATCGCAATTTTCAAAAAGCGATCGTTGTTGTAGACCGACATGATGACACTGATAAGAGGGCGTTTCTGCGTAAGGTTTGTCATCGGCTAGAGAGAATGGCGAGGTAAATATAAAACCATTGCAAAAATCATCACAATTAAAATTATCGAGAGGGCAGCCAAACTAATCCGTAAAAGAGAAGTTGCAACTTTAGAAATAAGTGCTTTCTTACTCCAACATATTGCTGCCAGCAAAGAAACTTTTGCCGAATTAGTTGTTTAATTTCGCGCTTCATCGAATCAGAAATTTCTCCTTTTTCTCGTTGAATGAAGGCTTGATAGATTTGTTGAAGTCTAGTTTGAATGAGCAGGGCTTTCTGTCTGGAAAATTGCAATTTACTAAAGTAAAGCCAGTAAATTGGAACAATCCAGAACCCTCGCAAGGCTCTCAGTTCTTCATCGCTCAATTCTTCCCCAATCAGTTCAGCAATGTTTTTTCTAGATTGCGCCAGGGAAAAGGCCTCTTGCTCGCTTCTCTTTTGGGATGAAATCGCGTTGCTGTGAATGCGCTGGATTTGTAAAACATCTGGCAGCATCACAATTTTGCCGGACTTGGCAAGACGGCACCACAGTTCATAATCCTGGCTATACCGCCGGACTTCGCTGTAGCCCCCTGTTGCTAAAACCGTTTGACGACGGTACATGACCTGGCTGTGTCCGCCCACATGGTTATAGAACAACAGATGCCAGGGAATCAGTTCAGAACAACAGCTTCGTTCCATTTTAGCGATCGATTCACCCGCTTCATTAATCCACTCCAACTCGCAGGATACCAACACGACTTCCGGCTGTTGATTCAGAACATTCACCTGCTGTTTGAGGCGATCGGGTAGGGCAATATCATCGGCATCTTGGCGAGCAATATAGTCTCCCTGGGCAAGGGTTAAACCCCGATTTAGCGATTTTGTTAGCCCTAAATTTTGCTGATTTTGAAAGAGGCGAATTCGCGAGTCTCGATCGGCATATTCTTGAAGAATTTGCCAACTATCATCGGTAGAGCAATCATCAATAATGATGAATTCAAACTGAGTAAAAGATTGGTTCAGAATACTGTCGATCGCCTCTCTGAGATAGGCTGAACCGTTATAAACTGACATCAAAACGCTGAGCGTCAAAGTCGAATTAGCAGGCTTTTCTTGATGATTTTGATTCGTTTGATTGAGCAAATTAGGGTTCGGCGATTTGCCATTCTCTAGGCTGATAGAACAATCCACGATTCATCTTCTCCTGTCCCTGAACGGTAAATTTGAACGACTCATAGAGATCTAAAACATAAATGGAGCCGTCTTTGAGGTAGATGTTGAATGAGTAGGAACCGGGTAATAAACCCAGATAGGGAAAATAGGCCCGGAGTTCATATTCTCCGGGGGCAATTTCAAACGATTCTTCGTCGTAGGCACTGCTGACATGAAGCGCGAGGCTGTTGTCTCTGGCAGGTTGGTAGATCGCAATAAAGAGGCTAATTTGGTTGATCTTCCGGTGCGCTCGACAGTGGGCACAAATATAAGTGGGTTCACCACTTCGGGGAGATTCCACCATTTTCCCGTCAGCATTTTTGAAGTAGATAGATAACAGATCTAGCCCTGTACTTGCCTCTGGGGGCTTGGGCGGAAGAACAAACGGTACAGGGGTTGATTCATCTGTGCGAACCGAAAACAGGTCTTTTTCGTATTCGTTCATCACGTCCCGCGCATTCCCCACCATCAGGACTCGTCCTTTCGATAGGTAAACGGCTGAAGTGCAGCTATTGAGGATGTTCTGAAAAGAGTGGCTCACCAAAACAAACGAGGTGCCCTGCTTGAGTAGATCTGCCAGTCGGCGTTCACACTTTGAGCGAAACCGAGCATCTCCAACGGCTAAAACTTCATCAATTAGCAGAATATCGGGATCAGTATGGATCGCGCAGGCAAAGCCGAGCCGAGCCGCCATCCCAGAGCTATAGCTTTGTACCGGAGCATCGATCGCATCCCACAGTTCGGCAAAGTCCACCACTTCTTCAAACCGATCGTCGATCTGCTTTTTGGTCAAGCCCAAGATGGACATATTGGCATATACGTTTTCCCGTCCCGTCAGCACCGGGCTGAACCCAGCACCCAACGCAATCAACGGCGCAATTTGCCCCCGAATCTTCACACAGCCGCGATCGGGCTTAATCAGTCCACTAATAATTCGCAGCAGGGTTGTTTTACCGCTACCATTCACCCCAATTAGCCCGATCGCCTCCCCGCGATGCAAATCAAAACTCACATCATCCAGTGCCCAAAATTCCTGCGATCGCAGTTTGGTGCTTTGCCGACGACTGCCGGTTAATTCTCCGGCAATATCCTGAATGCCGTAGAAGAGCGATCGGCGCAAACTGCGACAAAACTTTTTAGAAATTCCCTGCACCGACAGCACAACATCACTTTCAGGTTGCTCTGGTGCCAACAAGGGAGAAGTCTGGTCTTCAGAAATCATCATTACGAACTCATCCGCTCAATCACAAAGGGCATGGTCACTCGATATACTAGCCAACTCACCAACAGCCCCCCGATCGCAATGGCACTGGCAATCCAAAACCCTTGCGGATCGGAGATTTGCCCTCCTTGAGCTGCCAATTCTCTGGTTGTCACTAACAGGGGAGTCACCGGATTGAGCCGAACCAGCAGGGCAAACACACCTTCTTGTGGCGGCGGATAGATCACCGGAGTAAAAAACAGCCACGCCCCCATCACAAAAGTCAATGCCCGCGACACATCCTCGTATAACGCGCCGATCGGAGTGAGCAGTAGCCCAATGCAGGTGCCCAACGCAATCAGGTGAAGCAACGCCACAGGAGCGAGCAATATCGTCCAGGTAATGGGAATCTGAAACCACAGAAATAAGCCTGCGATCAAAATTAGCTTGATGGCAAAGTTGAAAAACAGCTGCCCAATCCGCGAGAGCACTAGGGCTTCACGGGGAAAATTAATTTTGGCCAGCATGGGCTTTGCCGTTGCCACCGCCTGAATGGGCCCTGTCACCGCTTCTGTGAAGGTTTGCCACAGAGCCATGCTGAACATGACATAGGCAGGATAGGGAATCGTTGTTTCCCCAACGTTGAGAATATTGGCATTGCTAGCAAAGGTGAGTCCGGTAGCAGTCACAATGGGCGGCACAAAGGCCCAAAAGATGCCGAGCAACGACTGACGATACTGAGTACTGAGGTCGCGCACCATCAGCCGCCATGCGAGTTCTCGTGAGGCGAACAAGTCACGCCCCATGTCTCTAAATAACTGAAGAGGATGGCGCAGAAGGCTTTCTGGCGTGTGAATGATTTCGGGTCGGTGATGTTCCTGTCTTGGCATAACATACGCGCAAAGCGCAAACGAACAACAGATCAACGTCAAGCGAGCATCAGTGGCAAGCAAGCATTAGTGGCAACGGATAGATCTAGGAATATGGAAATTGTTCAAACCCTGCTTTCCATGGCCAAAACAACTCTTTAAGGCGCGAACAAGGAACAACGATCGGGTTTTTATCCCTTCGTGAAATTTTGTAATAATTTTGTTGGGCTGCACAACAAGATTCCGTACAGCTACGCACGCAGTTGTTAAAGATTTGATGAAGTTGCCTCATTTTCTCTGTAGCTTCGATAAAGCCATCTATTCAGGTCAGTCTTTAAAGCTCATTCACCTTCAACAACAGGCAGCACAACCCGCGACAACCGATCGTCCCCACTACAAATCGTCACCGTAATCACGGTTGCATCTACCATCAGACAACCACTCGGTAAATTCCCAGTTCCAGAATTGACGGCATAAGCTGGAAAGCAGGCCGCGCTGATGCTGAGACGAAGGGCACTCCCTTGAGGGATGCAGATGCAGGTGGGTTGGAG
>PVWD01000336.1 GCA_003003615.1 filamentous cyanobacterium CCP2 | reverse complement strand
CTCCTGTGTGCTACGCCTCTTTGAGGCTTCGCAGAAGTTCAGACATTACGCCAGGTTTGGCAACAAAAGGTTCGTAAACTCCCCATAGCAATGGGTTTAACGATTTTTATTCCAGTTATTCAGGGTTTCTCAGTGCATCTACCGTCGCTTCGCTTGTTCCGGTTGCATTTCGATTGAAACTCCTTTCCTCAATCCAAAACCATGCTGTCGATGAGCAATCTCTCTGCTGAGCAGGCGGAGAACTACTACGAGCAGGATGACTACTATACCCAGGATCTGACTGAGGATGAAAGTCAGCAGCAGAGCCAGGGCAAGTCTCAGGTGCAGGGGGCAAAGTGGTACGGCAAAGGTGCGGCTGCTCTAGGATTAGCCAATGTAGTTGAGCAATCTGTCTTTACAACGCTATTGCACGGGAAAACGCCGCAGGGAGAAAATCTCCATGCCAAGCGGATTAACCTGAAAAATCATCGCGCTGCCACCGACTACACCTTCTCTGCGCCTAAAAGTGTGTCGATCGTTGCGCTGATTCAGCAAGACATGCGAGTGATTCGGGCACATGAGCAGGCAGTAGAAACGGCTCTCGCTGTGATGGAGGAACGGTATGCTCAAACTCGGATAAGTACCCCTCAAGGTCGCCAGCGCATCACTACTGGAAACATCATTGCAGCCATCTTTCGTCATGAAACCAGCCGTGAACAAGATCCCCAACTGCACAGTCATTGTGTTGTGATCAATGCTACTCAACTGGCTGATGGAACGTGGCGAAGCTTTAGTGATGAGGCGATCGTGGCTCACCAAAAACTGCTGGGTGAGATTTACCAGAACGAGTTAGCCCATCAGCTTCAAAAGTTGAGATATAAGATTGAACCACGAGCGAATGGACAATTTGAACTGAAAGGCTATGAGCCGCATCTGTTGAACATCTTCTCGACCCGCACACAACAGATTCAGGATTACCTTGAGCAGTGGCAGCAACAGCTTACAGCAGACGATCGCATTCCCCTGGATGCTCATCAGAAGAAACAAGCCACTCTCAATACGCGCCGCAATAAACAAACGATTCCACACGAGATTTTACTTGAGATATGGCAGCAACAGATTCAGGCGCAATATTTACAATTGCCATGTCTGCCAACGCTCACACGAGACGTAAATGAATCCAGCGAGGTCAATTCTCAAACCCTGATCCAAGCTGGAATTGAACATGCGGCAGAACGAGAGGCAGTCTTCCGCAGAAGTAAGATTGAGCGGTTTGTTTTGGAGCATCATTTGGGACAGCAATCTTTTCGTGAATTGCAGCAAGACATTCAAGCCCATCCTGAACTTGTGCTGGTTGATGCTGCTCAAGACAAATACACCACCCAAACTGCCATTGGGCGGGAGTTGAACACCATTCGTCTGATGCAACAGGGCAAAGGAACGGTAAAAGCGATCGCCACTTCAGAGGAAGTTAGCCAGTGGATGAACCCGATGGCTACTTTGACGAATGGGCAACGAAGGGCAATTGCTCTAGCAGCTACCACAATGGATCAAGTTATTGCTTGGCAGGGCGTTGCAGGAGCAGGCAAAACCTATAGTCTGCGGCTGTATGCAGAACTCTCAGCATCCAAAGGTTACAGCATTAAAGGCTTTGCTCCTAGTGCAGAAGCGGCAGATGGGTTGGCGAGGGGAACAGGACTTGGAAGTGAGACGATCGCGACTCTGCTTTACGCACCATCCAGTTCTAACCAATTTCAGCAACCTGGAGAAATCTGGATTGTCGATGAAGCCAGTTTACTCAGTGCCAAGGATGCTCATGCTTTGCTGCAACGGACAGATCAAGCACAAGCCAGAGTGATTTTAGTGGGAGATACTCGGCAACTTTCAGCCGTGGAAGCCGGAAACCCGTTTAAGAGTTTGCAAGCCGGTGGGATTGCGATCGCTTATCTCGATGAGAGCTTGAGACAGCAAACGCAGGAACTTAAAACTGCTGTTGCTTTGATTGCTCAAGATAAGGTAGTTGAGGGAATTCAAGCGTTGGATCAAGTGGGTTGTATCCAGGAGATTCAGGATTGGGAGCAGCAGTTAGAGAAACTGGTTGACGATTACCTCAAGCTATCACTGCAAGAGCGAAGCCGAACTTTACTGTTGTCAGGAACGAATCAACAACGATTGGAATTGACCCAGCGGATTCGTGAACGGTTACAAGCTGAAGGAACGTTAGATGGAGACGTTTTTACCTTCATGGGGTTGCGTCCAAAAAATTTGACGACGACCCAAAGCGGTTATGCCAGTGCGTATGAATTGGGGAATGTTCTAGTTCCTAGTCAGGATTACAAACGACAAGGATTAGTCAAAGCTCAGCAGTACACTGTCCTGGCTCAAGATCGATCGACGAATCAACTCACGCTTGAAACGCCAACGGGACAGATTCTGACGATCAATCCGGCTCAATGTCCAAAGAAGGCTGTCTATGAGGTGCAGTCTCTTCGGGTGGCAGTGGGCGATCGGCTGCGTTGGACAAAGAATGATCGAAATGTCGGAATTCGCAACGGGCAAACCTTTATTGTGAATCATATTGCTCCAGACGGGATAGCTCAGTTTACCGACAGCGAGGGTAAGACGATGGAGATTAACCTCAGCGGCAGGCAGTACCTCGATTATGCCTGGATCAGCACCACCTACAGCAGCCAGGGGAAGACCGCTGATCGCGTCCTCGCACTGATGGACGGCATTACGACCAACCGGGAGTCTTTCTATGTCACGGTATCGAGAGCCAAGCATCATCTCACCCTTTATACCGCTGACAAAGTTGCTCTAACGGAACTGGCTCAAAAGACCAAAGCCAAAGAGAACGTCAGTGATTACATTCCTTTATTCCAGGTAGTACCCAGCCATGCCCAGACCGCGCAAACCCCACTCCAGTTCATCCCAGCCTCCGATGCCCATCGAAATCTCGCAAAGCGCGTTGGAGAGCGCGTTGGAAATCGTATTTACCAAAAGCTTACAGCCGATCGCCCAGGAACTGATTGCTCTGCGGCAGCAAGTATCCCAACTGGAACAGCAATCTCAGCAGATGCACCAGACGTTACAGCCTTTGCCTCAAGACTTGAGCAGCCTGTTGAACCAATTTCTGAGGCAATTGCAGGCTTCCTTGAGCAGCGAGACCTCATCGAGTGCGCGGGAGAGCTTGCACAAGCAATTACAGCAGTTAATTGCAGCCTTGAGTACCTGGAGCAGTCAACTAAAAACCGAACTCATCTTGCAGCAGCAATTGATCGACTCCATGCAGCAGTTGGAACAAAAGCTCGACTACTTCAATCCCTCTGGCAACCCGACTCAGAACCACCCCAGCAGCGATCGCAACACATAACAAAAGTTCCAGAGAAAACAGCCATTGAGTTAAATTCCAAAGAATACTATCAGCAAATTTGGCAAAGATATAGTCGAGATGTTCAGGCAAGTACCGCTATTAGACTAGATTATCTTGTAAGTCGGAGAGCGTTTACGGACAATTATGGTCAGAAAGAAATTGCTCTGATACTGATTGCAGGAAGCCCTTACGTAGCACAAATCCATCGAGAGCAGGGTAAGGAGAAGGCAAGAGCTTATGTAAATCAAACGGCTAGAACCATTTATCAGAAAGAACAGAATCGGAAGCTAGCTAAGAATCAGCAAACGAATAAACAACTAGAACTGTGAAGCTGCACAACTCATTTAGCTCAATGATGCCTCTAGTAGCAGCTTACTAGGCTAAACCCAACTGCTTCAAATGATCGAGCGCGACACTACGAATCAAATTGTGTTGCTTGATGAGAGGCTGTTGCTTATTCACTACCTCTTCAACTAAATAGCGTTCTTTGAGGATCTCCAGAGCAGTCGCTTGTGTCTCTTTGTCACAATCCCAATACTCTAAATGAGTCAGCCAAAATGTTTCGGGAACTGGGCAACGGTAGACAGAGGTTTCGCACAGGAGAAGATAAGCTGTCCGAGCATCTGCTTGCAAACGAGCAAAAGTTTTTTCCAGGCGCGATCGCACATTTCTCCGTAAACTGCGCGTGAAGCGATCGAGTTTCCATTCATCCTGCCCAGTGATATTGCCATCTTCGGCGGCGGCAATGGCTTGTTCGACCTCTTCAATTTCATCGCCGTATTTATTCCAGTAAGCAACAACATTGCCATAAAACGGTTGACTCCCAATTTCTCCGATAATGACGCGCAGTGCCAGGGGATGTCCTTCATAAGCTCGACCAATGCGGTGCAGGTAGGATCGGCTGAGGGACTCAGGCGTAATATCCAATCCGATCTTCTCAAACAATGCATATTGCTCAGCTTCTGATAATCCAGTTAACGGTTGGCAGAACCAAAAGTTTTGGTAGCGCGTCCCCATCTCTACAATCTGTGCTGGCAGTTCTTGAGATGTCAAAATGATGCGGCTTTGAAACGTTTCTGCCGCTAAGATTCGCTGAAAGAATCGCACGAACTCTGCATCTTCAAACTCACTCCATCCTTGCTCTTGACTTCCTTTTAAGATGAATTCGAGCGAGTCAATTACCACTAAATTGTTGGTTTGCTGCAAGTGTTGGAACAACCGATCGAGTAGGCGTTCCCCATCCTTGCGATCGTCTGGTGTTACAACTTGTCCACATTTTTCCAACAAACGGGCTGCAACGCTACCAAAATCTGTCGCCTGATCTTGATTGTCAAAGTTTTCGCGGATCAGTCGTTTATCATTTTCGTTGCCATTTCCCTTCAGCCAGGTATTCTGAAACTCGATGAATAGTCGTTCTGCCAGTGCAGTTTTACCTATCCCCGCAATCCCAGTCACCATCAGAAGCCGGGTCGTTCCATTCAGCTTTTGAGTTAACTCCGCAATCAGGATATCTCGACCGACCCAAGCATCATCGTAGGCATAGAAGTTCACGTTCGATCGGCTAGGAGGAACAGGCTCCGTTGGGGCAGTCTGTGACTGTCGAGGCAAGGCGATCGATCGTTTGTCGAGTCCCAATGCTTCACAAATTTGCTCAAAAGTGGAAATAGAAACCTTGATGCCTCGAAAGAAGTTACTGACCGTTGAGAGGGCAAGTTCCAAATGGGCTGCAAAATCAGACTGGGTATGGAAGCCATTGCGTTCCAGGGCTAGGGCAACAGTTTGCTTGTGGTCGGGGTGGACACTGACCGATCGCGGCATAGGGCAACGGGATAGAACAAGAGTGGGAGGTGTGTTTTGCTAATTGGTTATACTTTAACGGCTGAGATGGTTTCGCAGCCATGAAAAGTCTGCATCAGACAGCGGAGGAAGGGGTTGTTTGGAGTAGTCAATCGCCAGGTCGAGGGCTGCCTCATCGTAAATGGCATTGAGAATGTCCTCTAAATCAATGATGGGTTCTTGATCGCCTGGACATAACGGCAGATGAAAGGGGGGAATCGGTTCACGCCAATTGAAGGGATACAATTCTGCTTCGGGGCGGCTCTCGGCTCGGCTGACTAAAATCCGGTAATCAGACTGCACCTGCCCTGCGATCGGCTGTGGTTCTCCACCTCTGAGTAAGTCAATTTCAACCAGGTGACTCAAACTTCCTAAAGCTTTTCGCCGCTTTTTGGCATATTGCGTGCCTTCACCCGCCCGCTTGCTTTTCGGAGATAACACCTCAATGACGGTGATGACTTGCCCCGTCCCCACGTGACGAATTTCCAAATAACTTTCCCGCACTTCTTCTGTTATGGGCACATTGACCTTGATCGGTTGGCTCAAGGTTTGGGTTGTCGTGAGTTGAGTGTTGTTCTCACCAGAACGGAAAATTGAAAGATCTGAAATTCCAACCAGCACCGTATCGCTATAAATCCGTTTTTCAACAGCGGCTCTGTATTTTGGAGTCAAAACCGGATTGAGCGATCGCGCCAATTGAACAATTAGCCAGGAATGAACCTCCGACCACAGTTCAGGGTTCTCAAGGTACGGATTCATTCCAGGAAAGTTTGGCTTCATTTGTCAGGTTTGAACTCAGGTCTGAACTCCTATTTGAAATCATATCTCTCTTTTCTTAACTCAGGTTTGTGCTCAAATCGTCATTTGTCACGATGAATCTGTAAACCCAAGAGGATAGAAGGCAGAAGAAGGCAGAAGGCAGAAGGCAGATGACGCAATTGAAAGTGCTCCCCATCTCCCTATCTTTCCATCTCCTCCTTCACTCCTTCACTCCTCAACCCTCACCTCAAAGGGGGCAAGTGATGAAAATTTATCCAGAACATTTGATGGCAGCCTGGGCAATGGTGCAGCGGGGCAGCCGAGCCGCAGGGGTTGATGGCATCACCACGGATTTGTTTGCAGGAATTGCGATGGAGCAAATTCGTTTATTGCACCGCCAACTGCAACAGGAGTACTACGCGGCTAGCCCAGCCAAAGGGTTCTATTTACCGAAGCCAACGGGCGGACACCGGCTGATTGGCATTCCCACGGTGCGCGATCGGATTGTGCAGCGGTTTCTGCTTCAAGGGATTTATCCCAAGTTGGAACAGATGTTTAGCGACAGTGCCTTTGCTTATCGTCCGGGGTTGTCGATTTATGGTGCAGTTGACCGGGTGATGGCAGCGTATCAGCATCAGCCAGCCTGGGTGGTGAAGGCGGATATTCAGCAGCTGTCTCTTATACACATCT
>PVWD01000074.1 GCA_003003615.1 filamentous cyanobacterium CCP2 | reverse complement strand
GGACGATCGCCTCCTTCGATGGGCAAACCCTCCCGCCCCTTTCCCAAATGGAACAAGAGCATCTGCAAACCCGCGCCGCCATTCCCTACCGTGACCCAACTCTCCGCGATACTGCTCCTACTATCCTGGAACGCCACCAGCAAGAACAGCAGCACTCTCAGCGAGAATCAACTTCTAGCTGGCGAAGACGCTGGGGAATCAAATAACATTATGGCGATCGAATGTCCTTTGCTATGATTGCAATAGTCTATTGGGGCTGTAGCTCAGCAGGATAGAGCAACCGCCTCCTAAGCGGTAGGTCGCGCGTTCGAATCGCGCCAGTCCCGTCTCCAGTTTCCCCAGTAGGCAAGGCTTTTAGGTATTGATGATATGTCTTAGTGTTCTAAAATATGCCAGAATATTTCCTGATTTTTAGGGAAAGATTAGGGAAGAACGAGGGATATGGCAAAGGGAAAGCTCACCCTTGATGCGATTAATGCTCGGCTCAAGGCTGCTCAAGTTGGAGTGTCGGTTAGGCAGAAGGGAAATCGGCTTTATCTTCGGGCAACTTTACCTCCCAAGCCAGGCTCGACTAAAAAACATCCCCTTCAGCAGGACGTTTCGCTGAAAATTTATGCCAATCCTGCGGGGCTGGAGAGAGCCGAAGCGGAAGCCAGAAAATTAGGAGCGATGCTGGCGTGTAAAGAGTTTGCTTGGGATAACTATCTTGCGAATGCTGAGGTTCCGTCTGTTAAACTCACCACAGGACAGTGGGTTGAACGCTTTAAGAAACATTATATGAACACCCATAGTTTGAAGGAGAGGACGTGGAGGGAACATTGGTGGGAGATTTACAAGCGGCTACCTCAAGATGAACCGCTCAGTACACGCGCAATGATTGCGGTGGCACTAAACACTGAGAAAGACTCACGAAATCGTAAGCAGACCTGTCAAAAACTTCAAAAGTTAGCGGATTTCGCTTCCCTAAACGTTAATCTTAACCAGTACTCAGGTAACTATTCATCGACTAAAACTCAACGAAGAGAAGTTCCAACGGATTCCCTAATTGCTGAATGGCGTGACCGCATTCCCTATCTTTCATGGCAATGGGTTTATGGAATGCTGGCTGCTTACGGCTTGCGTCCCCATGAGGCATTCTTCTGCGAGTTTGTTGAAGCTGATCCGAACCGAGCGTTGTTGATATTGGAGGGCAAAACGGATTCGCGTAAAGTGTTTCCACTGTATCTAGAATGGGTTGAGAAATGGCAGCTTTGGAACATCCAAAAGCCTGAAGTGAATTGCCATGACTACAAAGACTATGGGATGAGAGCCTGTCGGCAGTTCAAGCGTTACAATGTTCCCTTCACTCCCTACGATCTTCGCCATGCTTATGCAATTCGTGCTTCTGTCGTCTTTAGGTTCCCTGTTGCGGTAGCTGCGGCGTTGATGGGGCACTCCCCGACAGTTCACTGGAACCAGTACAACCGATGGATTTCAGAAGATCAGCATACTCAAGAGTTTGAACGGCAAATGCATCGAATCGATCGCCCTCAAGCTCCCTAACCAGCCCAGCGACGTTCTGGGCGTTCAGAGAGTCGTTTCTGGCACTTCTCGATATGAAACTGGTAGCGGGGTAATTTGGCATTTGGCTTTCTTCGATCGCGGACTTCATGCCCTAAGCGCAATAGTTGAGAGCGCACCGCTTCTCGTAATTGTTCGGCATCATCTAGCCCCAGGAGTTGATATGCCGGATCGGTGTCATACCATTGCCGTAAAGCAGATGCTTGTGAGATGGCATCTAGTCCTAGCATCTCAGCTAGCACTTCACGTACAGCCTGTTTAAGCTCGTTTTCGGGGATGAATCGCTCAGTCAAGGGAGTAACTCCTGAATGCCAAACGGTTAAAATAAAATTCTATTTAAGTAGAATATATTTCACCTTTGTGTAATTCTATTTGGGCAGACGATCGGCTGGACTGTGGCGATGTCTTTGTAAAGTAGATAAAGGTTCGCTGATAGAAGGTTGTACGAGCTTTAACTTAGTCTGCATCAGCAACGGTTCAATTACAATCTACGGTTTGACAGATGGAATCATTTGATTGGGTGACTCTTGTATTGGCACTTGGCATCTCGTTGACACTGACGATCGCAGTCTTTGTCTTTCTGGTGATTCGCGATCGGGTTCGCTAGCGTATGCTGCCATGTTGATCTGTACTGGAGTCCACTGGAGCTTTGAGAACGAACGAGCGTTGGAAAGTATTGTTGCTGGGCATCTCCCAGATCTACTTTCCCTCAAGCTGCTCCACCGTCAGTACCTCTGCCAGGGGGAGATTTGCGATCTGGTTGCCACCAACGCCGATCGCCAGCTTGTCATTATTGAACTCAAGAACAACGAAGACCGCTACGTTGTCCAGCAGTTAACCCGCTACTACGAGAGCCTCACCCTGGAGCGCCCCTGGTTAGACCAGATCAACTACACCCAACCCGCTCGCCTGATTGCCATTGCGCCCAGCTTTCACCGCCATAACTTTATCGATCGCAAGTACAATCGCCTCAACCTGGAATTCTTCACCTTCCAGGTCATCCAACAGCAGGACGGGTTCTGGCTCCAACTCTCATCCGTTGATACCCACGACACTGCATCCATTCCTCTCAACTACAGCGAGGTCAACCTCCCACCAGCCGACGACTTGCCTGCCCCACCCCAACGTTTGCTAGAAGCTTTAGGAGCGATGCCACCAGATGTCCAGCAAAATATCCTGGCTCTGCGCGATCGGGTTCTCCGCTTTGACCCACGTATCCAGGAAGTTGAAACGGCTCAATCGATCGGCTATGGGCGAGGGCAAAAGAATTGGTGTGTGGAGTTGTCCTTTGACTGCAAACAATCTGACCCGATTCTATTCCTGTGGCTTCCTCTGCTGAGCTATCGGCGCAAGAAAGCGATCGGACGGCATCGAATTTGGACAGACTGGACAACAGTACTGTACTGGGTGCATGTGCCCTCTGGGTTAGGACGAGCCAAACCGATGGAAGAATGGCAACAGATTCCACCAGAGAAACATCCCCGCAAGTATTTGACAGGTGGCAAGTTTAAGTACGTGGCAGATCGGTTCAGCCCGAATATTGCCCTACACTTCGGCTGTACAGAGCAAACGGCATCTCTTCAAGCGATCGTCGATGCGGCTCTCCAGCAGTGGCAGGCAAAACTTTAGTTTTAGGGAACTACCACAGGGGAAAGATCCTAACGCTCATGGAGCGTATTCGGTAAGACACCCCATGAGCAAACATTGAAGCTTTATTAATTATTTTTTCTGGATGTAAAACTCACCCTTTATTCTTAATTGCCATCACTTGAATAATTTGAATCGCTGTTTCATGGGGAACTTCTAGGATTTGATAAAGGCGTTCTAAAACGGCTTCTTCTTCTGATGTAACTGTGCCATCGGCTAAAGCGAGGTCTGCGGCGATCGCGAAAACAGTGGGTCCTAATTCAAATGGAAGAGAAGCTTTGGCTAGTTGCAACATTGCATCAATTCCTTGCCGACTGAGAATCCCTGCAAGTTTGTTAAACATTCGTACCACTACGTCACTTGAATAGCTTCTAAATAACTGCATCCGAGACAGAATGGGCCATACGCTGTTTACTTCTTCAGTCGAAAGATGTCCATCTGAAGCCACAATTACAAGTGTTATGGCTGCAACGGCTTCGGCAGGAGACAAGTTTGCTGATCCGGTCGTTGTTGCGAATGCTGAATCAAATAAGCCCATTTTTTATTTCCTTGAAATTGATTAGGGTGAATAGGCGGTAGAAGCAACCCTAACCAAGCCGACTAAGGGCTGAGCAATCGAAATAAATGGTTGGAAAACTAATGAAAAATCCGATTAAGTACTGATGATTTTGATGATGTCCTTCTCACAGTAAATTGAAATCCAATCAACTTGTGCAAAGTATGTATAAAGGGTTGCTTTGGTTCTGTGAATTTCGAGAACTAGTGCGGGTGGAGGGCTGAAAATCAGGAATAGGTATTTGACCACTTTAAAGGAATAGGTATTTGAGCCACTTTAAAGAAAGCCACTATGAAATTAGGGATTGCGCTTGCCTCTGTCCTTCTTCTCCTCACAGGAATCACACGTTCTGCTCAAGCTAATGATTCAATTCGGAATGTAGATTTTCAAAACTTTACTTACACTTTGCAGCCTGGAGGCATGGGACCATCTGGGACAATAACTTTAACCGACGGAGTTTATAGAAATGAATACGGTTCCGCAGGACTTAGTAGCTTGCGCTATGGGGATCTAAATGGAAATGGCGTAGAAGATGTCATAGTCATACTTCGTGCTAATGGAGGCGGCAGTGGTGTTTCCTCTCATGCGTTTGGATTTACCTCCAACAACGGCTACCTAGAAAGGATTCTTTATCGCATGAACTTTATCAATATTCATCCTTTGACAAATGGGTTTATCCTTGTCAACTCCAGCCCTCAAAGTACAGGGCATCAGAACTGCTCCGCAAACTCCTTTGTTCGCTCAAACGCACTTGAGATTGAAACATACTGGTGGAATGGCTCTAATTTCGTCTTGAGCAATACCCATCTCATCCGCAATTCCACAGAAAAACTGCTGTAACGGAAGGGCAGCTATTATTTTAGTGTCCCCGCTTCGATTGCCGAAACTCCCAAGGGCGTTGATACTCCCCACTCCAGACTCCCAAACCTTCCTCCTGGGCGATCGCCTCTGCCAGCTTCATCGGTTCTGAGTTGGGGCAAGAATCGACGTACTGTGGATACACATACGCCAAACCTGCCTGCAACAATTCCGTCTGCAAAAACTTCTCCTCATTTCCCAGAACAAAAACCTCCGCCACCATACGACCGTAGCGATCGCGCTCAACCGGAACAACAGCGACTGAGCCATCTCCCTCATTGATCAAGGACTGCAAATAATTCTGCGCTCTAAGTCCTAGTGGCTGCGCCTTCTCTGGTGCGTCAATGCCACACAGCCTAATTGGCATCTCCGTTCCACTCTGTTGGACTCTGAAAGTATCGCCATCAGCCATCGAACCAGAGACAAATTGCCAGCTTTCAGAATTTGCTGCACCAACGTTTGAAACAAAACCTTCTGTAAATTGGTTAAGTTTGTTTTGGTTCCAGGGCTGTGCTGCCACCAATAACATAAAGACGATCGCTCCCAGCAAACTCCCTTTCATTTGCATTTCATCCGTGGTTCACCCATTGTTGCAGCGTTATGTAATCAAGCAGTTGCTTTTGGCACCCCTGTATTCGTCCGTCCTTTGCCATAAACAAATCGAAGTGCTTCTGGGTTAATTCCAGCCTCCATCAATCTCTCTATGTGATCGTCAAACTCATTGGTGTTTAAGAGAGAGCTAAACTGGCGTACATCGTGATGAAGTAAGGCATGGATTTCAACTCCAGCAGTGGTCGGCAAGTAGGCTAACTCTGGAGTGAACCCCAACTGTCGCGCCAATTCCCATACATAACCCGGATCAGCCATTGCCAGATTGACCGACAAGTAAACTTCACCCTGCTGAGGAACCCTGGGTAGTTGCCTTACATTAGGAATTGTCATCATCTGCATTGGGGGTGCCTCCTGCTTCTGATCTAAACCAACAAATGAACGTGTAGTTTCCGGAACGATTGGGAGTTTTGGTCTTTTGGGTTACGTTTAAGACCTCGGTGAGTCCCACATTCATGGCAATATTCTGACATCTTTGTTCAGCAGTTGCCAGATTGGGCGCAAAGACTTCTTGCTCCCACTCCTCCATTTCAGCATCTGGATCTTGCAACATTAATGGTTAAGTTTGGTCTACAGAGTAGAAAATAGTAGGTCAAAAGGTTGTCATCGTCCAGTCCATCATTTTATTCCGTAGATTCCTCGATGTTTCCTGGGGGAGTTGGTGAATAGGTTCCCCTCAGTAGTAAGTTTTCCCTCAACTGAGGAGTGAATCTATGGCAAAAAGAATTCGTGTTCGTGCATGGTTAGGTCTTCTACTGGGAACAGCCACGATCGCCTCATCCGCCCTCCCTGCCGCTGCTGCGCCACCTCCAGATGTGTTCAAAGATGCCAGGGGGAATGTGTATGTGATTGGTACAGTCGCCCAAACCCTTGCTTCTGATGCCAGTGCCAGAATTCAAACCGATCAATCGTTAACCCGTCGCATTCGGGCTGGCTATTGCGGTGAAGTGCGGCTGGCAACTTCTTCTACATTACCCAGCATTGGAGACTCGTGGACGATCAACGGACAAACCCGCACCCGTGCTGCGCTGCCTTCCATTACCAACCGTGAACTTCTCCCAAGATGCTCTGGTAATGCCTTTGCCCCTGCCTTAGATGCCAGCATCACCACAGCCGGGGGCTACATCGACAATACTGCCTCTGTTCCTCGCATCTTCCTGGTAGGCTACAGCCCCGGCATCAGCTATGACGTAGACTTCAACGATGTCAACTCCTCCCAGGCAGCTCGCCCCAACCAGTGTGGCTTCTATCGCCTCTCCAACACAGAAGCGAATCCTTTACCCTCTACCTTGACCATTAGCAGCACCAACTACACTGTGTCTTCCCTGACCGTTGCCGATCCACCCCTGTGTCAGCGCGGCAGTAATGGGCAATACGTCCGCTACAACCCCATGTCCTGGAACTAGAGGAGGCTGACAATTTATGAAACCTTGGCGATCGTTCACCCTGGCGA
The DNA here is from genome assembly GCA_003003615.1 of filamentous cyanobacterium CCP2. Lineage (GTDB taxonomy): Bacteria > Cyanobacteriota > Cyanobacteriia > Elainellales > Elainellaceae > Egbenema. The sequence goes on along the minus strand of PVWD01000074.1, from coordinate 18,410 downwards.
TCGCCCTCTTTTTTTGCATTGTTGTAGTTAGCAAGAGAGGGCGATCTAATCCATTACTACCGACTCCGAGTATCACTCAATCAGGCAAGATCAGCTCCTCCCAGTTTGCAAATTATTCATCTATGAATGATTGGAATACTGCAACTGGGACTTCAACAAACCTCCGTGAATCCTGGATTCAAGCAGACTTCGGTGTACCAGTAGAAATTTTCTCTATTACTGTTGGAGGACTCCCCGCAGTTTCTGAAACCCCTAACAGCACATTCATCCAATACAGCAGTGATGGAGTTAATTGGGTGTCTGTTACCCAAATCTCCGGCGTATCAGCAATCAACAGTACTCGCTTTAAAACGTTCAGATTTTCACCGATTACTGCTCAATATTGGCGACTATGGAGTAATAACCGATTTAGCACATCTGAATTTCAGTTCAACAATCCAACCCCTACGCCTGTTGATACACGTTTTACCGCAAGCCAATCTACTATTGCTGATGGCAGAGTTGGTACATATCAGAATTTAACCGATCAAGCGTTTAACACTGGGGCTGTAACTCAAGTTGGTGAATCCTGGATTCAAGCTACCTTCGAGAGTCCGGTTACTGTTGGCTTTATTGCAATGGGTGGCGGTAATTTAGGGATAAATGCAGCAAATGCTTTTAATGGTGCTGCCATTGAACATTCGACTGACTGTAGCAATAACTGGACACGATATTTGTTCGTTGTTAACGCATCAAACAGCGAATTGCAATTTGTTTACATTCCTGCTGTTACTGCCCGTTGCTGGCGGCTATATAAGTCCAATGGGAACATCGCAACATCAGAATTCAGTTTTTATAAGCCCTATGAATGGACTACATCCGCCCCTACTCCTTCACCCACTCCAACTCCAACTCCTTCACCCACTCTAACTCCAACTCCCAGTCCCTCACCTTCTCCAACTCCTAACCCTTCCCCAGTGCCAACCCCGACACCTGGATTTGTCCAGGTTTTTCGAGATCCTGACGATCGCCTTTACATCACAGGGTTGAACAGTGAAGAGTTCATTCGTGTTCTCTACCAAAACCAATTCCGCCGCGTCAGCGTTCGTCCCAACTCCAATCGCTGTAACCTCGTTCAGTTTTGGAATACCAGTCGCTTCAGCCTCTACAGACAAGAAGGCATCACCATCTATTTGCCCTCTGGAGGCACAATCAATTTCAATCCCGACAATATTGCCCAAACGACCAGCCAGGTCTGCGTCAATGGAGCGATCCAGCCTGGACTCACCTGGACACAACTCGGTTCTGGGGTAGAGGCGATCGGGGCAGAAATCGAGGGCTGGAATCGGTATTACAGTGAGCAAACCACCTACATGATCCTGGTGCGAGGATTGCCATCTCAAGGAGTCTACGCCACTGACCACACCCCAGCTCAACGCTTTGGTAAGGCAAACACCTGCGGCATTGCCCGATTCAGCAACACCGTCCGTTACGACAACAGCAATCTGGGAAGATTCACCTTCATCCGTGTCCGTGATTGGGCTTCCGAGGCTGGTTGGTTTAACTGGAGTAATTTAACGGTCTACAGTGCGCCCCCTTCGTGTCGTAATGGGGTTTTGTATCTGCCTGCTGAGTGAACTGTCAATAATTTTTTGGATGTGGAGGCATTTGAGTGACTGCATTAGTGTTGGCGGTTGAATGTCGATTATGAGCGTTTGCCTGCCTCCTCGGAAGCCTTTCTCTACATTGCCATGTTCGATTGATGCTTCGCAGGTTGACCTGAGCCTTTGACTGGCTCTCTCCGTATTTCCAAACATCGTCTAAGGAGCTTGCTTGAGGCTAAAGCAATTAGATTGTTGTTAAATACACAATGTTAAATTTATCCCGATTATCAAAAGTTTGAAAGATAATCAATATAGGTACATCTACTAGCAGTATTGATTTAGAGGTAGTAACACTTCAACTATTGTGAAATTCAAGAAATACTGAAGTTCAATACTAGCTTTATTAGGATTTACTTTCAACGAAATCATTGTGTGTAAAAGCTATTTCCATGCAAGCTGAGTCTTCCTTTCAGTTGACCAATGTTTTGTGAGAGTACTCATCTGGTCAACCAAAGTTCGGAAAGCTTTTATAACATTGAAAAACCACGTGGTGTTGAAAGAATTTTTTCAAAGACAATACTATTCTTGCAACAATATGAATTAATCGAAAACGAGTGTTTCCATAATTGCAGAATAGAGTAATTTTATTGTCAAAATTGCTAAATTTTGAGTAGGTGAAGCATGGGATATCAAAGTTTTTCAAAAAAAGAAATTGATGACACTCAAGGAACACCTGGATGGTTAGAGTTGTATGATCTAAGTCTTCATCAGGCTATGGAAGCAAGGAAACCTGTAGGTGCTTATATCGAGGGGATTATCGGAATAAATGGAAACTTTTTTCCCACATCAGAAATCCTTGGAAAAGCAATTGCGAAGTCCGAAAAAATAAGTCATACTCCCGGATGGGTCGAATTAAAGACCCTTACATTCCATAGCGATGTAGAAGCTGTTGCACCCAATCCTCCTTATATACGTGGAGATATGGATAAAGCAGCTCATTTTCACCCTAACGAACCTTTCAAAATCGTTTTTTCTTGATTCAAAAGGTGATTTATCTTTGCTGCTGTAAGCTGGCTCTACCGCTCGTAGAAATTGATGGTTCTCACCATGAATCACTCGTAGAAATTGTTGAACATCATAATCAATCAATGGAAATGAGTCGTTTTTGTTCGACGAATCTGTCACTAACCCGTACATTAGTGATGCAGAAGATGATGGTAACTTTGACAAGGATTCAACAACCAAATTGAGTTGAGAACCTAGATCTTTAGATTTAAGTAATAGCAGACAACATTTGATTGAGTCTACCGCATTACTAACCTGCCAGGATAGTCAAATTCAACAGCTAATTTTCCTACATCTGTAAAACACAAGGAGAGTATTATTATGAGAACTTCTTCACTGAATCTTCTTCAAAATCCAACAGTTGTTGTGTTGGCTGCTGGACATGGTGATAATGATCCAGGTGCTGTTAATCTGCCACACAAGGAGCGAGATCAAGCAATAATTATTACTGACCGGGTCGCTGAGATATTGAAACGAAATGGTGTCGAAGTAGAAATCGTGCCACACGAATATGGTCTCAGCGGATCTATCTCGTGGATCAATGGAAGGTTCGTCTTTGGCGATGCTTGGGTACTAGAATTGCATCGTGATTCGGCGAATGGTCTGACTTTGGATGATGCTTCACGCCGTTGCGGAATTTATTATGGCACATCTGATAAAAGCAAAGATATCGGCAAGTTTGTTCGACGTTCTCTCATATCAAATGGTGCTCATGCCAACTCCTGGGCACGTCCTGATACAAATTCACATCATGGCCGCCTAGCCTGGATTCGTCAAACACGACCAGTTGCTCATTTACTAGAGCTAGGCTTCATGCAAGGAAAAAACGATGATGCTCACCTTAATTGGTTAGCAAAAATTGCAGCGTCAGCTATCTTCGAAGCTTTTACTGGACGTTCTTTACCGTAATTCTCTACCTGATATTGCGGCAAGAGCTAACTTTCGGGATTGTTTATATCTGCTCTAACGAAAATGTCCAGAGTTCACATCATAGGAAACAACAGGGAGGGATGTATGTCATTTCTTTTGTATATCCAAGATTCTGAGCCACCAACCAACGTTCGTTCGGCTCCCAGTGCCAATAGTCAAATCCTTGGTCGTTTGGATAATAAAACACTCGTTACTGCAAAACAAGCGTTGAACAACGGTTGGGTAGAAATTGAAAAACCTATTTGGGGCTATATTCATAGCCGTTTGGCTCAACCTAAACCTCCTAAAATTTATAGAGACACCATTGGTTCCATTGCCGTTTGGCAACATCTTCTAAATGGTTGTGGCTATCATCCTAATAATCATCCAAAACTGATGATTACTGGAAAATTTGATGAAGAAACCACAGCCGTTACAAAGAAATTTCAACGCGATATGGGGTTACAAGAAACGGGAAATCTTAGTGATCTGCGTACCTGGCAAAAGGCTTTTGAACATACCAAGCTTCGGAGTTGGCTGCCAGTTGAGCCACCTTGCATCAGAGCAAATGTTGAGCCACCTGCTAACCATTTGACTCAAGCCGAGAAGTATGATTACTGCCGTCAAGTAATTCTAAGTCATGGAGGAATCTTCCGCGATGGAGTAAATAAACGCAACCTACTTTCATTCCGCAAAGAAACTAGCACAAAAGCGAATGATTGGAAAGGGTTATACGATGATCTGACCTTTATGCTCTGGAAAGATGGCAATGGAAATAAGCGTTGTCTCCAGTACAGCTCTAATACAGAACCTTCTTCTTGGTATGAACACAGTAATGATCCACGTGCACAAGGGTCGATTTTTGGACGAGATGCAAATGGTGACGGAAGAAAAGATTTAGGGTGCTTAAAGGAAGGTTATTACGAATACAAAACGAGTTTCAGTCAGAACTTTGGGAACATCCTAGTACCTACAGCTTATGCAACAACCGTTATTCGTGATATTGACCATGATGGGGTATTTGAAGCCCACGAACCAATGCTAGGCGCTTCCGACATGTTGTTCCACGCAGGGCTAAATTGGAGAACTGGCAGCGCAGGTTGTCAAACTATGAAGCCAGATGAATATGCTCGTTTTTGGAATGAGTTAACTTCCAATGGTGATCCAGGTACTATTGGTTACACTATTGTGCGCTGGAGATCCCTGTGAACGGGTTTCTCTTATCAAGTCTTTACCTCGGGAATACTTGATAAGAGAAACCTATATAACTGCCAAAACCGCTGAAACAGCGACAGCAGAACTCCACAAAATGTAGATCAGTGTTGGATTTCACGTTGTTCAACCCAATCTACAAGAAAAAATTTGTCAGTCAATTAACTTAGGATTCGATTCTAGTAAGCATTCACTTGCCGACGCTTGCCTAAGGCAACGACTTACTCCCTGCGCAACACCAGTAAATAATATTTTCGACGCAATGAACTGCTGAGATAAACATTTTGGCCCTGGCTCGTGCCAATCATCAAACTATAGTGTTTGTTTGTAAGGTGACTAGCATCCTGCCACTGGATATCACACTAATGCAGAAAATGATTCAACCCATAATAGAGTCGGGAAGTAGGAGCTATTGTTTGTGCTGTTGAGTGATAACTTTCGTATAAATCAAGCTCCTCTTCACTCCTAGTCTATGTTTCATCTTAGACAGTTCTGTCAGACTACTAGCTTAATGGAGGGTAATTATGAACGAGAGATTAAAAGATCTCGATCAAGAAAAATTGTATCTGGAAGTTGAAAATTTAAGATCTCAAGCTAGCTGGCAACATAAACTCTTTACAGCCCTGATACCAGCAAGTGCCACAGTTGCAACGATTATTTTAGGGCTTGTATCTTTCATACTTCCGTTTGAACTACAAAAAAACAACCAGGAGAATGAAACCTTCACTAGATTGATTAGTCAAGCTACTACTGCAAACACCCCTGAAGGTCGCATTGCAGGGATTTGGATGCTTGACTCGTACTGGGATAGAAATGACAGTAATATGCACAAACTCATTATCAACGCGCTTGGAGGTATTCTTACTGCGGATGACAGTCCTCTCGTTCGTTTTGCTGCTGCTGAGGCTCTTGGAAGTGCTTATGATATGGAAGATTGGCAAGAAGCAAGCCCTCAGCGCAGAGAGGTACTAGAGAAAATGCGATTCCTACTTTACGGAAATGGGGAAACGGGGCAGTATGGAGTGCTGACCTCAGCGAACTGGTGGCTTAAGGAAGATTGCGTTGTACAAACACGACGGGCGCAAAGTTTGGAAGCGGAAGAATTATGCCAAATCGGGCTATCTGCAACGAAAGAAGCAATCCGAAAGAACTGGGAGAATCTAGAAGGTGTCCATCTTGGAGAAACTGACTTAGCTAATGCAAAGCTCTATGAAGCTCGTCTCGCTAGAGCTGCTCTTTGGAAAGCTAATTTGTCTGAGGCAAATCTTGCTAGGGCAGACTTAACTCAAGCAAATCTCACCGGTGCAAATTTAACAGGTGCAAACTTAACAGGTGCAAACTTAACAGGTGCAAACTTAACAGGTGCAAACTTAACAGGTGCAAAATACAATCGCTTGACGAAGTGGACAGAGGGTTTTGATCCAATAACTAGAGGAGCATTGGAAGTAGCGAACTGATCTATTTGACGAACACATACATTTCAAGCTCTCCTCTCCTCGTCAAAAACTCTCATCCCCCAGAACCAATAATTTCACCCGCGTCAACTGCGATCGCATCCGTGCCCACGATCGATAGGTCTGGGCTTTTTGATTGTCCAGAGCATTGATCTGAGCCAGGTATTGAGGCGTATTGAGACTACCCTCCGCATTGAAGCGATAGCCCTGCTCCAGAATGGCTAAACGTAACAGGTCACGGCGCGTCACCTCCTGGGAGATCTGAAACTCCCGCCGATAGGTATCAAAGTCCAACACTTGCAGCATTACCTGTTCCCGAATCGCCTGCGCCAGTTCCCCCCGCTTATTCTGAATCTCCGCCACCTTCACCTCTAGGTCAGCGATCGCAATCTGACGATTCTGCATCTCCGCACTGCCGCCGATGCTTGCCCGAAACAGAGGTAAACCCAACTGGGCAAAGATGTCGTTAATTCCCATGAGGGGGCTATCAAAGAAACTAAGAATCCGATCGATAAAGCCAATCCGCCTGGTTTGACTGGTGCCATCCGGCTGGATCTCCGTGCGTGTACCAATCTCAAAGAAGGCGCGTACCGCAGGCTCAAAGATCCCCAGGCTAATCGTCCTGAGATTGTTCGCCCTCGCCTGGTCAATCTTCTCCTGCACCAGGTCTACCCGCTCATTGATCGCCTGAAGGGACAGGGAGTTGCCGATCGCCATCTCCTGAAGCTCCCGAACACAAGCCTCTGACACATCCAAACAGGGCAAATCCCCCAGCATTGCCGTCCAAAGATCTTCATTAATGCGGAGTTGAATTAAACGATCGATCGATTCCCCAGCCGGATTGAGCGGGTTTTGATCCGTATCAAAGGGGGCATCTAAGTCACGTTCGCTGCTGGGTTCGAACTCCTCGAACTCGTCAAACTCCTCAAACTCCTCAAACTCCTCAGTCGGTGGGGGTTCCTCCATCTGCGCCATCCCCGGCAGTGTCCCGATCGCCCCCCACATCAGCAGTGAGAGACAGCACCACAATAAGATTTTGATCCTGTTGCCCGTCATATTTGATTCTCCGAATTGTGCCTGAAAATGGACTCCGAACTGCTGATAGTTGGAAGAGTTGGGCATTCAAAGCCGCTATCTTTTCCTCCATCTGCGCCACCTGAAACGCTCGTTCCTGCTCCTGGCGTTGCTGCTCCTGGAATTGTTGTTGCCGTTGGATCTCTGCCTGCTGGATGGCGATCGCCCGCTTACTCATCTCCAGGGAGTGAACATATTCTTGATGCTGCCGCTCTGCCTGAGCCTGAGTCAGTTTTGCCTCAGCCAGTTGTAAGTCCGCCTGCGCCTGGGTGAATTCCCGCCTGCGTTGCTCCAACACTTCCGTCTCATGGGGAATGGTCGCCTCTGGGAGACTGGCACTTGGCATCGAAGAGAGCATATCCAGCATCCGCTGTTGCTGCATCAGGTTACGCTCTGCCTGCTCCACCTTGAGCCGTGCCCGTTCAATCTCTGCCACCTGGCTCAGAAAACTCGCTGGAGGTAAACCTGCCACCTCTGGAACCGGACGGGAAGGAGAGGCACCAGGAATAGGTTGCTGCAATCGCTCCATCTGAATCTCAAGCTGTCTGCGCTGTGCCTCCAGCCGATCCCGGTCGCGCGTCCGATCGGCAAGGATCTGCCCCTGCTCCACCCGATCGCCCTCCTGCACCTTGAGGTCATCCGGTGAGGATAAAGTCAGTCGGACATCGAGCGATCGGCGGTTGCTAGTGGAGTCGCTGGTGATGATGGAGGGGGATGGCAGTGAAGGGGATGGGGTTTGCGCCTGAAGGTGTCCTGCACAACCATAGGACAGTCCCGACAGTCCTACGAGACACAGGACAGAGAATATGCTTTTCATAACTGCCTCACCTTAACGATCGCCTTACCTTGCACAATCCAGAATTCCCCAATCTGCGCCAATATCTGTGCAGGTCGGGCATTTCGTAACTCAAGCTGTCCTCCCCAGGTGTGAATCGTGTCATAGCTACTAAAATCAGTGGCGATCGTGACTTCTCTGCTGTCCTCCAGTACCAGTGAACCACTGACATAGGCGTTCTGGGGGACACGCTTCAGCCAGTCTGCCACCAGAATTTCCTTGAGCAACACTTCCTCTGAGGTGATGGCGATCGAATTGTCCAGCTGCACCTTGACCCGTGAGGGTCGGATCTGTGCGTCCGGGGAGTTGCCAATCTTGTAGAGTCTGCCGTTGGTCTGGCTCTCGGCAATCAGGTCGTTTAAGGTCGTTTCAATCACGGTGTAGCGGTCTTCGATCGCCTGGGAGGTATACGCCTGCAATCCCTTCACTTCGACGGTCACAAGCCGTTCTGAACCATACTTCTGAAACAACTGCACGGCGGTCGCTGCATCTTGAAAGAATCCTTTGGCAAACTGCTCCACAATGCCGCCATTGCTGGTCAGGTTAATGCTGGCGATACACAAGAATACTGCCATCGATAACACCCAATATTCCTGGGGGGATTGGCTCCGTAACCGTGCCCTTGGGTTCCCTGGAATCACCAATCGGGCTGGGTTAGGATAAAACGCTGCTACCCCCGATCGCGTGAAGGCATCCGCGAACCATCCGGTGAATTGCCCAATCATGAGGGCGGCCCAATAGTGCCAATGCAACAAGAATAGGAGGGGAGCGGCAAGAATCGCCAGGGTAAGGGTAGACAGGAAGCTATGGGTAATAGTGCGGTGGGGGTATCGCTCTTCAATGTAGTGGGCGATCGGATAAGCCAGTCTGCCAATCCAGGATTCAGTGCTGTCCAGGTCAGGTAACTGGGAACCCAAGACGGCTAATCCCAAGATGAATGCATTGGCTGTACCCAATGAGATACTGGTGGTGGCGGTGGCGATCGCGGCATGGGTGACGGACATCATAGGCGTAAGGAGGGAAGGAGGAGGGGAATGTCAAGGAAGGCGATCGGTCGGGAGGAGGAAGGAGGGGAAAAGAGGAGGAGAATGGTTGGCGATCGCGATCATCACAGCAAAGAGGAATACCAGATCTGAATCAGAGAAAAGAGTATAGGAGTATGGATTGGGCAATTTGAGTTGTAGATTTTCCAGATACGTGTCCGTACATGGACTGCAAAATTAAAAAATTTTTGACAGAGACGGACTATCCCTAAAGCCTTCGTCTGCCTCGGTTTGCGGCATACAGTAACCCCCTCAACGTCACTGCAATCAGGGTGATAATTCCCCCCAGGACGTACAGCACCTTATCGCCCATTCCCAAGCCAGCAAAGCGAATGATACCGATGAGGGAAATCAGCCCGATGAGAAACGGTGTCCCATCGATGTACTGGTAGTGATCGCCAGTAGCCGTCTCAGCAATCCCCAAGACCGTCTCACGAATCACCCGCTTGGCAAGTGCCGGATTGTTCCCCGATCGCTGCTGGAGTTCCGCGACTTCGGATGCTGCCAGTTGAATGCCGTAGGATTCCGCCTCAGTCATCATCAGTTTGCGGATGTCCTCATCTCGGATGAGCGGGAGTTCGATCCGGGGCATCTTCACGAACAGTTCTTTGGGTGGGCAGGGTGAAGCCACCAACAGCAGCAGGACACCCTCCGCCCTCAGCACGTCTTCCAACCAATACCACAGGCTGGCAGACCAACGGTGGGCATCGTCGCAGATCAGCACTGTCCGCTTGCGAGTCAGCCGTTTGGTGAGAGCCTCCCGCAGTTGCGCTGCTGTGAGTGCCTTGGGTTTCTCATCCTGCGTCATGGTTGACACCCCAAGCTCGATCGGAACGAGTCTACGGTTTTATTGTCATACAAAGTTCATTTCGGATTTGATCGCTTTAAGGGCAATGCAGAACTGGCAATTAGCAAGAGCGTGGCGTAAAAGAGCCATCCCAGCTCAATCATTCCTAGGGCAATCAATGTCCAGGAGTATCTTTAAGCTGCCTCCTTAGGAGTCTTAACATACGCAACGATCGTTTAAATTATTATCTTTTTTATTACATTTCGATTACACTTGCTCAGTGGTAGTGATTACAAAAAGCTTTCCATCCTTTCCCTCTAACAGGTTCAGCAGGATGAGGTTTTTTATGATAAATCTCTATCCTAAGGGGGATGACAGCCCAAATCATATTCTCATTAGCCAGGATTTATAATGGGGTAAGTCAGAGAGGTCAACAAATATCGTTGTTTATTTACCTCTATTTACCTCTTTCTGATTGTGAGCTAATGAAAGAACATATCGCTAATCACGCAGAAGCAGAAGGTCGGGCAGGAAAAGAAATCCTGAAAGATTTATTCGCAAAGAGTGGAGAGATGGGTGCTCGAATTCAGGCATTTGATTGGTCAGCCACTCCGCTCGGTTCAATAGAAACATGGTCGAAAAGCCTTCAGGTTGCGCTACAGATTTTGCTGCTGTCCAGGTTTCCAATGCAGATTTTGTGGGGCAGAGAATATATTCAGTTTTATAACGATGCATACATTCCGATCGCAGGTAAAAAACATCCAACCGGGTTAGGGCAGCGAGGGGAAGACTGCTGGAAAGAAGTATGGGATTTTGCTGGCCCTTTGCTAGATCAAGTGGTAGAGACAGGCACAGCCACTTGGTCTGAAGATCAGCTTCTCGTTTTAGAGCGAAATGGCTATCCGGAAGAGTGTTATTTCACTTTTTCCTACACTCCCATTTGGGAAGCTTCTGGTAAGATTGGCGGCATTTTTATTGCAATCCATGAAACAACGCAGAAAGTTGTAAGTGAACGCCTCGAACGAAACCTACGCATTGAAGCACAAACTGCCAAAGAATCCGCAGAACGAGCCAATCAACTCAAAGATCAGTTTTTGGCTGTTCTTTCCCATGAATTACGATCGCCGCTAAATCCGATTCTGGGTTGGGCAAAGTTGATGCTGTCCCGTGAACTGGACGAAACCACCACTCGTCGTGCGCTGGAGGCGATCGAACGCAATGCCCGGCTACAGGCTCAAATGATTGATGATTTGCTTGACATTTCTCGCATTCTCAGAAATAAACTTATCCTGGATATGGCTCCGGTTCATCTGATTCCAGTGATTGAGGAAACTTTGGAAACGGTTGATTCGGCGGCAGTTGCTAAAGCAATTCAAATTCAAACTCAGTTAGATAGTAGTCCCTTTCAAGTTTTGGCTGACTTCAATCGTCTCAAACAGGTCATTTGGAACTTGCTTTCTAATGCTGTAAAGTTTACGCCTCAAGGTGGGCAAGTCATCCTTCAACTAAACTATGTTGATGCAGAAGCGGTTCTGCGGATCATTGACTCTGGCAAAGGAATCGCGGCTGACTTCCTTCCTCATGTGTTTGACCATTTCCGGCAAGCAGACAGCACAACCACCAGAGTATTCGGAGGGTTGGGGTTAGGACTGGCGATCGCTAAGCAAATTGTGGATATGCATGGAGGAACCATCCAGGCAGAAAGCGCTGGCGAAGACCAAGGCTCAACCTTTACGGTCAGGCTTCCGCTCACGGCTCACACGCAACCCATTGAAAAAGCTCACTCTTTTACACTAGATAAAGCGTTAAACAATATTCATGTGTTGCTGGTTGAAGATGATGCAGACAATCGCGAGATGATGTCCTTGACGTTGGAACTGTACGGCGCACGGGTGACAACTGCCGCTTCCGCTTTAGCTGCCATTGACAGCCTTTCACAGGATTGTCCTGACATTTTAATCAGTGATATTGGTATGTCTGAAATGAATGGCTACATGCTGTTGCAGCACATTCGCAACACACCTCAAATGAACCAAACTCCGGCGATCGCGTTGACTGCCTATGTAAGCGAGGCAGATCAGCAACAGGCTCTTGCAGCCGGTTTCCAAGCCCATCTACCAAAACCAATGGAGCCAACGGAATTAATCGCAACTATCTTAAAGTTGGTGAAGGGCAATTATGCAATATGAAAGATCTACAGCGATCGAAACTGGTGGAAGTTGAGAACTAAATTCGTTTCGATTGAGTTTATGGGCAACAGATAGTGAAATGAGGATACTACTATTCTGTCTATTGCTATAATACCTTGCCCTTGCAATGAGGATAAGTGGAAGGTAGGGTAACTTTAAATATTGTGCCAATTCCAATCTTGCTGTCAAAGGTAATCTGACCTTTGTGCAAATCAACACAGGTTTTAGCAACTGCAAGACCTAATCCAGTTCCCTCAATCCCTTCTGTGTTCGTGCCGCGATAAAACGGCTCATAAATTTTCAGTTGCTCATTTGTATGAATCCCAATGCCTCTGTCTTGAATTAAAAATACCACTTCTTTACCGTTCTTAGAAAACGAGAAGTTAACAGTACTCTCTAGAGGAGAATATTTGATTGCGTTGTAAAGTAAATTACTTAAGATCGGGGATACTAATTTAGGATCTAGATATACATCGTCATAGGAATCTTGTGCAGTAATAATTATTTTTGATGCTTTATCAGCACTGCTTTGCACCTCATGGAGGAGGCTATGGCAAAACGTTGATAGATTAACTTGTTCTGGATTAAATTCTAATTTTCCCGCTTCAGCCCTGGATAAGGTTAACAGATCTGCTAAAAGGTAATTCATTTTTATTGCCGAGGACTGAATGCGTTGAAGATTCTTTGACTTTTTTTCGGGTGTCCAATCGTATCCGCTTTCTTCTAGTAGTTGAGCAGAGAGGAGAATCGTGCTTAAGGGTGTACGAAATTCATGGGAAGCTAGCGAGAATAGGCGCAGTTTAAGTTCACTAATTTCTCGTTCTCGATCCATTGAAGCCATCAGCATTGAAAGATAAACAAACGGACTTCCTGTTAAAAGCAGCCCGATCGCCAACAGTGCTTCTGCGCCCCAAATTGGCTCAGTTGATGTAAATGTCTGTGCTGGTAGTAGAGTCAGCGACCAGGATTGCCCAATGAAGTTTAAAGTACGAGTACATCTTTGAAGAGATTCACAGGGTGAAATTTCGTTTTGTATCCCTTGTTGAAAAGTCTCCCTTGTGATAGGTAAAAATCGTTTGAGTTTAGTATCATAATGCCCACCATATTGAAAAACCTGTTCAAGATCTGCTAGATAAATATAAAAATCAATTTCGTAATTAAAACTGTTCAATAACTCTTCAATAATATCGGGTAGATAAAATATACCAAACACGTATTCATGCAAGTTTAAATTTTTACTTTTGTTGTCTTCTAAATCGTGCTCGTCGATCGGCATTACAACAGCTAAATTAAGAGGATTCTGCGATTCGCCTTTCATTTTCAGACAATGCGTAAGGAACGGTTTCCTGGCTCTCTTTGCCTGCTCCAATGTTGCCTGACACTTTGAATCAGTCAGAAACTGAACTCCTGAGGACGTTAATTGATTTTCCTGAATTGCCAGATAGTTTCCCTGAAAAAGTTCTGCATCATGATGATCTGGAGAACTGGAGAACGATCCTAAAGCCACAATTCCCCGATTTGATGCAATCATTTGTTCAATAAAAAGCAAGGATTCTTCTTCATTGAAGCGATATGAAGCTCGATAGAAACTACGCAACGTCAAAAGTTCCTGAATGTATTCTTCCAATCCCTCTTGCAGAAGTACACTCAGTCCATTACCCCGCCGTTGAAATTGTTGTTGCTTTGTTTCTTCCTCCCACTGTCCCATGCTGATAGAGGCGATCGTTGATAGTCCAACGCCCACACACAGAGTGAGAAACACAGGAACGTAGCGGGAGATGAGAGAGAGGCATCGCATAACCATGATTCGGCTTTGCACTATGACTGAAGTTAGAGCAATCAGTCGCTTAACAAAACCCGTATGCAAACTATCAGTGATCGGGTTACGCAAAAAGTATTTTTTAATACAAAATCTTCACACATTTTAAGGGATGCTCTGCAATATCGCTATCGCTAAACCTCACCAATTAACCAATATTGTGTTGAGTAGTGCCGGTCATGAAAATTCTCTTAGTCGAGGATGATACTAAGCTAGCGGAGGCATTGGCAGAGGCATTGACGGATCAAAGCTATGTCGTGGATGTAGCCAAGGATGGAGAAAAAGGATGGCTACATTTTCAAACAACTGCGTATGATTTAATCCTATTGGATTTAACGATACCAAAGCTAGATGGCATTAGCTTGTGTCGGAGATTGCGGATGCAAGGGCATCAGATTCCGTTGCTGATGTTAACAGCACGAGACACTCAATCCGACAAAGTAGACGGCTTGGATGCAGGGGCAGATGACTATGTTGTTAAACCCTTTGATTTGAAGGAGCTACTGGCTAGAATTCGTGCATTGCTTCGCCGAGGACAAGGAGTTTCAAGCAATGTTTTGGAATGGCAAGGAGTATGCCTCGACCCCAATGCCTACGAGGTTACTTATCATGGCTATCCCCTCCGGCTGACACCCAAAGAATTTAGTTTACTACAGCTTTTTCTATGGCATGGAAAACGAGTTTTAAGCCGTTCTGCCATCGTGGATCATCTTTGGTCTTGCAATGAATCTCCTGATGAAAACACCGTCAAAGCTCATATTAAAAGCTTACGCCAAAAGCTGAGAATGGCAGGTGTGCCCAATGATTTCATTGAAACGATTCATGGTATTGGATATCGCCTTAAACAGGGTTAACCTTTCAATCTTTGGCAACTACAAATAGCTTCATTCGCTTTAGCTAAGCGGAATAAATTCAGTACTCAAATCCTTGTGCAGAATAAACGGGAAGGCTGGTAGGCAGAAAGGGAGCATCCCATTGATGTAAACTGAGCGATTTCCGTAGCGCAGGCATCTTACCTGCCAGTGAGTATTCGTCATGTAAATGCAAAATCGGGATACACCTAGCAGAAAAGGCTGGTTGAACCGAAACTTATGCACCAGGATCTAGGGGGTGTTTTCAAAGCCGTTGCTCCTCCCTAACCCTCCTTTTTAAGAAGGGAACCCATCTGCTCAAATTTCCTTTTTTTAAAGGGGATTTAGGAGGATCATTACAGGTTAGCTGAGCAACTATTAAGATTTTAAAGCACACCTAGTTTGCATGCAGCCGAAAGTTTGCAGCAAATGATACAGATTTTCTGCGAGAAATTTCAAAAATAAATTCACCTTTTTTTCACCCTTTCTTTCCTGCTTTTTTTACTCGGTTGATATATCTTAAGGCCTATCAATGCTTGACGATTTTTTGCCATTAACGCTTGAGTAATCTCAGCACTAAATAATTTTAAGCACTTTAAATGTTAAATCGAATGCTCTATTAACTCAAAGAAGGAGAAATGGATGAATACTTTAAGACAGTGGTTTGCAGAGGACACGGAAGCCCATGATGAATACTATTCTCAACCTGTGCCGTTTCATAAACGATTGGGATTTAAAGATCCGGCTTTAATTTGGGCAGGATTTGCGATCGCTTACGTTTGTGCGGTCATTGGTGGAACAGTTCAGACAGGGCTAGGAATGCCAAATGCTATCTACGCAATTCTGTTGGGTAATTTTACACTGTTCATTTATTCATCCTTGATCGCTTATATCTCTGGTAAATGGGGATTAAACTTTCCGTTAATGGTTAAAGCAGTATTTGGTGCTAAAGGGGCGATCGTACCAACGTTGATTTTGGCATTTCTAGTAACAGGTTGGTATGCTTTTCAGACCTGGTTAACAGCTGATATTCTGCGAGCCGCCTTTAACTTAGAACCAACAACAGGTCTTGTTGTTATCACAATTTTGATTGGCATTGTTTATGCAATACCCACCGTTTTAGGTGTGAAGTCAATGTCGAAATATATGCAAATTGCCTTACCAGGAATGATCATTTTTGCCTTGTATTATCTATTTGTTAAAGTGATTCCGGCTGGCTCTGATATACTTTCCCGTCCTGGCTCAGGGGAAATGGCTTTTATGACAGGCGTTGCCTTAACGTGGAGTACTTTTGTCGTTAGTGGCACAATGACGGGAGATATTGTCCGCTTCACCAAGAATGGAGCGCAAGCTGTCGGGGTGACAGCCGTTGCATTTCTACTAGCCAATAGTATTTTTATGCTTCTAGGAGCATTTATTTCTGCGGCAATTAACAATCCAGACGTTGAGTATTTCTTTGATTCTTCGTCTATTTTTGTCGTTTTTCCACTTGTGATTGTTGCTTTTCTGAGCAACGGTTCGACCTGTGATGCCTGCCTGTACAACGCTACAATGGGCTTCACCAATTCATTTCACGGCTTTACCTGGCGATCGGCGGCTGTTTTTGGTATGGCGATCGGACTCATTGCGGCTGCAACAGGTTTAATTGGCAATATTGTTAATTTTCTCATTCTATTGGGATTGCTTGTACCACCGATCGGCGGAGCGATTATCGCGGACTATTACTTTATTAAAAAGGGGCGTTACTTTGAGCCAGATCAAGCAATGCCTCTAAACTGGGCAGCCATCATTTCTGTAATCGCGGGTGTTATCGCAGGATATTACGTCAACGCAGCATATCCTAACTTCTTATTTGGTGTAGCCGGAATTGCTGTTACGTTCGTGGCTTACTTATTACTTTGTTCATTGTTTGGTTCAGGTTCTAATCGTCAACATGTTCCCACCTCTGAGCGAGAAGAAAAAACAAAAGCAGCAACGATTGAACGTTAGTGAGTGAATACACTGTTTTGATTGAAGGAGGAAAAAGCTGTGTCTGCTAATGACATTTGCCGTCTGGATGCAGTTACATTATCACACTTAATTCAAAGCAAAGAGCTTTCACCTGTTGAAGTCACTGAAGCTGCTTTGGAACGAATGAGTCAGTTAGAACCTACTGTACATGCGTTTTGCACTCCAACTCCAGAACTCGCCCTGGACACTGCAAAGCAGATTGAATCAGCCATTTTAGCGGGTGGTGCGGTTGGCCCACTTGCAGGGGTTCCGATCGGCATTAAAGATTTGGTTTGCACTGCTGGAATTCGCACTGCCTCAGGCTCGGCTGCTTACGTTGATTTTGTTCCTGAAGAGGATGATGTTGTAGTCGAGCGACTCAAAGCAGCAGGGGCCGTAATTCTGGGCAAAACGAATGTGCCAGAGTTTGGCTATAGCGGTGTGGCACATAATCCTATTTTTGAAACGACTCGCAACCCCTGGAATCCAGAGTTAACATCAGGCGGCTCAAGTGGCGGTTCAGGAGCGGCTGTGGTAACAGAAATGGTGCCGTTTGCAATCGGCAGTGATGGTGGAGGGTCGATCCGCATTCCGGGTAGCTTTTGCGGTTTGTATGGCATCAAAGCTTCAATGGGGCGGGTTCCTTTATATCCAGGTTGCCGAGATGAGCGATATCCTGGTGTCTCAAGCTGGGAGTCTTTAGAGCATATTGGCCCCATGAGCCGTACTGTTGCCGACAGCGCACTCATGCTCTCTGTGATTGCGGGTCCAGACGATCGCGATCGTCACAGTTTACCTGCTGCCAACTTTGATTGGATGAAGGCGTTAGAGGGAGACATTAAAGGGTTGAAAGTTGCTTACAGTTCAGATTGGGGGTATGCAGCTGTTGATCCGGAGGTGCGTCAAGTTGTGGGTAATGCGGTAAAAGTTTTTGAGCAAGAGCTTGGCTGTATTGTCGAAGAAGCAAATCCAGGCTGGGATGATCCCTATGATACGTTCTGGGCACTCGTTGCCCTGGATACGGACTTGGTGGGAATGCGAAGAATGGCAGAGCAACTGGGGGATAAAATGACTCCCCATCTTGTCGAATTTCTCAACAAGCAGTGGACAGCAGAAGACTTCACAAATGCAGTGCTAGCTCGAAAAGCCCTCAACAACAAAATGTGGAAGTTCATGCGCCAGTATGATTTACTCCTGACTCCTACGCTGGCTGTTCCTCCGTTTGAAATTGGCATTCAAGGGCCAGAAGTAATTGACGATCGGCAAGTTGAACCGTTTGAATGGCTGGCTTTTACTTTCCCCATCAACATGACTGGACAACCTGCGGCAACTATACCGGCTGGATGGACAAAAGACGGGTTGCCAATCGGGTTACAAATCGTAGGACGACACCTGGACGATCCCCTCGTTCTGAAAGCCTCTGCTGCATTTGAACGGGCTGCTCCCTGGCACGCTCGCCGCCCACCTTTACTCGATCGATTGGAATGAACGATCGCTGAGTAGTTGAGATCAGGAGATCACTATCTCCTTGTTTTTATGCGGATATATACCTTTAATCTTCACTGATTCAAAAAGCAAAGTACTTTAACACAGATGTTTA
>PVWD01000073.1 GCA_003003615.1 filamentous cyanobacterium CCP2 | reverse complement strand
AGATGTGTATAAGAGACAGCTATCGCTTGGTGGGGGTTCACAGTACTGACGCAGCCATGAATGAATACCAAACCCTTCAGCCTGACTTGGTTTTAATTGATGCAGAAATGAAGCATTTGGAGGGGTTTACCTGTTGTCAGTTCGTAAGCCAAGCCGCAAAATGTTGGTCTACTCCAATCATGATGCTTGCGGGTTCAGATGAGCCAAAAATAATTCATCAAATTTTTGAGGCAGGTGCTTCTGACTATATTGCTAAACCCATTCAGTGGACAGTGTTACGGCATCGGGTTCAGCATCTCATTCAGAGTTATCAAACCTCTCAACGCTTACAACAAATAAATATTGACTTACAAAAAGAACTGCATGCTTGCACTAATAATCTACAAGAAAAGATCCAGGAAGTAGAACATCTTAACCAAACTAAAGATGATTTTTTGAACTTAGTATCCCATGAGCTGCGATCGCCATTATCAAATATGCGTGTCTCCATTCAGATGCTTTCAAGGTTAGTGAATAGAGGTAGAGAAATCTGTGGAGAAACCGCAATACGAAACACCAACTGCACTAAAACGTTAAAGTATCTACAAATATTACAAAATGAGTGTGAACGCGAAATTGACCTTGTGAATGACTTGCTTGACTTACAGCGTTTATACGCAAATTCTCAACCTCAATGCGTTGAAATAATTGTTCTAAAAGAATGGATTGCGAACCTCACTGCGCCCTTTAGCGACCGAGCAAGTCAACGACAGCAAACTCTATATGCCTATCTAGAATCCAGCCTTCCCTCCGCTACGATTGATCCCACCAGCCTTGCCCGCATCATCACTGAACTCCTGCACAATGCTTGTAAATATACGCCTCCTCAAGGAGCGATCGTGCTTACGGCAAAAGTGGTGGATCAAACGCTTTGTTTACAGGTAAGTAATTCAGGTGTCGAAATTCCTGAGTGTGAGCGCGATCGAATTTTTGATAGGTTTTATCGTATTCCAGGGGGTGATCCTTGGCAGCAAGGCGGTACAGGGCTGGGACTGTCACTAATTCATCACCTAATTCATTATCTAAATGGCTCAATTCGGGTGACAAGCCACCACGAATGGACACACTTTAATGTGGAGCTTCCGCTGAACCAGCAATAAATCCCTTGTCATCAGCCTCATGATAAATTCCGCAACAATCACGAGCCTCTCTCCTCCGAAAGTATGAGGAATTGTTGCTTTAAGGGCAGACCCAAGTCATCTTTATTAGTTTTTTATCTTTTCTAATTAAGCTCACAGCAGCAATCAAAACAGCACATTAGAAGAAGATATAAATTCCTATGGCAATCTGCCCTTGTTGTTCCACCACCCTGCTTCGCCACATTCGGAGCCATCAAATCACATATTTCTGTCGCCACTGCTGGGAAGATATGCCTCTCGTTGAGCAGCCTTTAACACCTACACCTTTAACACCTACAACAGCATTGGCTACGGGTTTAATATCTACCAGTTTGATAGGTCAATATACTCACCAATTTAGGCGCAACCTATCTTCTCCACCTGTAACGACATCTTTTGCAAAATCCGATCGGTAAACGAAACGGTAAATCTCAAATCATTCAACGACTGATTGAACCTGCGCTAGTTTAGCGAGGCGATCGATCGCTCTGGAAGGGCTAGGAATAGGTAAAAATTCCTAGCTTTTTTAATAAAAAGGGCTTTAAACCAGAGGAATTCTGGGAATGTTTGCAAAAGTTAAAATATTTGTCCGTAAATTATTTCATACTTCTACATATTTAACTTGAACTACATCCTCTTAACAGCTTGCTTTAATCCTTTTCAAACCGGGACTCAAGGTGGATCTTAAAAAAAGGTTAAATTTACAAAATTTTCAAGCCCTGCCGTTAGCTGTAAAGAAATGTAACGAATTATTTGCTTAAATAACGCTCGATTGACTGTATTACGAAGGTTTCAGACAATCTTCTATAGTCTTTGATACAACTCAACAACTTGTAACAAATAAAGACCCGACAGCGTTGTATAAGAATACCTGGAGGGTATAAACGACAGATAAAAACAATTCAAACCACTGGTAAATCAAGACTTTTTGTTCTCTCATACAAATGTGAAATTTTCTCAGATTTCTCTAAGCTGCCGGTTCAGGCTCTGCGTATGTAGCTCTGAATAGGGTGGGTGAGAGAGCGGTCAAAAACCAGAGACTTGAAGCTTTCTGTTGTTAACTCCTTCAGGTTGCTTAGTCAGCTTGAACCAAAACTGCTGAAATCTCAAGGTTTGAATCGAAACCGAACTTAACTAAAACGATTAGGAGATTGAGTCCATGCTAGACGCATTCGCTAAAGTTGTTTCTCAAGCCGATGCAAAGGGTGAATTTTTGAGCAACTCCCAGCTCGATGCACTGACCAACATGGTCAAAGAGGGCAACAAGCGGCTGGATGTTGTAAACCGCATCACCAGCAACGCTTCCACAATTGTTGCTAACGCTGCTCGCGCTTTGTTTGAGGAGCAACCCCAGCTAATCTCTCCTGGTGGTAATGCGTACACCAACCGTCGCATGGCTGCTTGCTTGCGCGACATGGAAATTATCTTGCGCTATGTAACCTACGCTACTTTGGCTGGTGACTCTAGCGTTCTAGATGATCGCTGCTTAAACGGTCTGCGCGAAACTTACCAAGCTCTGGGTGTTCCCGGTGGTTCCGTTGCGGCTGGTGTTCAGAAAATGAAGGATGCTGCTATCTCGATCGCTAACGATCCTGCTGGTATCACCCCTGGTGATTGCAGTGCCCTGGTTTCTGAAGTATCTAGCTACTTCGATCGCGCTGCTGCTGCTGTTGCTTAATTCAGTGATTGGTTTTTAGCGGTTGGTTTCTAGTTCGGTTGGTTGCTCTACTCGCTTAAACCCGCAAACCTACCACTAAGAGCTAAAAGCTGGCAGCTAATCATTCACAACTAAACAACCCTTTTTTGAACGCAAACCTTTACGGACTATAAATTTTAGGGAGATAACTCAACATGAAGACCCCCATTACTGAAGCAATCGCTGCTGCTGATACCCAAGGTCGCTTTCTCAGCAACACCGAGCTGCAAGCTGTTAATGGACGGTTTGAGCGTGCTGTTGCCAGCATGGAAGCAGCTCGTGCTCTCACCAACAAAGCCCAGCAATTGATCGATGGTGCAGCGAACGCAGTATATCAGAAGTTCCCTTACACCACTCAGATGCAGGGTGCCAACTTCGCAGCTGATGCTCGTGGTAAGTCCAAGTGCGCTCGTGACATCGGTTACTACCTGCGGATGGTTACCTACTGCTTGGTTGCCGGTGGTACTGGCCCAATGGATGAGTACCTAATCGCTGGTTTGGATGAAATCAACCGCACGTTTGACTTGTCCCCCAGCTGGTACGTTGAAGCCCTGAAGCACATCAAGGCAAATCATGGTCTGTCTGGTCAGGCAGCGAACGAAGCGAACACCTACATCGACTATGCGATCAACGCTCTTAGCTAGTCGTTAGATCGTGCAGCCCGGAAAGGTATGCGGTTGCTGGTGGTTCTGGCAATGGTTTACTTTTCCGGGCACGTTTTATCTAAAGTTGATTAAGACAATTTGTTTAATGGGATGGAGAATGAAGGGCGAAGGGTGAAGGGAGAAATGTTGCTTGCTTCTGCATCATTTCAGAATGAAAGAGGGAAAAATCTGCGTTTGCCTGAACCCCTGCAAATCGGTTCTACCTCTCTTGTTATCAGATTTTCGATCGCTGTGGCTCCTTCCTCTCAACTGCATTAGCGAACCGCCCATCATTGCTCTCTTCATATTTGCTTTTGTTCTTCATCCTTCAGCACCTCTCTGAAGATTCGATAGAGTTTTTGGATTCTAAAAGCTCTATACGGGTTGGATTAGGTCTTAAGTATTCGCTTTTCGCTTGATGGAGGAGATATTCCCATGCCTATCACAGCAGCAGCTTCCCGGTTAGGAACATCCGCATTTAGCGATGCCGCACGTATCGAGCTACGTCCCAACTTCACCGAAGCGGATGCAGAAGCCGTTATTCGTGCGGTTTATCGTCAATTGCTGGGTAATGACTATTTAATGGCATCAGAGCGGCTCACTAGTGCAGAGTCCCTTCTGCAAAATGGCAAGCTTTCCGTTCGAGAGTTTGTCCGCAGCGTTGCCAAATCTGAGTTGTACAAAGAGAAATTTCTCTACGGCAATTTCCAGACTCGCGTCATTGAGTTGAACTACAAGCATTTGCTGGGTCGCGCTCCCTACGATGAGTCTGAAGTGATCCTGCATTTGGATCTTTATGAAACTGAAGGCTTCGATGCCGACATTGACTCCTATATTGATTCTCAGGAGTATCAGACTGCATTCGGTGAAAGCATTGTGCCCTATTATCGGGGTTTTCAATTCCACACCGGGGCCAGAACAGTTGGCTTCAGCCGGATGTTCCAGTTGTATCGCGGTTATGCAAATAGCGATCGCTCTCAGGCTCAGGGCAGCAGTTCTCGCCTTGCCCGTGATTTAGCTCAGAACCGGGCTTCATCGATTCTTAGCCCTTCAGGAAACACAGGCTGGTCATTCTATCGGGCATCCGATGATGTAACACCAAACAAGTGTTTGGGGGGTTCCGTTGCTGGAGACAGTTCGCGCGTTTATCGGATTGAGGTGGCTGGCATTCGTGCAGCAGGTTATCCGAGTGTGCGTCGGAGCAGTGTTGCCTATCTGGTTCCTTACAATCAGTTGTCGAATAAGATGCAGCAAGTTCAGCGGCAAGGTGGCAGAATCGTCAGTGTTTCACCTGCCTAGTCGGGGTTGAGCATTCGGGCAAAAAGCTCTGAAGTAGCGGATTGGTTTACCGGATGCTTTCCCACTACAGCACATTCTGTTGTTGGAACTCAACTCACTCATTGGGAGGAAACAGATTCATGTTCGGTCAAACTGCGGTTGGTAGCTCTGCTAACACGCCTTCGGGCAGCCGGATGTTTCGCTATGAAGTCGTCGGACTTCGCCAGAACAATCAAACCGATCGCAACAATTACTCCATTCGTCGCAGTGGCAGCGTATTCATTACAGTGCCCTACAACCGGATGAATGAAGAGATGCAGCGCATTCTACGCATGGGCGGCAAAATCGTTAACATCGAACCGCTTGGCAATGAAGTGAGCAACGGTGCAGGCAAAAGTGCCGAATAGATCGGTCTAAGTTACGGTTAGTTGTTAACGGTTAACGCGAGGCAAACTGAGCTTTCAGGTTCTGATTGAGCAGTTCTTTGGGTTAACGGTTAATGGCTAACCGCTCCTACTTTCCCTGCTTCCTGGTTTTTCTGTCGCTATTGTGCGACTTTGTTCCTTTGTCGATTGCCTTTGTCCTCAACTATCCTACTTGTCTACTGAATGTTGGAGCAACCGTCCACCCATTCTCCAGAAGCCTCCTCGCCCGGAGCAGAGCCACTGACAGCAGAGCAAGCGATCGCCAACCTAACCCACGCAGACCTGAGCTTGCGGTATTATGCGGCTTGGTGGTTGGGAAAGTATCGTGTCAAGGATGCGGCTGCTGTTGAGGGATTGATCACGGCGTTGGAGGATGAATCCGATCGCACGGAGCTAGGAGGGTATCCCCTACGGCGTAATGCGGCGCGGGCGTTGGGCAAGCTGGAGGATCAACGGGCCGTCCCTGGTCTGGTTCGCTGTCTTGCTTGTGAAGACTTTTATGTCAGGGAAGCGGCGGCCCAATCTCTGGGAATGCTAGGCGATCCAGTTTGCATTCCAGATTTGTTGTCCTTGCTAGCAGGTGGCGTGGAAGGGGCACATCCCATTCCGGGTCGTCCCCATTTAGCTCAGCCCTACGAAGCAGTGATGGAAGCATTGGGCATGCTGGCTCCGCAAACAGAATGGACATCTGAAGCGATCGAGCAAATCCAACCATTCTTACAGCATCCCACGGAACGAGTACGCTATTCCGCAACGCGGGCAATGTACCAACTCACGGGAGAATCTGCCTATGGCGATCGCTTGATTCAGGCTCTTTCTGCCAGTGATATTAATCTCCGACGAGTTGCCCTTTCAGATTTGGGAGCCGTTGGATACTTGCCCGCCGCCGAAGCAATCTTTAATGCTGCTGCCGAAAACAGTTTTAAGCTTTTCTCCTTAAAAGGTGTGTTGGAGCGTCAAGTCATCCCGTCTGATTCCTCGCTTTCTCCTGATGCCGTTCGTGTCATGGAGTTAATGGACAAGCTGTTGTAAATAATATTTATCTGATTGATGCCCGTGTCTGATCCGATTTCCGTGCAAAAACTGATTCAGAATGTTGAACAAGCAGATTCGTCAGAGCGATTAATGATGGCGATTCAGGCTTTGGTGTCTGTGCGATCGGAAGCCGGGATTCCAATGTTAATTCGGGCCTTGGGGTTTAACAATCCAGGGGCAGCAGCCGTTGCAGTACAGGGATTGGTGCAAATGGGGGCGGTAGCCGTACAACCGTTGCTCGAATTGTTGGATGATTATAACTATGGGGCGAGAGCCTGGGCGATTCGGGCATTAGTTGCCATTGCTGATCCACGCGCCCTAGATGTTTTGCTCACTGCGGCAGCGGCTGATTTTGCTCCGAGCGTTCGGCGGGCCGCCACTAAGGGGTTAGGGATGCTGCAATGGCATTTGCTGTCAGACGATGACGCGATCGTCGCTCAAGGACGGGTTCTGGAGACGCTGTTTGTCATCGCTGAAGAGCCAGACTGGTCGCTCCGGTATGCCGCCACTGTTGGGCTAGAGGCTCTTGGCAGGGCTGCCAACCCAGATTTGCTCACCCAGATTTTGACACGGCTACAGCAAATGGCGGAAACGGAGTCTGATTTGGCCGTTCAAGCCAGAATTCGCAGGGCAATTACCGTCCTTACGAATCCTACGATCGCCCAGGAACCGCGATCGATCTCGCTTTCACAGTCACTCACTAGATAGGAAAAACACTGATGTCGATTCCTCTGCTTAAGGTCAAGCCGCAAACTCAAAACCAGCGCGTTGACGGTTATGATGTGCTGGACGAAGATGATCCCCAGATGTATCGTCTTGCCGATGCCATTTCCGACTCGGATGTGAACGCCATCATTTGGGCCGCCTACCGGCAAATTTTTAGTGAGCATCTCATCCTGGAAAGCTACCGTCAGCCGTTTCTGGAGTCGCAACTGCGTAACCGGGCAATCACGGTACGGGAATTTGTCCGTGGGTTAGGAAAAACCGATACCTTCCGGGAGCAAATTGCCGAACTGAATTCCAACTATCGTTTGGTGGACATTATCTACAAGCGGTTTTTAGGACGGGCCAGCTACGGCAAAGATGAGCAAATTGCCCAGTCGATCGTGATTGCCACCAAGGGACTGCACGGATTCATTGATGCAGTGGTCGATAGTGACGAGTACACCACCAACTTCGGCGAAGACATTGTGCCCTACCAACGTCGCCGCATGGAAGGCCGCCCGTTTAACCTGGTGAACCCGCGCTATGGCGAGTATTGGCGGATGCGTCAGCTTGAAATGGGTTTGGCCTCCCGCTCTTACTACCAGGTGCGCCGTTATCAGGCAGGCGATTTAGACAAGAAGGTGATTCGCCAAGCCATCCCCATGTCTTTCCTCAACATGGCCCAAAGTCTGGTCGTTCCCCAGCTAGACTCCCAGCGCGATGTCGCCCGTGCCACTTCTAGTTCCATTAAAATCCCTGACATGACCCGCAATGGGGATACGGTAAAGCCAATGGTGAAGCCCGTTGCAGTGGCACTGCCCTATCGGTATTTGCCGACGAATCCGAAGAATTAGTGAGGAGTGAGGAGTGAGGAGTGAGGAGCGTGAATTGGGGGTTGGATAACTTCTCTCCCGATCGTGCTTTCTAACCTAGCTCTCCATTCCTGCTTTTTGCTTGGTCTTCAGTTCTTTGAAAACTCATCATTAGAAAACTATGCCTATTCCTTTACTCACATACAATCCCACTTCCCAGAACCATCGGGTTCCAGGATATGAAATTCCGGGTGAAGATACGCCCTATATCTATCGCCTTGAAGATTGCACGGATAACAACGACTTAGAACAGTTGATTTGGGCAGCGTATCGGCAGGTATTTAGTGAGCACGTCATCCTAAAGAGCAGTCGGCAGGGTGATCTGGAGTCGCAGTTAAAGAATCGGGTGATCACCGTCCGGGATTTCATTCGTGGACTGGCAAAGTCTGAAACCTACCGCAAGCTGGTGATTGAAACCAATTCTAATTACCGGGTGGTGGATGTCACTCTGAAGCGGTTACTGGGGCGAGCTTCCTATAGCCAGAATGAACGGTTGGCTTGGTCAATCAAAATTGCGACCGAAGGGTTTGATGGCTTTGTGGATCAGGTTGTGGACAGCGATGAGTATACCACCAACTTTGGGGATACGACGGTTCCCTATCAGCGTCGTCGCTATAAGGATCGGCCCTTTAACTTGGTGACTCCTCGCTATGGCGATTATTGGCGCGATCGTCTGGATGAACAGAGCTATAAGCCCGGTAAAATCAGCAATTTCCTGGATATGGCTCGTTCCATTCAAATTACGCCGGCTCAATACAACACTGTGCAGACCGATCGCATCCAAATTCCTGATATGAGCCGCAGTTCCAAGGCTGGAGTGCCGGTTTCAGTCAACCCTGTGGCCAGTTTCCCAGTGCGTTAATGCTGTGGGCACGCTTTGTTGCCCCCTCTTTTACCTCAAAGGAAGGTCTAACATGACACTGCCCTTACTGGAATACAAACCCACCACACAAAATCAGCGAGTCCAAAGCTTTGGTTTTGCTGACCTGAATGAGGATGCTCCCTACATTTACCGTCTAGAGGATGCCACCTCTTCAGCCGAGAGGGATGCTCTAATTCAGGCGGCCTACCGTCAGGTGTTTAATGAGCAGGAGCAACTGAAATTTAACCGTCAGGTTTCCCTGGAGACGCAGTTAAAAAATCGATCGATTTCAGTTCGTGATTTTATTCGGGGTTTAGCTAAATCGGAGCGGTTTTATCGGCTAGTGGTGGAGCCGAACAATAATTATCGTTTGGTAGAACTGTCCTTAAAGCGGCTGCTGGGACGGACACCCTACAACCACGATGAGGAAATTGCCTGGTCGGTGCAGATTGCTACGCTGGGCTGGGAACAGTTTGTGGATGCACTGCTCGATAGCGAAGAATACGATCGCGCGTTTGGCGATAATGTGGTTCCCTATCAGCGCAAACGGATGGCAGAACGCCCCTTTAGCTTTACCCCCCGCTATGGTGCCGATTACCGCGATCGGTTGCCGCAGCAAAAGCCCTTTGTGCCCGTTGGACGCTTTAACCTTAACTTTGACCAACCGTTTGATCTGCAAACCTTTTTGCGATCGACCAATTGGGGGCGGGTGTCCAGTGTACTGCTTTTGCTGGTGTTGCTTTGCTCCGTCATGTTGTTGGTTGCCGCTTTTGCCGCAAATCCGGCCGGATAGGTGTCAACGAGCAGCAAACCGGCACAATCCTTGGGATAATAAGCCAAAGCGGTTGTCTTTTTAGCTGTTTTTTCAAACTACAGATTTGCTGATGCCTGTCAAAAATTCATCTGAGTTGGCGAATCGGCATTTCGTTAAACCATCACACAGAACCATCACACAATTAGGGAGAGATTTAGCATGGCACTGCCGTTGCTTAACTACAAACCATCCACTCAAAACCAGCGTGTTGCCAGTTTTGGCAAGGCAGACGAAGACGAAGATACGCCATACATCTATCGCCTTGAGGATGCTGCCTCTGACCCAGAAATGCAGCAAATCATTTGGGCATCCTACCGTCAGGTTTTCAGCGAACACCAAACGCTGAAGTTTAACCGCCAGTCGGCATTAGAATCTCAGTTGAAGAATCGGGTGATTACCGTGCGTGACTTCATCCGGGGATTGGCTAAGTCTGAGCGGTTTTATAGCCAGGTGGTTGAAGTCAACGATAACTATCGTTTGGTGGAAATCTGCCTGAAGCGGCTGCTGGGCCGGGCCCCCTACAACCAGGAAGAAAAAATTGCCTGGTCAATTAAGGTGGCAACCCTGGGCTACTATGGCTTCATTGATGCTCTGCTGGACAGTGAAGAATACACCAATGCCTTTGGTGACTTTACCGTTCCCTATCAGCGGAAGCGCATGGAAGGTCGGCCCTTTAACCTGGTGACTCCTCGCTACGGTGAAGACTTCCAGGAAAAAGTGGGTACAGTCAAAACCGATTGGCGGTTTGTGGTCGAGAAGTTCTACTCTCGCAAGTTCCAGGAGCGTCAACTTGCCGAAGGTGATCCTCGCAAGTTCCGGGAAATTGCCGCTTCGATCGCCCCTAAAGGCAACTATGCCCAAAGCGTACGATCGTCTGAGATTGATTATTTGAACAAAGTGCCCTATCGCGGCAGACGTTAGGTTTAAGGATGAAAGGCTAAAACTTAGGGTGGCCGTTTGCCATACCGTTTCGTTTAAACTTTCATTTGTAATCCAATCTCTTTGAACTGGATCTTGTCACTTCTTCATCTGGCAGTTGGGATGCTCAGGCATTAACCGCTCGTTAGTCGAGGTAGAGATAAGATCCAGTAGCTTTTTCTGATCCAGATCTTTATGCATGGCTGCTCCACTCCCGACTCCCGACTCCCCACTCCCAACCCGTTCCCCACTCCCGACTCCCCGCACCTACGCCATCTTAGGAACAGGAGCCTTAGGCGGTTTTTATGGTGCCCGATTACAACAGGCTGGATGTGAGGTTCACTTTTTGCTCCATCGAGACTATAACCATGTGCGAGAACGCGGTCTGGTCATTCATTCGATCGATGGTGACTTTGCCCTTCCCCAGGTTCATGCCTACTCAACGGTGAACCAAATGCCAGCCTGTGATGTGGTGATTGTTTCACTGAAAACCATACAAAATCATTTGCTGCCCCAACTTTTGCCGCCAGTTCTCAAAGAAAATGGCGTGGTGCTGGTCTTGCAAAACGGGTTAGGCATTGAAACAGAAATTGCAGAAATCGTTGGAGCCGATCGCGTGATGGGAGGGCTGTGCTTTCTCTGTTCTAATAAAACGGCACCGGGGGAAATTCATCACCTGGACTATAAACAAATTACGCTAGGAGATTATGCCCCTGATTACGCTCCCTGTGGCATGACAGAGCGAATGCGGCAGATTGCAGCAGATTTTGAACGGGCAGGCATTCCGATCGAACCCGCCGAAGACTTATTTTTGGCACGATGGAAAAAGCTGGTTTGGAATATTCCGTTCAATGGGTTGTCAGTTGTTCTAAATGCCACAACGCAACAAATGATGGCAGATGAGCAAATTCGTCAGCTTGCCGAGCAGCTCATGCAGGAAGTGGTTGCAGGGGCAAAGGCTTGTGTTTCCCATCTGGGCGGGGAGGGCGATCGACAGGTTCCTGGAGCTTTTATTCAAACGATGCTGGAATATACGGTCAAGATGAAGCCCTATCGCACCAGCATGAAAATTGACTACGATGAAAAACGTCCTTTGGAAGTAGAAGCGATTTTCGGGAATCCGCTCCGCATGGTGCAGCAAGCGGGGAAAGAGCTGCCACGCATCCAAATGCTATATCAGCAACTTAAGTTTTTAGATAGACAAAATATGGCAACGGATGAATCGATTAGGACAATCTCAGGTTGCTGAAACTCAAACACGAAACTGCCCTAATTAGCTTTTGTATTGCGATACTTCAAAATATTAGCTAATTTCTGATAAATATTGGGGGCAAAAAGTAGCAATTCCAGCACCAATAACTTTGCCTGAATAATAGGCAACATTATTCAATTCTTCGCCTTCTAAACCACCACTTTGTAAACCTTGAACCAAGTCATCAATTACTTGATCAAAGGTAAATCCTGCCTCCAAATCCTGACAGGCAGCTAGGGCCAATTCTAATGTGCTATCTTCTCCGGCTGCTTCCTGATAAAGCCGTTCATCATCGGTTGAAGCCCGGTCTAACAGCGTAAAGAACCGATCGATATCTTGATCAGAGGGCTGTGCCGCTGTTTCAGAAGGTTGGGCTGAAGGGCTACCAGAAGCGGGCAAAATGGGCACATCGGACTGGGCGGCTACTGCGATCGACTCTGAGGACTGCTTTCCTGCAAAGGGGTTAGAAGTTGAACTTGAAGGCTCAGGTGAATCGGTGCCAAAAGAGGCTTCAAACTGACAGCCCGACGCAAACAAAAAGAGACTAAACGTGGCAGCCAAAACAAGTTTAGGTGAATACCGAGACATAGGGAGTCCTGCTCTGTGAATGATACAAGCAGATACAGATTCGCATCTTGCCATTCCGCAGGAGCAGGTGTGAAACTTGATTAAGTGTCCTGATTGATTAAGTGTTAAACAAGAGTTTGGGTCTGTTTTGCTTCTCCTAAAATGAGCATTCTAATTCAGGGCAACTTGACACAAAATTCTGGACAGGCTCCCTCTTCAACTCCTCACTCCTCACTCCTCACTTACAAATTATCCTCATCTCCCGATTTATCCTGAAACCCTCTCACAATTCGGGACAGTTCATTCTTTTCATCGATCGCAATTCGAGACGGTGAACCGCTAATGATGCCCTCAAAGTTGCGGAAAGAGTCCTTGATTTCAGGCCCGTGCCCGCTAATGACATATTCTCGGATGCCCTTGTCATGCCAGGAGCCACGCATCTTAAAGACGTTGATTGCCCGCGCCATTTCACCCCGAATTTCGACATATTGCAGCAGCAGGATTGTGTCTGTAATGGTGGAAATGTGGGAATCGGTAATGGAGTTCGACCCCATGAACTGATCGGTGGTGTTGGTGAAAAAGCCGGTAATTTCTTCCTGTTTGGCAAACCCCGTCACCCCAATGACAAATTGCCGAAAGGCGTTATTGCTCACCCCTCGTGCCAATGCCGATAAAGAGTCGATCGCAATTCGAGACGGTTTAAACTCAGCAATTTCAGACTTAATGATTTGCAAGTGGTCTTCCAAACCAGCAGATTCAGGATAGGCACAGATGATTTTGAGTAAGCCCTTTTGCTCCATATCCTCAAAGTCAATGCCCCAAGAGTAAGCATTACGGGATAGCTGGGCGCGAGACTCTTCGTAGGCAAACAGGAGGGCTCGTTCACCAATGACGCAGCCATCTTGCAGGAATTTGCTCACCAACAGTGTCTTTCCGGTTCCGGTGGCTCCCGTTGCCAGAATAATTGAGTCTTTGAAGAAACCACCACCACACATTTCGTCTAGCGTTTTGACTCCCGAAGAAACGCGCACATTGGACGATCGTTGAGTAAGGCGCATGGCCCCCAGTGGGAAAATACTCACGCCCTGATTAGTAATGGTAAAGGGATATTCTCCCTTCATGTGGGTTGTCCCACGCAGCTTCAAAATTTCTACTGTCCTGCGTCTGCGCTCCCCTTCCAAAACGTTGCGGACAATCACCACATTATCGGAAACAAATTCCTCCACACCAAAGCGGGCAACCTGTCCATACTCCTCGACTCGTTCAGTGGTCATGATGGTGGTTGCTCCAACCTGCTTTAGGCGAGCCACCAAGCGAAAAATTTCTCGCCGCACCACCGACACCGCATCATACTGCTGAAATACGGCCGTCACAGAGTCGATCGACACTCGCCTCGCCTTATATTTGCGGATAGCATATTGAATCCGCTCAATCAATGCCGACAGGTCAAAGTTGCCAATGACATCTTGCCCTTCTGGATCAGGCGAAGCATCTAAAATAAACAGCTTTCCTTCATCAACCAGCTTTTGTAAATCCCAGCCAAAGCTATAGGCGTTTTTGATAATGTCTGCGGGAGACTCTTCAAAGGTGACAAAAATGCCAGGTTCATCAAATTGGGTGATGCCGTTGTAGAGAAACTGCACTGCAAAGAGCGTTTTACCTGTTCCAGAAGTACCGCTAACCAGAGTGGTTCTGCCGATCGGCAAGCCACCATGACTAATATCGTCAAACCCTTCAATCATGGTGCGAATCTTTTGGACACCGACCATTGTCTGGCTACGCTGTTGTCCATCCTGGTTCGTTTGGGTCATAGCGGTGTTGTAATCGTTTTAGATTATTAAGAGCGAAATCCTAAGTCAAAACTTTTAATTTTAACGCAGTTATAGAACAGAGGCAAGAATTGACCAGAAGGAACTTTAGTACCCTATCTCAGTATTCTACAGATACCCTAATTTTGATGAAATGAGGCTGATCAAACGATGACATATATTTAGTTGCTTAGTCAGCCTATCTTGCTGAGTAGAACATCGTGTCCTGAGCTAAGGCTGATTTCCCCGAAGATTTCATTTAGGTAGCGTTTAACTTGAGCAAAACGATCAGCTTTTTTGATTTTTACGATAAGGCTTTTTTATAGTGTATAAACAATTGGTTCACCTTGGTTATCTGCCTTCTTGAACATTGATTCGCCATACAATTACATCACATTTTCAGTCTAAAATTAGCCCAGAACTCATCTGAGAAAGCGATCGCTCAAGGCGATGCCCATCCTAAACAGATGGATGCTGATGCTTTCTGCAATTTATTGATCTTGCAACTCTTCTAACTCATCTTCCTGTAGCTCGTCATAAAGCAGATCTAGCCCAATCAAAACTCGCTCTCGATCGGACAAGTCACCAATGATTTTGCGTACGGGGGGAGGCAAGATTTTTGCCAGGGTGGGGGTTGCCAGGATTTTGTCTTCTTCTGCAAGCTGAGGATTTTTTAGAACATCAATCACCTTGAGGGCATAAACGCCCTGAAACTCTTTCTCTAAGATGTTGTTAAGCGTTTTTAATGCCCGCACAGAATTGGGCGTGTTTCCAGCAACGTATAGCTTAAGGATGTAGGTTTTCTTTAAAGGACTCATGGATTCAGCACGCGACACCTTAATGGGAGATGGAGAGAATCTGGAGGCATCATAATACCGTTTTAATGAAATAGCGGTATCATCACACCTTTTCGTAATACTTGCTAAGCCGCAGCTTCAACCAACCACAAAACGCCATCCAGGTTTCTAAGATTCTCTGGGGATGGAACGTCGATACATTTCACACAGATGGGCGATCGTATCGATCAGCGTTAGTCGATAATCCTGAAGAACTTCATCACTGCGCCCTTCCAGTTTTAGCTGTTTGGAAAATTCATCCATCAAATCCATGTGAATTTCGACAATCTGAGCGACAGGGATATCTGCGAAAAAAGCGACATTAACAAAATTGTCAATTTTTTGGTTCAAATTGGGTGCATCTGAAAAATAGCTGAGAATGATCTCACGATACTCCTCTTGTAATTGCCGCAACAGGGTTTCCCTTTGGGTATGGGTCATGTGGCGGAGAAAGTTTTTGGGGTTTCGTTTGTAGTAGACACCAAGATAGCCCAGCCGTTCTTTAAGTTTTTCGGCCAGCCTTAACTGCTGCGCTTTCAATGATAGCGATCGGCTGGTGGGAAATTCGGCCGACTCTGGAGCGTTTTGAGGTTCTGCCGTTTGAGTATGGGGAACAAGCTGGATAAACTTACTAATGGCCTCGTCGATCGCAAACCTGATTTGGTTCAGACGGTCAGTATCCAGCATGAGAACGCTGGAGGAATAGTCAAACGCAGATGAAGTATCCTCCAGAGAATTTAGAGCCTGTTTTGATGAGCTGTCCACAGGATCTGGACGCAAGATAACGATGGGAAAAAACACCTCTTGCTGCTTCAGGTGATCCATCAAGGTTGGCAAAGCTGCATCATCTTCCAGCACCAGACAATCAATATGGTGAGTTCCCTGCCCCAAGTAACTAAAAAACTCTTCAGCCACATTGAATTGAATCACCGCATACCGCCCACCAACCTGCTCTTCAGATGGGGCACCTCTAAGGTACTGCATGAGTGACTGAACCAGGGCATCGGACTGATAAAAAATGCAAATCGAAAGAGGAGAACGCAAAGCCTTCAAACAATGATAGACGGTAGCGACAGCTTGGCAGGTACTACAAAAGGTAGTCTGCTTGGAAAACTTAACATTTTTAGAATACTTAACAACTATTGTAATTGAAAATTCACTGTTTCCTGGAGGGGATGGTCATAATTGGAATAGTCCGATGACGTGAGGCACAGCTTAGGTTCAGATGATCTCACAGATGGCACGTTCAGATCATAGGTTAAGTATTTGTACTGCCTGTTTCATTTGGAGATATGCCTTAAGTTGTTAGGATCTACCTGCGTGTACCTGTACATTAGTAGACACTGCAAGTCAGTTAACCCGGTGAGTGCTGTGATGGGTACTGCAAGTAGACACTGTCAGTAAACTAGGATACTGTCAGCCAACACAGTATGCAGGACAGCAGGGCTTCGGAGCATTTGTACAACCCCTTTGAGGGGTCAATTGGCGATACCTATGGACACTGCCACTCTCCGAGAATTTATTGTTTCTGTTCCGGCTTGCGTCGAGACGGATTCTTTGGTGGCGGTCTGGCAAATGTTGCAGTCCGGATATGAACGGGTTGTGGTGGTCGATGCCGATCGCGTTCCTGTGGGCACGTTTAGCCTGCAACAGTTCGTTGGGCTTCTCTCCAGTCAATCCAAACTCAATGCATCTAGTTTGGTTGATTCTTATCCTAATTTGAATGATTTCGATGCTGAGATGGGGATGTCTAATATCCAGCAATGTCTGGAAGCTCCAACGGCGATCGTTTCTCAGTATCGGGTTGCTGATATTCTTTTCCAACTAGAGCCTCTGGTTCCGGTATCGACGGGTTGGAGTCTTGAGCAATTTCATGCTTCGTTGACAACGGACTCACAGCGGTCTGTTTCTGCGGGGCAAGCTCCTTTACAGTGGGTACTGGTGAATTTGCAGGGGCAATATGTTGGATTGCTCGATCGCTTGCGCCTTTTACAGGTTTTGGCAACCCAAACGATCGCCTTGTCTGAATCAAACTCAGCCAAACGATCGCCTTCCTCCACTGCTCCCTCCTCGACAACGTTCTCCCCGACGATTGATCCGCTCGTTGAGCTATTAGAGCGCATTCCTGTACCGTTAATGCTGCAAACCGGGGTAGGACAGGTTATTACCCAAAATTTGGCATGGCGGCAGCAGGTCAGTGGCTTACGCGATCCTGGGCGGATTGGCAAAGAAGCAGCCGTGATTTTGGAATCGCAGGATTGGGAAAACCCTGTTGATGGGCCCAATCATGGGGAAGGCGCGTTTGTGGCATCTGAGGCTTCTGGAAGCGGCCATCATTCGGTTGTACATTACACCAGTTCTTGTCGCATTAGTCATGAGCCGAATGGCTGTGTGTGCCTTTGTCCCATGAAAAGCGGGCAGGATCGGGTGTGGAAGTTCTTAAAAATTCCAATGGGGATTGCTTCAAATCGGATGGGGTTTGATCAAGACCTGGTTTCGTTGGGAAGGACAACGGCGCAGCCTTCGACACTGCCTCCCTTCAAGCTGGCAACCCTCGGATTTAGCCCTGACCCAGCCTGGCGATCGATTGCCCAAACCGAGTTTCTTTGGTTGGTGCTGGCGCAAGACATTACCGAACAGCACCAAATTTCCAGGGAATTGGCCGCTAAAAATGCCGACTTGGTGCAGCTGAATCGGTTGAAGGATGAGTTTCTTGCCTGCATTAGCCATGAGCTAAAAACGCCTTTGACGGCGGTATTGGGTTTGTCTAGCTTGCTGAAGAATCAGATGTTGGGTGAGCTAAACGATCGGCAATCTCGCTATGCCCATTTGATTTATCAGAGCGGTCGCCATCTGATTTTGATTGTTAATGACATTCTGGATCTGACGCGCATTGAAACGGGGCAGCTAGAACTATCAATGGAGTCAGTACAGATTGAGCAAGTTTGCCGAGCGGCATATCATCAAGCTCAACAGCTCCATGCGGCTGAGCAATCTGATGATCAAACGGCTCCGGTTGCTCCGCCCATTTGCTTTGACCTGACAATTCAACCTGGATTGGAAAGTCTAACGGCCGACGAACTGCGCCTCCGCCAAATGCTGTCTAACTTACTATCGAATGCTCTGAAGTTTACAGAACCTGGAGGGGCGATCGGGTTGACGGTTGAGGCATGGGAAGGCTGGATTGCCTTTAATGTATGGGACACGGGCATTGGCATTCCAACCGATAAGCAGCACCTGATTTTCCAAAAGTTTCAACAATTAGAAACACCACTCACTCGCCAGTTTGAAGGAACGGGTTTGGGGTTGGTTTTAACGCAGCGATTGGCCAGGCTGCATGGCGGTGATGTGACGTTTACCTCAGTTGAAGGAGAAGGGAGTCAGTTTACGCTGCTCTTACCTCCTCACCCTCCCCAAACAACGGAAGCATTTAACCCTGTCAAGGCGGTTACAAGCAAACCCTCTACCTCCATTACGGCAAACAATCGGCTGATGTTGCTGGTGGAGTCGGACGCAGCGTTGATTGAGGAACTGTCTCAACAGTTGGTACGTTTGGGATACCGGGTGGCGATCGCCCGTTCTGGCACAGAGGCTCTGGAAAAAACTCGGCGGCTCCAACCTGCGATCGTTTTTCTCAGCCCTATCCTGCCGTTACTGTCGGGTTGGGATGTGTTGACCTTATTGAAGGCAGATGAAGAAACGCGCCACATTCCAGTGGTGATCACAGCCACACGGGTTGACAAAGAACAGTCTTTCCAAAATGGAGCCAATGCCTTCTTAAGTGTGCCGATTCAGGCGGAAGGTGTAAGACGATGCTTGGAGCGGTTGCTTGATCAAACACCAACTGTGTCATCAACCCATGAGTCAAGTCCGTTAACCGTTTTGTATTTGCATGATACTGCTGACTTAACGCATGTCGCGTTCCCGCCGCTACCTGTGTTTGCCAACCTGGAAGACTTGCACAACTTACTTCATGCTCACCATTGTCGAGTGTTAGAAGTTGATGATCTGGAGCAAGCCAACTTGTTGTCCCAAGTCTGGAAGCCCAACGTGATTCTTCTCGATGGTACATTTGCTGACCCGTCAGGGTATTTGAAACAGCTCAGTTTATATCCGGCACTGGCGGCCCTGCCCCTCATCACCCTAACGGCAGAAATTACCTATGCTGCGAATTTGGTTCCTGGGCTAGCGGTGTTCCCTTGTTTGGCTCTGTCCCACCGTTCTCAAACGCCTAACACAACAGGTGACTCGTTCGCGCTTTGGCAAGCTATTCAAATGGCAGCCGGAATTCATTGGACACCGAATATTTTGGTGGCTGATATTTCAACGCTAGAAGTAGATTGGGCATTATCAGTTCCGTCAGATTTGCATCAGCACGTTTCTTCAACCCATGCTCCCAGATCTCCGAGATCGCTCCAAGCTCTGGTTCACTATATGCAAATTGCTGGGTTCCGCAGTTCTGTTGGGCACTCCTGGCAGGAAATTGTGCAGCAGTTAGAGCATCACAGCGTTGATCTACTTCTTTTCTGTGCCCCCACTTCCAGGCAAATGCATCCCCTCTTCCTGGAAATGTTTCAAACTCTGGAAGGACTTGCCCCCAGACCTGCAATTTTGGTTTGGAACTGCCATACTCAATCAACAACGCCCACGCCGAGCGAGGTGCAAGAGTTCATTGAACGATGGAGTACGATCGCCACAGAAGTACTACCAACGCCCCTCTCCATGCCAGAGCTATTGACCCGGATTAACCAGACCCTGGCAAGCCGTTGATTTAATTTTTCGTAGCATCTTGCCCGCTTAGTCAAACAAGCCGAACGGTGGTACAGGTTGTTTAATCCACGATCCAATCTTTCTATCCGTCGTCATCATAGGTGTACGAAGTCAGTTCTGCTTTCTACCCCTAACCGCAAATGTAGTATTTTGTAGTTTATATTGTAGTATAGATAGAAAGATCAAAAAGTTTCTATCGTGTCACTCTCCACAAAGCTCGATCGTCGTGTTATCAATCCACGAGCCATTGCGGCTGCGGTATCTGTGGCCGCTGCCCACGGCATTCAAACGGAGGAACCCCGTATCCTGGCAGATGCCTGTTCCGTCCGAGTGCATTTGCATCCTGCTCCTGTGGTGGCGCGGATCAGTACCCTTACCCCTTTGTTTCGTTCTCCCATTGAAACCTGGCTATCCCGTGAGCTTGCCGTTGCAGACTTTCTGGTATTCTGCAATGCACCTGTAGTTGCTCCTAGTAATCTTTTGCCTCCAGGGCCTCATTATGAGGATGGGTTTTTCATGTCCTTCTGGCAGTATGTTCAGCCTATCTCCGATGCAGTTCCGGAACCCGCAATCGTCGGCAAAATGCTGGCTCAGTTGCACACCGCTTTGCGCGAGTATCCGGGTGACTTACCCTACTTAGCCCCGCCCCTCAACGATATTCCGCGCGGTCTTAAACAGCTTGAACATTACCCCAGAGACATTCTTACCCCTGCCGACCGGGAACTGTTACAAGAAACCTACGATCGTCTGCTGCCTCAGTTGAGTGAGCCTGCTGAACGAGTGCAGCCCCTCCACGGAGATGCCCATGCCTTAAATTTGATTCCGACAGTAGATGGATTGCTGTGGAACGATTTCGAGGACACCTGCAAAGGGCCCGTCGTTTGGGATTGGGTGAATCTAGATGGGGCTGGAAGGGCTGCTTACCTGGATGTGCCTCCAGCAACGATCGAACTTTACCGCCAGTTACGGCAACTGCACGGACTAATCTGGGCGTATGTGCTACTCCCCGAATTTTCCGATTGGACTGAACCGGCTCAGGCGATGCTCAAGAACTTACGTGACATCTGCTCTTAAGGATCTTGAATTAAATAACCTGCTCACCGTTCTGCTTCTTTGACTGGGCGGGCAGGATGCCCACCCCACAAGAGTTTCAGGTTATTAAATTTGTATTTCTAAGTGTTTAGATAAATCGATCAGCGAATTAAAACCATGCAGTCTTTCCAACCCGTTCAACTGACCACCGATCGTTTGACCTTACGTCCAATCACTGAAGCGGATACTGAGGCAATGTACGCTATCTTCTCTGATCCGATCGTCATGCGCTACTGGAGTACCCCACCCTGGGAGAACCTGGAGCAGTCGAGGGAATCGATCGCCAGAGACATAGAAGCTCTGCACACGGGGGACTATCTACGGCTGGGAATTGTTCAAAAGGACACTAATCAACTGGTGGGAGCCTGTACGTTGTTCAACTTTAACTGGCAGTGTAAACGGGCAGAAGTGGGCTATGCCCTGGCGCGATCGGCGTGGGGACGGAGGTTCATGGGTGAGGCGTTAGCAGCTTTCATCGAGTATGCCTTTACTGAACTGGCACTCCACCGCATAGAGGCAGAAATCGATCCTCGCAATACTGCTTCAGCTAAAACGCTGGAACGTCTCGGCTTTTTGAAGGAAGGCCATCTACGGGAACGATGGATCGTCAACGATGAAATTTCCGACTCTGACCTGTACGGGCTGTTAGGCAGCGATCGAGGCTTTCAATGCTGGCTGTGAGTAAATAACCTGTGCCACCGTTCCCCCTCTTTGACTAGGCGGGCAAGATGCCCACTCCACAAGAATTTCAGGTGATTAAATTTGCATCCCCAAGAGATACAGCGAACAGTAGGGTGGATAAGGCCCACCATCATTTAATAATCCGTCTCTTCCTCATATTCCACGACCCGTTTCCGTTCAGGAATATTCACCTGAGGGGAGCGATAGGGTTTTGGGTTGTCGTCGTCTTCCCAAGGATCACTGTTAGTGTCTTCGTCAGGCACCGCATATTCTAAGCGTTTCTCTTCCACGCGAGGTTCAACCGGGATTTCCTCATACTCAACATCCTGAGCATCATCCCAGTTGGCTTCCTCCTCTTCGTAAACGGGAGGTTCTGGCTCTTGCATTGCCCGTAATGGCTGCTGGCGAGCTTCAGTTTCTTGCCAGTTGTCTTCATCCCAGCTTTCTTCTACGTCCGGAGTGCGAGTGGCGCGAATCGGTTCAACCGGAGTCCTGACCCCAGAGGGTAATTGATTTGCGGTGGAAGTTGGCGTGGGGTAGTAGTCTACATCTTCTCGTTCCCACGGTGCTTTACCAATACCAACCCGTTCCAACAGCCCAATCGACAGTTGATTCAGCTTTTCTTCAGCCCCTTCAAACACAATAAGGCGATCGGGCCCACTGCTAACCACTTCTTCCATTGAAAGCTCGTAAGTGCTGATGAGCTGATCGGGAATTTGGGGAATGCCCAGAGAGGCAATCACGATCGACTCTACAACGCCGTTGGAAGTGTTGAACTTGAAGCCTCGGACTTTGCCCAAGAGATCACCCGTTTCAGTAATGACCTCGCTGCCAACCAATCTGCTATACGCTTCTGTATTAAAGTCTTCTTCAAAGACATCAGAATTTTCGACTAATACTACATCTCCAATTTGGCGAACATTGTCTAGCAGCAGAGTTTGTTGGATATTTGACAGTACGCCAGAAAGCATACTTTCACGAACACCAAAAGCCACCACTTCCCGGCGATCGACATCAATCCAGATTTGGCTAACCACTCCCAGACGTTTGCCGCCATCACGGGTGATGACTTGTGTTCCAATTAAATCAGCGCGTTGGCAGTATAGTTCAAAGGTCATTTTCGAGTCCTGATCTCGAAACAGAATAATATCGCGAGTAGGTAGTTGATACAGACACCTAGATATCAATATTCGTTAAGACTACCCTGGAAGGGGGAGCATGATTACCTACGAAAGGACGGATTTTTGTCTGTCCTGCACCAGCAACAACAGGCATTTTTTCAAATCTGTCTAGGGTTTGCCCATTAGCGTTTACCAATGAAGCTTTCTAAACAGAGGCACTTTGGGGCTGTTGGAGGCTCAGTCCTAAGACTTGAGTGTAGGCTCCTCGCGCCTGGGTGACACCGATCGTCCGCTCTGCCGATTCAATCATAGGGCGGCGAAGGCTCACCACAATAAATTGCGCTTGCTGTGCCTGCTGTTTAATCATTTTAGCTAATCGCTCCACGTTTGCCCCATCCAAGAACATATCCACCTCATCAAAGGCGTAGAAGGGTGATGGGCGATAGCGTTGCAGGGCAAAGATAAAGCTGAGGGCAGTTAAGGACTTTTCCCCTCCTGACATGGATGCCAATCGACGAACGGGTTTGCCCTTAGGGTGCGCCACTAAATTTAAGCCCCCGGCAAAAGGATCATCTGAATTATCCAATTGCAGGTAGCCATCTCCGTCAGACAATTCTGCAAAAATCGCCTGGAAGTTTTTATTAACGGCATCAAACGCCTCTTTGAATGCCCGTTGCCGCAGGGTGGTAAAGTTTTCAATTCTTAAAAGTAGTTCGGTGCGTTCTTCGTCCAACGTTCCTAACTTTTGGCTGAGTTCTTCTAGCCTTGCCTGGGTGCGATCGTATTCTTCCAGAGCCAGCATATTGACGGGTTCCATTGCCTGGAGGCGGCGTTGCAGCGATCGCAGTTCGTGCTGGAGTTGTTCTAGTCCTAACTCCTCTGGGACTTCAGGTAACGGATCGGGCAGTTCTGCTTGTTGGGCATTGATTTGCTCCTGAAGGGCTGCAAGCTGTTCTCGGCGAGCCTGCTGGGTTTCCAGGAGTTTTTGTCGCTGCCACTCTAGCTGCTGATGGGCATTTTGCTGGTCGCGCAGTTGCCGTTCAGCTCGATCGCGTTCCTGTTTCTCGGCGGCAAGGGTTTGATCAAGAGCCGTCAGAGCCGTTTGGGTTTGGCTAATCTGGTTGGTCAGGTCAGTTGCCTGCGTTCCCAGGGCAGAATGCTGATTTAAAACCGTCGTCTGTTGGGCGCGGCAGTCTTGCAGCTTTTGGCGAGATTGGTTGATTTTTTCCTGGATGCGGTGCTGTTGATTGTCCAGGTCTTGAATTCGCTGTTCGGCTGCCTGAAGGGCGAGTTGGCGATCGCCTACTACCGCCTCCTGCTGCCGGATGGAAGCCTGGATCTGCTGCCATTCGCTGTGGGTTTGGGACTGTTCTAGTTCTGCCAGGGTGTGCCGCAACTGTTGCAGTTCTTGCTCCTGGGCAGGAAGCTGTTGCTCTAAGGCTTGAAGCCGCGACTGGGTTGAGGCGAATTCCTGGGTATTTTGGTCAAGCTGCTTGCGAAGTTGGGCTTCCTGGGTCGTCAGGGCAGTGGTGCGGTTTTGCAGTTGTTCTGCCTGAATCTGGATCTCCCGGTACTGCTGGCGGGCTTCCATGAGCACCTGGGACTGCTGCTTCACCGTCACCACCAACCGACCAATCTCCTGCTGGCAGCGGCTCAAAATCCGATCGATTTCCTGGAGGCGATCGCGCAGGGCAATGGCTTCGGCAGACTCAGCCGGTTCCACCGTACCAAAGTGCAGGGAACCCTGGCGGGAGGAGGTGCTGCCCCCGGTCATGGCACCACTGGTTTCTAGCAATTCCCCATCCAGGGTGACAATCCGGTACTGCCCCATTTCCCGCCGTGCCGCTTCCAGACTGGCAAAGACGACCGTGCTGCCAAACACATAGGCAAACACATCCTGGTAGCGATCGTCGCATTCAATTAAGTTGCAGGCGTAGTCGATGAAGCCATCGGGACGGTTCCATTGGGGGACGGGGTTAAAGTGGGGGGCGCGAATTTTGTTTAGAGGAAGGAAGGTGGCTCGTCCGGCTCGTTGCCGTTTCAAAAGCTGAATTCCAGCAGCAGCAACCCCATCATCATCCACCACCAGATGGGCTAACCGCGCCCCTGCGGCAATTTCCAGAGCCAACTGATACTGGGCATCGACTCGCCCCAACTGTGCCACCAACCCGCAAATGCCGGACAGTCCAGAGTCTTGCAGGAGTTGAATCACGCCGGTTCCCTGGGTTTCCCGCATTGCCTGCGCCTGCGCCTCCAGCTTGTCCAACTGTCGCTGTTTATCGCGCTGTTCCTGGAGAAGACGATTTTGGGTGTCCTGCTGAATTTGCAGATCCCGTTCGGCGGCGGTGGCTCCCTGTTGCATTGCATCCACTTGCTGCCGTTGATCGCCCAGTTGCCCAATCACCCGACTGTATTGCTGCTGTTTGTCTGCCGCTTCCTGGACGATCGCCTCCAACGCCTGGTTTTGCTCCTGGATTTTGCCCTCCAGTTGCGCCACCCGCTCTTGCAGTCGAGCCTGTTCGGTGCGCTGGGGTTCGACTCGATCCAAAATCGACTCAATTTGGTGCCGCAGTTCGGTTTGTTCCTGCACCCAGGCTTCCGAGGCTGCTGCGATCGTACTGGCAGAGTCTCGGCGGCGGTTCAGCTCTTGTTGTGCCTCTTCCTTTTGCGATCGAAGGGCGACCAGATCCCTGTCTCTTATACACATCT
>PVWD01000335.1 GCA_003003615.1 filamentous cyanobacterium CCP2 | reverse complement strand
CCAATGTCGTTTCGTCCCAGTACCTTTGCTCCACCGATCGTTGCCATTTCCAAAATTTGACGGGCAGACATGGCGGTGGCATCACAATCCCGCACGCGCGCTAGGAGGAAGGCAGTCCGGGCTTCCTGGAGTAAGTTTCCGGCATCATTGGAAGCAGAACCGTCTACCCCTAAGCCAACTGGAACTCCTTGAGCCAGCATTTTACGAATCGGAGCTATCCCGCTTGCTAACCGCATATTGCTACAGGGACAGTGCGCTACGCCGGTTCCAGTGCGGGCAAATTTGGCGATCGACTCGTCGTTTAGCTGAACACAGTGGGCATGCCAGACATCCTCTCCTAACCAGCCAACGGATTCGGCATAGTCTCCAGGAGTGAGTCCATAGGTTTCCAGGCTGTAATCTACATCCGATCGGTTTTCGGCCAAATGAGTATGTAATCTAACACCGGGATGCGATCGGGCTAGTGCGGCTGATTCGCGCATCAAATCTGGCGATACGGAAAAAGGAGAACAGGGAGCTAGCGTAATTCGTAGCATGGAGTGCCGTGTGTTGTTGTGATGGCGTTCAATCAATCGTTGGGAATCCCTTAAAATATCCTGTTCGCGTTCCACTAAAGAATCCGGTGGTAATCCGCCTTTGCTCTCACCGACGCTCATACTGCCACGACTGGCATGAAACCGCATCCCAATTTCCTGAATTGCTCGAATTTCATCATCTAGTGTGC
Source organism: filamentous cyanobacterium CCP2 (assembly GCA_003003615.1). Lineage (GTDB taxonomy): Bacteria > Cyanobacteriota > Cyanobacteriia > Elainellales > Elainellaceae > Egbenema. Next base: position 6,053 of record PVWD01000335.1, on the reverse strand, counting down.
AGTCATTCGGATAAATATACAGATGATCACTTGCTGTTGTACAACCTGATAAGATCAACTCGGCGGCAGCAATTTGGGCACTGATATAGACCCCCTCAGCCGTTAGCTTGGCCCAAATCGGATAGAGCGTTTGCAGCCACTTAAATAAATCACAATTTTGCGCGGCTGGAATGACGCGGGTAAGCGTTTGATAAAAGTGGTGATGCGTATTGACCAGCCCTGGCAGAACAATGTGTCGTCCCTGTAAATCCAGCACTTCGTCGGCATAGGGCAGGTTATTGGAAGTTATTACCTGTTCAATGATGTGATCTCGCACAAACAGAGCCGAATTCTTAAACTCATGTCGATCGGCATCCATTGTGACGAGGGTATGAATGTTTTTAACCAGTAGCGTTGGCATACTTTAAGTTAATAATTTATTTACCAATTGAGTCATGGGAGAATCTCAATTTTAAGCCAATCATCCTGCACTGGTTATGGCAATAAAAAAGACGAGAGTAACCTCGCCTTTACAGGGTCTTAGTCGAATCGAAAGAAAAGAGTAGATAACAGATGTAGGAAAAACCTACTTCCGCTTTACTTGTTTTGCCATATCGCGAAAGCTATCTGGGTTTCCGGCCCCCTTGCTGCTTTCATTGTCCGCGGGTTCACTCAACTTCTTCGATGCAGCGTAATCGTTTTCTACATCAACCTTTGGCGCATTCTGTTCGCCTTCCTGAATCTCTTCATTCAATACTTTGGCATCAAATGACTCTTCGCTTTCGGTGTCGTAGGGTTGCTCAGATGGCTTGGAAGCCTTTGTGTCGTCTGCCATGATTGCTGCTCCTGCATTGAACTTATTCATGTATTCATTTTTACGATTTTGAGTCTAACTTTCAGACTACCTATAGGCAGATCTTGACAAATAGCTCAGGATACACCTCTGGGAGGATGAATTAAGCATAAACATCATTGAATACTTGATTCGCGTTTGCTGTTGTCACGCTTCACTTAAGCAATCAAAACTAATACAACATTTCCACTATGGCTAACTCCATTGAATTCGCCTTGTTTGCTCCATACAACAAAGCAGTAACTTTATTCGGCTCATTTTCTAATTGGGAAGAGATCCCAATGCAAAAGGGAGATGATGGTTATTTTAGAACGCAAGTTGAACTGGAAGACGGGGTTCATCAATACAAGTTTCGAGTGCAGTCGAAAAGCTGGTTTGTGGAACCGGATCAGTGGGTCGATATTGTTGATCCCTACGCCACAGATATTGATAGCCCGACGCAGAATGGCGTGATTCGGATTAAAGGCGGTCAAAAGATCGTCGATACTTATGTTTGGCAAAATGATGATAAACCCCTACCAGCAGATGATTCATTGGTGATTTATGAGATGCACGTTTCTGACTTTTCAGGTGGAGAACCCGATGCAAAGCCACGCGGAAAGTTTAGACACGCGATCGAGAAGTTAGATTACCTCTGTGAGTTAGGGGTTAATGCGATCGAGCTAATGCCCGTTAAGGAATATCCGGGTGATTACAGTTGGGGCTATAATCCTCGTTATTTTTTTGCAACTGAATCCAGCTATGGTTCCACAGAAGACCTGAAACAATTCATTGATGAATGTCATGGGCGGGGCATTCGGGTTTTGATGGATGGAATTTTCAATCACTCTGAATCGGAATGTCCTTTGACACAGATTGATTATGACTATTGGTATCATCATGACCCGAAAGATCCTGAATTTAACTGGGGCCCTGAATTTAATTACGAACACTATGACGAGAATTTAGAAACCTACCCAGCCCGGAAGTTTGTCGGTGATGTGGTTCGCTTTTGGATTGAGGAATACCACATTGATGGAATTCGCTATGATGCGGCTCGGCAAATTGGCAACTTCGATTTCATGCACTGGATTGTCCAGGAGACTAAGCAGGCAGCTGGTTCTAAGCCATTCTATAACGTTGCCGAATTTGTTCCTGAAAATCCTGATGTCACCAACATGGATGGCCCAATGGATGGCTGCTGGCACGATAGCTTTTATCACACCATTGTGCCCCACCTGTGTGGCGATCGGTTTGACATGGAAGAACTCAAAGATGCTTTAGACGGAAAGCGACAAGGGTTCATGGGTGCGACAAACATCGTGAACTATCTAACAAACCATGACCATAATCATTTGATGGCTGAGTTTGCTGATGCAGAAATCTTTGATGAGGCTGCGTTTAAGCGAGCAAAATTGGGTGCTGCACTGTTGATGACGGCAGTGGGTATTCCGATGGTGTGGATGGGCGAAGAGTTTGGTGAATACAAATCAAAGACGATCGAACCTGCCAAAATTGACTGGTCACTCTTAAAGAATGACGAGAATCGGAGCCTGTTTGAGTATTATAAGAGCTTAATTTACCTCCGCAAAACGAACCATGCATTACACACGGCAAACATCGACTTTTTCCATGAGGATGAAGAAGGACAAGTATTAGCATACTGCCGTTGGAATGAAGAAGGTTCTCGCGTCGTTGTAATTGCCAATTTCTCAGATCATTTTCGGGCAGGATATAAAGTTCCTAACTTCCCGAAAAATGGAACCTGGCGCGAATGGATTGGTGATTATGATTTGGAATCAGGGGATGATAATATTTTGATTGATTTGCCGGAGTACGAAGCGAAAGTCTTAGTCTGGCAGTAGATACGCAGTCAAGCTTCGATCGCCCCTAAGCTTCGGAGGGTTTCCCGTTGAGATGCTGTGAGTCCTTTGGTTCCGGCAATGTTCATCCCTTCATAGGGGCGATCGGCTCTTAGCGTTTGCAGGCACTTTCCGGTGCGAGCGTCCCACAGTTTAACCGTCTCATCCGCGCTGCTGGTTGCCAGCCTTTCACCAGACGGATCAAACCGAACGGATAAAACGCGATCGTGATGGTCTTGTAACGTGTCAAGAAGTTGTCCAGTTTGCCCATCCCACAATTTCACTGTGTAATCCTTGCTGCCGCTTACCAGCCTTGTGCCATCAGGACTAAAGCCCACAGACATCACCCAATTCTGATGCCCCTTTAGGGTGTGTAACAGTTGCCCAGTTTGCCTATCCCAGATCTTAACCGTCTGATCTTCACTGCCGCTTACTAGCTTTGTGCCATCAGGACTAAAGCCGATCGACCAAATCGGGCCCGTATGGCCGCTGAATGTATTGAGGAGCTTTTGGGACTGTACGTCCCACAGTTTTACCGTGCAGTCTGCATTGCCACTGGCGAGCAACAAACCATCTGGACTGAAGCCGACGGACATCACCCAATGCAGCGACTCTTGCAGGGTAGATAGAAGGGTTCCAGTCTGTACATCCCACAATTTCACCGTATCGTCATAACTGCCACTCGCTAGCGTCCTCCCATCTGGACTGAACCCAAGGGACAAAATCCAATCAGTGTGTCCCTGTAACGTCGTCAACAGTTTGCCCGTTTTCACGTCCCACAGCTTCACCGTCGCGTCAGAACCGCCACTGGCTACCCAGCGTCCATCTGGACTGAAACAGACAGCCATCACCCAGCCCCGATGCCCCCGAAATATCGCTGAGAGTTCGCCCGTGTGAGTATCCCAGAGTTTTACGGTGTAGTCTGCGCTGCCACTGACCAGCGTTTTTCCGTCTGGGCTGAAATCAATTGACCAGATCCAGTTGGTATATCCTTGCAGGCTGTTCAAGGGTTGCTTTGTCTGCACATCCCACAGTTTCACCGTACAGTCTGCCCCACCGCTGGCAAGCGTTTTTCCATCTGCACTAAAGTCCACGGCTAACACGCAGTCTTGATGGCCTGGCAAAGTGTTCAGAAGCGTTCCTGTTTCCACCTCCCACAGCTTCACAGTGTGATCGTGGCTGCTGCTGGCAAGCAGGGTTCCGTCTGGATTGAAACTCACTGAACCAACCCAATCTCTGTGTCCCTGTAAAGTATGTAGCACGTTGCCTGTGCTAACTTGCCAGAGTTTCACGGTGCGATCGTAACTGCTGCTGGCGAGTTTTTTCCCATCTGGACTAAAACAAACCGACCACACCCAATGGTGATGTCCTTGCAGCGTGTTCAAAAGTTCACCCGTTTCCATCTGCCAAAGTCTTACTGTGCAGTCGTCTCCACTGCTGGCGATCGTCGTACCATCTGGGCTAAAGCAAACCGACCACACCCAATTTTCGTGTCCCTGCAAAGTATTTAACAGTTTGCCCGTTTGGGCATCCCATAACTTTACAGCACAGTCTGCTCCACCACTGACCAGTGTTTTTCCATCAGGGCTAAAACCAACTGACATTACGCTAGTCGCTTCTTGAATTACATTCAATTGCTGTCCGGTTTGCACATTCCACAACTTAATAGTGCGATCGGCACTTGCTGTCACCAGGGTAGTGCTATCTGGGCTAAAGTTCATTGCCCACACCCAGTTTTCATGGGCAAGCAAGGACAGAACGGGCTGAGTATCTGCCATTCGCCAAAGCCTTACATGACCATCGTATTCTCCAGTGGCGAGCAGGTTTCCATCTAAGCTCAATGCTGTGGAAAAAATGGCGGTAAAGTTTTGAATGAAATCACATTTATCAAAGGTTGACTGGGAAAAGTTGACGTGATGTAAGTTGATGTTTTGGAGATAGGCGTGGCGAATCGTCAAATGAGAGAAGTCAAACCCTGACAAATCGAAGTTTAGATGAGAACAGAGATTAATCAAATTTCCTACACCATATCCGGCAAAATTTGCTTCTGATTGGCGGATAGCTTTTAGAATGTGCAGAATTTGCTGATTAAGAGAAGATGGAGAACTAAAGCTGCGGCAGAACCGATCGCCAATTGGTCGTAAGATAAGGCGAGTTTGCGTTTCGCGAATGTAATCTTTTACAGTTGTTTTGATGAGTGCATACCGGAGGAAAAGAGCAAGCTTTGCTGCATTCAATTCCTCAACAATTTTTTCAATTAAATGATCGCAAACATATTCCATTACAACAGGTTGCTGTGTATACTTGCCCGATCGCACTTCGATTAGCGATCGACTCCACAGTGATTCTAATGCATCTAATAAATTCGATCGCGATGGAATTGAAAGACTATCCTCAGCCAATTCATTGATTGTTGTCCATTCCCGGTTAATGGCGAGCCAATACATAACCGTTTTTTCTAGATAGGAGAGTCGTTTAAACTGCTGACTCAACAACCGTTGAATACCATTAAAAATTGTTGTGTCTTCTTCAAGAAATAACTGAATTTCTCCATCAAATAACTCTTGAATGGAACTGGCCACAATTTTTAGAGCCAGCGGGTTACAGCCATATCGATCGCACAGTTCACGCTGTTGAGCATCGGAGCCAGTTAATCCTTTTGCTTGCAGAATTGCCTGTGCTGCTTCGGGTGATCCACTTAAATGCAAAGCCCGTACCGGAAAATCGATTCCTTCCAGAGCCTTCAGTTCTAACGGCTTCTCACGACTGGTCAACAGTAAACAGCTTTGATGAGCTACTTCACCCACCACCGTAAAGAAATCACCATAATTTTCATAACCCGATCGACAACATCCAGCAAATTCTCCTTCCTGCAAAATGGTTTCCCCATTATCTAAAACAATGAGACAACGGGAAGCTTGCAGGTAATGAATTAACCGATCGAGATCATTTCGGGTATCTTGCTGATTTGAGAAAAATAAAACAAGTTCAGTGAGCAAGGTTTCCAAAGGGGGAGCATTACGAAGCGATCGCCAGATAATAAAGTCAAAATTTTCTTTTACTTCCTGGACAAACTTTACCGATAAGGCCGTTTTGCCAATCCCGCCCATTCCCAGAATGGCAACTAGCCGACAAGCATCGTCAACAATCCACTGTTTCAGCGTCTCTCGTTCGGATTGGCGACCCTGGAAGAGGCTAACATCGATCGCATCGCCGAGATCGATTTGGGGAATGGGGAAGAGGGAGGGGGGAGTGGAAATTTCCGGTGTTTGGCAGTGGAGTTGGGGTTGGTTGGTGCTGATGAGGTTGGTTGCTTCAATTTGGGTTGGCTGATAGCGTCGTTTTACGGCTGCCCGGAAGTTGGTTTTGCTGACGGGTTC
>PVWD01000334.1 GCA_003003615.1 filamentous cyanobacterium CCP2 | reverse complement strand
GTAGGGAGTGGGGAGTGGGGAAAGCAAAAAATGAAGTGGAATAAACATCTTGCCCGTCATTCTTGTAAAATAAACATCTTGCCCGTCATTCTTGTGGGATGGGCATCTTGCCCGTCCTTTCAAAAACTACAAACTTTCCCCCAACATCACTGCTCTAACTTGAGGAGCGATCGTTTTCCAGTCAAAATGAGTGCTGGCATAGTTCCGGCAGGCTTCTCTGGAGGGAAGCGGGATGTTTCCAGTCAGGATAGCTTGCAGGTGAAGGGCGATCGCATCTGCATGGGTGGAAGCGGTAATCAACTCTGGGGTAAAGGGTTGGAGGATTTCAGGCATCCCACCAACGGGTGTACAGAGAACGGGTGTACCGCAGGCGAGGGACTCCACTAAGACTAAACCGAATCCTTCTAGGGCTTGGCTGGGAATGACAGTGAGATCGGCCGCTTGATAGGCGATCGGTAATTGTTCATCGAACAAAAAACCAAAAAAGTGAACGTGATTATTTAGCTCTAAATCTTTAACCTGCTGTTCTAATGTCGATCGTAATGCACCTTTTCCAGCAATGACTAGGAATACATCAGGAATACGCAATCGAATTTTGGAAAGAGCCATTAATAACTGGTCAATTCCCATTCGCTGTACTAATCGACGGGGCGTAAACAGAATTGGGCGATCGGTAGGTAAACCTAACTTTTCGCGGGCTTGCTGACGGGTTAAGTTGGGCTGAAACCGAACCGTATCGACACCACCCGGAATCACATGAATTCGCTTCCAGGGAATTCGATAGGACTGATGCAAAATCTCTCCAAACGCCTGACTCAATACAATGAATCGATCGCACTGCCGGTACACACGCTGCTCAATCCAATGTTTCACCAACGCACTAACTTTTCCCGTTCCTTCCTGCTGGCTTTCCAACGCCCACGGCCCATGAAACGTAAAAGTGAGCGGTACTTTAGGCAGGGCTTGCATTAGGGGAAAACTGTACAGAGCAAAGTGGAGATTAATGGCATCGGGTTGTAGAAGCTTCCGGTGGGCAAAGTTGGCGCGAGTTGACCAAAATCGCTGTTCCAAGGAGTCCATTGGTGAGGCCAAATTGGTCAAGTGAAAGGGCAAACTTGATGAATACTCTGGCAACCCAATGCCGCAAAGCTCAACGGAATCACCGATCGCAGCCAGATGATGGGTCAGTTCATATACATAGCGTTCGATGCCGCCGGGAGAAGTGGGAAACCAGCCAACGGCAACTTGGAGGAGGGATTGGGGAGCGGAGAGTGGGGAGTGGGTTTGCATGGGAACCAGTTAGGAGTGAACGACAGATTCCAGGGTTTGGATAAAGCGGTGCGCGATCGAGCAGTGAGGATAATCATGCAAAACGCGGGGTCTGGATTGGTGGATGAGGGTTTCTCGGAGTTTTGGGTTGAGAATTAGGGTTTTTAAGCCATCGGCAAGGGCAGCGGAATTGCCCTCCGGGAAGATTAACCCACCGTTTGTGGACTGAATCAGATAGGGGATTTCACCGGAGTCAGAGCCGATTACAGGTGTCCCACAACCGATCGCTTCAATCACAACCCGACCAAATTGCTCTTTCCAATGGCTCCGGGTTTCAGAGGGCAGCACCAATAGGTCAAAGGCAGAAAGATAGCGGGGAGCTTCGGCGTGGGGAATGAATCCGAGGGAGCAAATCCGGCTGGTGAGTTGCAGGGATTGAGCGATTGTGTGAAATTCTGCTTCGTATGGGCCTGCTCCTCCAACAATCAACCGCCAGGAAAGGGCTTCAATTTCTTTAAGGGCATGGAGGAGGGTTCGGAGTCCTTTTTCCTCGGAAATCCGCCCCAAATAGCCAATGAGTACTTCATCGGGAGCCGCTTTGAGGGAATGGCTGATTTTTGCTGCATCCGGATGGGGGCAGTAAACCGAGGGATCAATGCCGAGGGGCAGGATAGTCGATCGGGCAAAGCCTTTTTTGCTTAAAACTTCCTCAACGCTGTGGGAAACGGGAAAAGCAAAGGCACTTTCCCGAAAAATCCTCTGCTCAATTTGGCGAAACGGAAACGGGTAGGATTTAAAGACATTCTGCGCTGAGTAAAAGCCGATCGGCCGTTGGATGCTGAAGTGATTGGCGAAATAAACCTGTGCGGTTGCCAGGGCATATGGCTCATGATGAACGTAAACAACATCCGGCTGTAATTCTTGTAGTAAAGGGATAAAAGGCGATCGGTACAGGTGCAAAGGAATATTTCCAGTATTCCAAACCGGAATTGAGATTAACTTTCCTTGATAATCCTGCCAGCGTTCAGGATGCAAAACCTTTCCATATTCATTTTTCCAGTTAGAAGGTGTAACGATGGTCAGCTCCCAGCCTGTAATCTGCTCTACCTCAGCATAGAGTTGCTGATTCACAGGAGTGGCGCAGGGATGGCTGATGATCAAGAGCTTCATGGGAGAATTTTAGATCTTAGATTTTGATTTTGGATTGTAAATATCAGGTTTCGATCGCGTTCAGTCGATTCAACCACTTGGGTTAAGAAAGTGCATTCAGTTGTTCTGCTATATATTCACCAACGGCTACTTCAGAACAATAATCTTTCCACCAATTGAGCCTCGCTTGATGAAGTTCTTGAAGGCGATCGGGATGGTTAAGTAAATGGCTTAAAACTTTCTCCAACTCATGCCAGTTTTCAAGCTGAATCACGGGTGCATTAGCGTAAAACCAGCGATCGGGAAGGGCTTCGGTGATAACAATGCAACCGTATCGTAAGGCTTCAAAAAACCGGAAGGTTTCAAAAGAAGTTCCTCTCGGCACGAGGCAAATTTTAGCATTCATCATTTGTTCCGAGTAGCTCGTTTGATCAGAATCACGACTGGCGTTAAAGTCTGTGGTCAGCCTGAGTTTAATTTTCCAATGGGGATGGGTTAATTCAATTTCCTGAAGGCATTCCAACATTTGCCGTCTGGAAAGATTTTTGGGTGTCCCGATGTATCGCTTCAGCGACCAAATGGGATAATCTCCCTGAATCACGCTGCCTGCAAAAAAAACATCGCAGGAACGCTGCTCGATCGGCTGAACCGGCAAATTTGACTGATTGTAGTAGCCCAGAGGAATATCATAAATTGCAGAACGGTTGCAAGCAGGCGATCGAAACGGTTTGAAAGAATGCCACTGATGATGTAAAACGCCTGGAATCCGAATGAGCAGAATTCTTAGAAATTGAACAGCCGTTAAAACATTTAGATAAGACGGATACCGCAGTAAATTGCAGCCTAGAATTGGGCGTGTTCCATAACACTTAAAAACAGCCCGAACCCGATGAGCATACCTGGGAATCCGACACCACTCATCGCCCTGCACCACTGCCACCACATTTGGCCCATAGGACGGCAATTCATTCACGTCCCAGGTGAAGTATACTGTGAATTCCTTTGAGTGTAGCTGCTGCTCCATGACCTCAAATACCTTACCAAAATAGGCACAGTTTGCATCGATCGTCTGGGCAGGTTCAGGAGGAATCCAGGCGATCGGAGGTTGACCCGGTTTGCAGATGAAATAATCAGTCATGGCTAAGTTGGATTGCTGAGTCGATTTTGGTTAAATTGCCGAATTTCAACTTTCTGAGGGGCGATCGACGGTTGAGAGTAGTATCGGTGAGCGCAAACCAACAGCCCCAAAAACCCCCACAAAAAGATGCCGTTAATACCAATGAAAACGTTACCGAGAATGACTTGAGAGAACACGCCCAGACTAATGGACAATGCCGCCACAGCCACAGTATCAAAATGCCGTTGGACGAATTGGGGAAGTTGGAGCAGCATCAATAACAGTCCGCCTAAATACGGCAATGTTCCAATCCAGCCCAGTAAAACAAACAGATCCAGAATGCCACTGTCAAACCCAACCCTTAGCCCGTCTCTCTCATAGCCCAATCCATTCCCAACAAACTCAAACAAGCTGGCATCAAGGATTTTGAGGTATTCTTCTACTCTGGCTTGATAGCTGCCATCCTGCTGAATACTGCCCAACGTTTCAACTCGGTCAAGAATAATAGATGAAAAGGGTTCCGTTGCAGCAATCAGGACAATGCAGGCAACCAAAATGATGAAGCTAGCTGCCATGCGATTTCGCATTTTGGGCTTAGATGAAGCAAACACTACCAGAATGCCTAAAATCCAGCCTCCCCACGCCGCTCGTACTGCCGTTAGCAAAAGATTCAGGTAGCCAATCACAGATACCATCGCCCCTTTCCAGCGGAGACTGGTGAGCATTAAAACGCCTGCCATGATCATGATGGCAAACGGGCCCGGCGAGTTTAAAGTACTGAAAACGCGAATTTGAAAGGGTTCAGGTCGGCCAAAGCTAGTGTTTCCCATCTCAAATACATTTTCTAGCCAAAAACGATCCCAGGCAGGAGCAACCGAATACTGGACAATACCATACACTCCCGTAATCAGCGTTCCCCATAAAAACGTACTCTGGATGATTTGGCGATACTTTGGGTATTCACGCCAGCCAACCGCAATATGAAGACCAAAAAAGATGGGAACAAACCAGTTTAATGTCGCCAGAATTACTGCATTCTGAGCATTCCCAGCAATGCCAATCAGAATTCCATAAAACACACCAAAACTAGAAAGATAGAATGGTAAATAGTAGATGCGATCGAATTTATTGAGATACTGAATAAACGAGATAATTGTAATACCTGTCACCAAAAAGGGGGCCAGCAGGGTTGTATTGGGTTCTACCCATCCTGCCCGCCAGTCAATCATTCGGCGTACCCAGGGAGTCAAAAACCAGATCCACCAGGTAAAGCCAAGATACAAGGCTGGATTGCGAAAATAGAGAAATGCGCCAACCAAAAACGCCATTCCGGGGTAGGCTAGCCGCATCCGACCTGGAAGAATCAGCATTCCAGCCGCAGTCAACAAGACGAAGCTAACCAGAATAATTTGGGTGAGGCGGGAATCAGAGATTTGAATTCCCTTTGATGCTTGGGGCAGGCTGTAGGGATGATAGCGGATTTTCATAGATACTCCTCTGATGATATTGAACCCAGTTGTTTCTGCTGCCAGGTTTGCCAACCTTGCCACCGGCCTTGCAGGGAAGCAAACCATTTTTGTTTCGCTAGCTTGGCATCACGGGGTAAAAACCGTAACCACTGTATAATCCCTAACGCGCTGCGCGTTCCCACCAATACCGACCAGACTAAAAAGAGAATGCGCTGGAATGGGCTTAAGTGTTCTAACAAAATCAGCGTTTCGTTGTGAACTGCATTGCAAAGGGCGATCGGGTTAAAGGCAAAGGTGCGCTGATCGGCATCAAATCGTTGTCCCAGGTAATGATCGACTGCAATTTGCGGGTCATAAATTAGCTTCCATCCTGCCCGCTTCAGACGGAGACAAAAGGCAATTTCAAAGTGAACTTCTGCCCCTGTGCCCTTCATGCGGGAATCAAACTGTTGATCCCCCACAGCCGATCGCCGAAAACTCATATTCACTCCCTTCAGCAAGTCCACCTCACGGGCTTCGCCTTCGCCAATGTGATGATTGCCAATCAGCTTGCCGTACCATGTCACTCGTCCAACAGTCTGGCTAGCTCCAGGATGGATAGATGCTTCTTGCAGCGTTTGCCCCACATGCAGCCAATCTCGCCCGCCCACTCCAGCAACCTGAGCATCTGCTAAAAAATGGGCCTCAATTCGCTCTAGCCAGTCTGAATGGGGAACGGCATCATCATCAGTAATGCAGAAAATTTCTCCCTGAAGGGCAGCCAACCCCGCATTTAGAGCCGCCACAACACCGGGAACCGCAACGGCGATCGGTTTGAGGGGTAATGGCTGAAAACTGTGTGTCTGAAATAGCTCCCAGGTTGCCGTATCATCCTCCCGAATCACCACGAGGACTTCATCCGCAGGGCGCGTTTGTTGCTGAAGTGCTTTCAAACATCGAGTCAGATCTTGGGGACGGCGATAAGTTGGGATTAAGACGGTGATGTTCATGTTCGTTCTCCCGCAGCAGGATAGAGAGAGTGACTAGTTCGAGAAGATGAAATAGAGGGTGAATAGATTGTTGCAGGAGGATGTAAAACCCGTTTTGCGTTTTGTAATTCCCACAGTTTGGCATAGCGAATATACTCACTGGTTGCCATTAAACAGGAATGAATTAAACCGCGCATTCCTAACCGAAATTCCGCATGGCGAACATAGCACCAGAGAAAGCGAAAAATGGGACGCAGTAAAAGTTTAAGGGCGTTCGATCGCACACCTTGCTCATCCAGCATTTCTGCCTCCAGGGTGGCATAACGATTTGCTGAAGCAATGTACTCATCCATCATGTAAGCCCGCCAGTGGATCAGCACTCCCTCTAGCAAAATTGCTTTCCCTGCAACCTGCACCTCTTCATGGACTTTAACCGATGTATCGTAACCGCTATATTGCCGATTAAATAAGCGCACAAAGTTTAGCTTACGATGATGGGGCGAAGAATTGGGCAGCAAGACCCCATAAAAATCTCCTTGGCGATCGACGGAATACCCATCTTGAGGATCAGGTGAACCCGCCATTACCTGCTGAATGGAATGGGCTAATGCTGGAGTAACGATTTCATCGCAATCCAGAAAAAAGATCCAATCATGCTTTGCTAAAGTAATAGCTTTGTGTCGCTGAGCCGAATAGCCTAGCCACTCTTGCTCGTACACCGTTGCACCCAAAGATGTAGCAATTTCACGAGTGCGATCGGTACTGCCAGAATCTAATACCAGCACTTCATCTGCCCATTGAACACTGTGAATACAG
>PVWD01000072.1 GCA_003003615.1 filamentous cyanobacterium CCP2 | reverse complement strand
ATGGATTACTGCGATCGCCCTGCAAGCCTGCCAGACAATTACCCGTCTTCGCATCCCAAAGCCTCACCCCCCATTGGTCTTCACTGCCGCTCGCCAGCACGTGACCATCGGGACTCCAGGCAACCGCCCAAACTCGGCTGGTGTGTCCCCTCAAGGACAGTTTCGGCTGACCATCGGCAATTTGCCACAGATGCACAAGATTGTCGTCTCCTCCGGTGGCTAAAAGCTGACCATCTGGGCTGAAGGCGATCGAGTGAATAAAGCCAAACGTTTGAGTGAAGCGGGCTTTGGAGAGGTCAGCATGGGCAAAATTAACCTGATGGAGGTTAATATCCTGGAGATCGGCTTGCCAGAGGCTGAGGTATGAGAAGTCGGAGCCGCTCAGGTCAATCTGGAGGTGGCGCAGTAGATTGATGATGTTTCCGCCGGTATAGCCTGCCTGATGGGGGAACTCGGTTTGTAACCGATAGACTATTTGCTTCAGTTGATATTCAATCTCTTTTTGAGACCCTAAGCGATGCTGCAAGCGGTTGATCAACGGCAGCAAAATCACGCGGATCTGGCTGTCTCGAATGTAGTCTTTGTCCTGGGCTTTAATCAGGGCATGGGTTTGCAGGAGGAACTCAGGGGGTAAGGGAACGGGGGATGAACGATCGGCAATTTCCTGACAAACTTGCTCGATCAGTGTTTCGGTGACATATTCCATGATTACGGGCTGTAGTGTGAACTGCCCCGCATGGGTTTCCATCAACGATCGCCCCTGCAACCGTTGGAGTGCGTTCATTAACTGGATCGGAGAGGCGCTGCCATACAAATCTGCCTGGAGTTGGGCAAAGGAAACCCATTCTCGGTCGATCGCCAGCCAGAGCATAATCTGTTTTTCCAGGAGCGACAGACGATTGTAATGTTGTTCAATTAGATCGAAAACGTCACCAAACAGCGTCACATTTTGTTCTAAAAATAGGGCAATGTCGCCACCAAATAATTCACGAATCGTCGTTGCAACAATTTTTAATGCCAGAGGATTGTAGTGATACCGTTCGCACAACGTCTGTTTTTGCGCTTCTGACCCGGTTAATGCAACTGCTTTCAGCAATGTGCAGGATGCTTCTGGAGAACCCTTCAGAAACAAATCCCGTACGGCGGGATTCCCTTCCAGTTGAGCCGCCTGAGCACATTGTTCTCGTGTCGTGACGAGTAAACAGCTTTGATGGCGGGTTTCTGCGACCACACGCAGCAATTCTGCATAGGCTTCATAACCGGGACGATACTGTCCAGACCGCTCCCCCGTTTCCAGCAGCGTTTCTGCATTGTCTAGAACCACCAGACAGCGATGATTTCGCAAACACTGAAGGAATGTGCTGAGGTCTGCCTGGGTTTGCTGTTGTGCTGAAAGGAAGGGAATCAGTTCTGCCAGCAGCGTTTCCAGGGGTGGGGCATTGCGGAGCGATCGCCAAATTACGTAGGTAAATTGGTCTTGAATCTGCTCTGCCAGCTTGACGGATAGAGCCGTTTTGCCAACACCACCGATTCCGATTATCCCAATCAGGCGGCAATTGTCTTGCAGAATCCAGTTGGTGAGTGTAGCGAGTTCCGCACTGCGTCCATAAAACGTTGAAACATCGGGTGCCTCTCCCCAATCCTGGGCGATCAAATTGACAGGCAATGGTTGGTCGAATGAGATTCCCTCTGGCTGCAAATAGTCCTGTTCAGTCAAGTTCAGGTTGAAGGCGCGAAAGAATTCCTCAAGGGTTTGGCGATCGACGGCAATTTTGCAACTTTGCAGCCGCGTAATGGAACGAACGCTGAGTCCGGTTAACTCACTCAATTGTTCTAAGGTGTAGGCATACCCCCGATTGGCAGTGATGGCGGCTTGCTCCTGAGCTTCCTGAAGCCGCTGCAAACCCAGAGGCGACAGCACCACGCCCCGACGCTTACGCTTTTGAGTCAATTTAGTCATCGTTAACGATCGTGAAGTGGATTGATATCGCAGATGGCTGACTCCATTACACATCACCTATGCAACCAGAACATCCGTAGCGATCGATCCAGTTGCTTACATATTGATTGAATGGGCAAACAAGATGTTCACCTTACATTATCAGATTAAATTCTTAACTTCCATAATTTTAAGCAGATAAAAAATGAAGCCCGCAGTAGCGCAGGCATCTTGCCTGCCAGTGAGATATTTGTGATGCTCACATCTTGCATTTTGCTAGAGCCATTCGCCCTCGAATCAATTCGGGGCTAAGAACTGAAGTCCGTTGAAACGGACTGAATCTCAGATTAGGCGCGATTTTCAACCCATTTCAATGGGTTTGAGCATATTAGCCCGCAATTGATTGCAGGGCGGTTTGGCAGAGTGGTGAAGATCTGAGTGATGCAAATGCAAAATTGCGATACATCCTCTAAAAAACGCAAATTGAGTAAAGACTACAACTGCCAATTCACCTTTTCCAGATTGCAGCATAAGTGACCGATCGCCGGATTCGTTCTTTTCTGGAAAGGGTAAAAGCATTGCGACATAAAGCTTTTACTCTTAAAACTCAATCTTTTTTAAAAGCAAAACTTAAGTGACCTGCTTAAGTGACTAAATGTCCTGGACGTTTTCAATGTGTCAGGTCAAAGTAGTTTTATGAGGTGCAGTGACAGGTTTCAAACTGCATTCAGCTCAGAATCAAATAGGAAACATTTTATCGTTGCTTATCTATTTTCTGTTCGCTTATTAAATATTTTAGTGTTTCCTTCTGCCCCCGCTAGCATCCTCCTTAGCATCCTCACTGTATTCGATTGATTGGAAATATATGGGTGCGATCGGATTAATCGATCGCAGCACCCCACATCTGATCTCCATTCTGCAAGAACTAAGCAAAACACTCCAGAAGGACTGATTATCATGGCTAATTATTACGGCACCAAAGGAAACGACTTAATTGATCCCCGAAATTCGCAAAACGATTATATGTTTGGCGATGCTGGTAACGATACTTTGTATGGCTGGTATGGCAATGACAGTCTCTACGGTGGGACAGGTCACGATGTCCTCGCTGGTGAGGCAGGAAATGATTACTTAGCAGGATACTCCGGTAATGATACGCTCCTGGGCGGTGATGGCAGCGACACCCTCAGCGGCGAAGCGGATAACGATGTTTTAGATGGTGGCTCAGGAATTGATTATCTCTATGGCGGTGGAGGAGACGACAAACTCGCGGGTGGGTTCGACGATTCCGCCGATTACCTTTACGGTAATGATGGCAATGACACCCTTTACGGGGGTGGGGGGGATGATTTTCTAGATGGTGACGTTGGCAACGATCGGATGTATGGCGAGAATGGTAACGATAAGCTGTATGCCTGGGTCGGCAACGATTTTCTGGATGGCGGTGATGGTCATGACCTGCTTCACGGTCAGGGGGGTTCTGATACCCTCTACGGCAGTTTAGGAAACGATACCTTGATTGCAGGGGGTGATGAGGCTTATGACTACTTGAGTGGCGGTGAAGGCAACGATTATCTTGAAGCTGGCCCTGGAAATGACATTGCCTATGGTGACGCTGGAAATGACACCCTCTACGGCGGCACTGGCAATGATAGGCTCTATGGCAACGGGGAGGATGACTACCTGTTTGCTTCTGATGGCAATGATACCCTGGTTGGCGGTGCGGGCAACGACTATCTGGACGGTCACTTGGGCTATGACATTGCCACTTACTCTGGGTTGTACACCGAATATAATGCCAGTTTTACCAGTAATGGGACAGTTCAAATTACGGGTAAGGAAGGCACTGATCTGCTCTATGGAATTGAACGGATCTACTTTGGGGATGGAGGATTCTACAACGTTTACACCGGGGATGCGAATAATAACAATCTCGCTGCCGATGTCAATGTTTGGTCGTTACTCTATGGCGGTGATGGGAACGATACGCTGACGGGAAGCAACTACAATGATACGCTGAACGGGGGCAATGGCGACGATCTTTTGATTGGTGGGAATGGTCAAGATCTTTTGATTGGCAGGAATGGCAGAGACACCCTTTATGGTGGTTTAAGCGCAGACAAATTCAGGTTCAACTTCAAGACTGAAGGCATTGATCTGATTAAAGATTTCAATCGCAGTGAAGGCGACAAGATTGAAATTGTTAAATCAAGTTTTGGTGCAACCTCCCTGAGCCAATTCAGCTATAACAAAACGACGGGTGCCCTGTTATTTGGTACGACTCAGTTAGCAACGATCGAGAATAAGCCTGCTGGCTTCTCGGTTCATAGTGATGTGGTTCTGGTGTAAGACTACATTCCGTTGTATCTGAGTTGATTCTGAGTTCATCAGGTGAATTGTTCTTAGGGGTATTCGGGAAAATAGCGTACCGCTTAAAGCTTAATAGCCCGGTTGAGGCGCAGGTTGGGGCGCACAGCAGTGCGCCCTTACAGCAGACGTTCTGCTTCTTTGACTGGGCAGGCAAGATGCCTACCCCACAAGAATTTTAGGAATTAAACTGATAGTACCTGATTCGGAAATCATTGTGAAACGATTAAAGATTGAAAGGAGATAATTCAATGACAACGCTACAGACTGAAACTATCCATAAAACAGGAACTGATTATTTATCTCTAGCGGAATCTTTAGGAAAACAATTTTCTGAAAGAGAAGTTGAAGCGGATGAGAGTGATTTATTTGTCGCAGATAACATTGCCCGGTTAAAAGCGGCTGGATTGGTGACAGCTGGTGTTCCAGCAGAACTGGGGGGTGGTGGAGCTAGCTATACTGATCTTTGTGCGGTACTCCGCATTTTGGGATACCATTCCAGCTCAACGGCACTGGCATTTTCGATGCACACCCATCAGGTGATGATCCCCACCTGGCGTTGGCACAATCAGAATGCTCCGGTGGATGGATTACTCAGGCGGATAGCCGCAGAGCAACTGATCCTGCTCAGTAGCGGTGGTTCGGATTGGTTGCAGAGTGCTGGTACGGCGACCAAAGTAGACGGTGGATTTCTGATCAATGCTCGCAAAGTGTTTGCCAGTGGTGCCCCGATCGCAGACTTGTTGATGACCAGTGCAGTGTATGACGATCCGGACAAGGGAGCTACTGTCTTACATTTTGCGGTTCCCATGAAGGCTCAAGGGGTGGCGATCGAGTCCACCTGGCAAGCAATGGGAATGCGGGGAACGGGTTCCCATGATGTGGTGTTGTCGGATGTGTTTGTTCCAGACGCAGCAGTTGCGTTACGACGAGAACAGGGAAAGTGGCATTTTATCTTTCACCTAATCACAATGGTGGCGATTCCGTTGATTTATTCCGTGTATGTGGGAGTTGCAGAAGCCGCCCGCGATCGTGCTGTTCAACTGGCAATGAAGCGTTCCACTGATGAACATCTCTGTTATATGGTGGGTGGTCTAGACAATGAATTGATGGCTGCCAGGTTAGCTCTTCAGCACATGATTTCCACTGCGGTGGTCAGTCAACCTGGTTTTGAAATCACCAACCAAATCATGACTGGGCGGACATTGGTGGCTAAAGCGGTGCTGAATGTGGCTGATTTGGCAATGGAGATCACCGGGGGAAGTGCGTTTTACCGCAAGCTAGGTTTGGAGAAATTGTTCCGAGATGTGCAAGGAGTCCGCTATCACCCATTGCGGGAAGAAGCGCAGCGCAAGCTATCAGGACAGATCGCACTTGGATGGGATGTGTCTGATTTGTAGAGTAACGTTTGTAGAGTAACGATCAGTTTTATCTCTGGAACTGTACATTTCTCGGTAGGATGGGCATCTTGCCCATCTTTTTTCACTGAGTCAGTAGATTGCTCCGCATGGCAACAGTTTGACTCCTGGAAATTAGGTAAGGCGATCGGGAGATTGCATCTCTTCAATGAACTTGAGCAATGCATATGTTTCTTCTGGAGAATCGCGAAACCGTTTTCCCTGATATTCAACAATGTCCGTTCTTAAAACTTGTCCACAAGCTGTACAAGTAACCGCTTGCAATTTGAAACACGGAAAGTGTCCTCATCTTTGTGGCTACGGCCATAGATGACAAAACTCGAAAATGCATTACACTACTTAAACAAAGCCCGATCGCCTAAAAACTTTCGCCCTAAATCTGGGATTTCCTGCCCGCCCATAGAGTAAAATTTCCTGGCAAATGAAGGAGATGAGCCGCTTGCAAATTCGTGAAGACGACCTGACTGGTAAACAGATCGCCGACTTGCTCCGGGAACACCTCGAAAACATGCATGAGATTACTCCACCCGGCAGCGTTCATGCTCTTGATTTAGCAGCATTGCGATCGTCGTCCAATATTACTTTCTGGTCAGCTTGGGAAGGCGATCAACTGCTTGGATGTGGAGCATTGAAAGAACTTGACCCCAAAAGCGGCGAAATCAAATCTATGCGTACTGCCAAAGCACATCGTCGTCAGGGGGTTGCCTCTAAAATTCTTGCACACATTATTCAAGAAGCGAAACGCCGTAATTACGATCGCTTGAATTTGGAAACAGGGGCTTTCCCTGAATTTGCCCCCGCACGAGCCTTATATGCACGGTATGGGTTCGAGTACTGCGGCCCCTTTGGGGACTATACGGATGACCCAAACAGCGTTTTTATGACGAAAAGACTCTAAGTTTCACTGCCATCCTGGTGATAATGCCAAGGTTCCAACTGAGCGGCTGCAAGTAACCTCGAACTCAGCACCATCAGATCTCAACCGTCCGCTGCATTTGAGCGGAGTAAATAATGATGTTGCTGTCAAGAAGCACGTTTTATCGCCCCGGCAGTGAACGATCTTGCCGAGTTTCTTGCTGTCATACAACAGGATCAATACTCCCTGATACTTGAGTAGCAGCAAGTTTTTCCAAGACTTCAGCCATCTTTTTCCCGCGTGTCTTCGGTTCAATGACTGGTTTATCACCAAGGAACGTGACATAAACCTGAAACATTTGCTCTCTCATCTCAGGCACGTCACCAGTCCACTCTAGTAAGCAGTCCAACCAATCAACTCAACGAGGGGATAAGTTATGGCTGCATTAGCGAAGTTACCTATTATTGATATGAATCCTACGATAGATTTAGCTGCATAGGCTCCAGAAGGCACGCCAATCAAATGACCTGAAAATTTTACAGCTATTACTTTGTCTACTGTTTGTTCAAAAAGCTCTCCTAATTCAACAATCATCTTAACCACTATCGGTGTTGAGAGAGCCAAATCAATTCCAAAAGCAGCACCCTGTGCAACAGCCCCTGCTGCCGTTGATGAAACAATTGCAGCATTACGAATAATTTTCTTTGCTTGTTCTCTCCTAATTTTTTCTGCTTCTGAATTCATTTCATACCTCCTTGAATGAAGGCAACATAACTCAGAAAAATTGTTATAACCGCACACCAAGCTGAACTTGCACTAAAAATTTTTCATCATCACGATACTGTTCAGCAAGTTCTACATTACCTAAGCGTAGCGGGTGGACTAAAACTTCCGTCAGCGTCAACGTAGATGTAACAACCTGAAACTCGCCTTGACTCATCACCTGGAAAAAGGCACGAACAGGCTCCAAATATACCTCATTTTGCTCAATGAAGTAGATGAGTGGTGCAGTATCCAAGCCCGCAACTTGACCTTGTAGTTGAATCAGCTATTCCATGAAGCACGTTCCTGGTTAACGTACTCTTGAGCGTCAAGTCCATGCCAGGTTTCTTTTCCTAACCCCTCTAGTTCCATAATGCTACGCTTGGGCTTTACAAGCACACGGTGACGAACCATTGCAGCTAACTCTTCTAGCAAGCGAAGTTGTTCACTCGGACTAAGATTCTCAATTTGGCGACGGATATCTTGATAGGTAGCCATATTCTTTGTTCAATACCTCTACCGCCAATCATGCCACATTGCCTGTAGATTCAACCCTTTCTGCTGCTCAAGCGTTGTACAAATAACTTTGCAATGATTAAGTACCGAACTCTGACAAATCAGTTTGAAGTACTGTCCCAACCCAGCAACAGAGCCAGCTAACGTTTAGCTGAGCGGTGGTAGGTGACCTTGGTATCACCACCATAATCTTTTGTCCATCCGCTCCAGTACGTTGTTAGGCTACGACGCATTATGTGTAAGCTACAACAGCAGATATCAAATTCCTGGCATTACCAAGTATGCCGATTTATTACTAAACTTTCAGAACCAGGCCATTTCTTACTTAGTCATTGTTGTTTTGATCTGATTTGCCTGTTTGTCGTTCAATTGGTGTCAGCACACGAAGCGTTAAGTAATTGACTACGCTTAGAAGAATTGCTATTTCGTATCGAGAATAAGCGATCGCGGCACCAATTGCACCTGTTGTCCATACGCTTGCAGCTGTTGCTGTACCACGTACGTTAACCCCTTCTTTGAGAATTGCACCTCCCCCAATAAAACCGATACCACTCATGAGTCCTTGAATAATACGGGCTTGGGCATCTTCACTTTCGCCAATGACTGCAAGAGCAACTAGAACATAGCCACAACTAGCAACTGCAACGAGAGGAAAAGTACGGAGTCCCATAATTCGAGTTGACTGCTCTCTCTCCCAAGCTATGGGCAAGGTGAGGAGAAAAACAGCACTTAGCTTCAACAGATCAATACCGAGTTGTCCCCAATCGAATCGAAGCACCTCCATTACAGCTTTCCCTCACTAAGTTGCAAGGCACTGTTATAGACTACAACAAGCAAAGAACGAAATCATAAAACGACAAGGTATGCGAAACGTAATCATCTATTGCAGAAGATTCAGCCTAACGGTAAAGCTCACCGGACGCAGATAGCCTTTGCAACCTGCTTGACTGACAAAACTAAGAAGCTGGAAAGTGGCTGAGGACAGTGAATTCACGCTTGAAAGAATCATTTTGTTGTCCTTTGGAGGCAATGGCAGGTTGAGGGTCAGGCAGGCTTGAGAGGAATTGATAAACCTGAATTTTCCATTGGTGGGTGATGGCAAGGCGAATCCAATTCCAACCCATTTTCAAATAACTCATGCCGCGTTTCCAGTGAGCATCGACTTGGCGACGCTTACCAGATTCAACGACTTGCACGCCTTGCAGAACCAAAAACAGTATCGTCAAGGCAATGACACCACATAACTGGGACAGGGCAAACTGGTCGTGCAAGCGTGAAGCTTCCAGATTGAATCCGTTCGAGTTGAGATCTAATCGTCCAATCCTCCCCACTTTATTGCTCATGAGCAAAGGCAAGATAGACATTGGCATAGGGATTGGTTTTGCCAATTGAGACAGCAGGTGTACAGTAGGCTTGCCCGGGTTGCAATTGCACCGACGACACTTTGCGCCACTGTCCTTCAAGTTGGAACGCAAACGAGCGTTTGATGCGGATGCGGAAATGCCAGCCCAACGTCTCCCGCAGGTACTTCATCAGTTTGCCGTCAGCAAAGCCTCGATCTGCCAGCAAAACGACTGTGACCCCTTCGGGCAAAACTCGCACGGATTGGCGCAATACCCTTTGAATCGTCCACAACCGTACCGTGCTGCTGGCTTGTGCCACGACTTGCCATGCGATAGGAACCGTTCTGCCACGATACACCACGCCCACCCAAACGATGCAGAAACAATTCCACACCACCGTTGTGTCCAGACTGAGATAGAGCCGTTCGCTCCCCCACTCGGACAGGGCTTGCCTGACCAAGGCATGATGGGCTGAAACGACATCAATCCGTTGATTGGACAACCAACGCCGAAACCGTCTCTGGTCGGATTGAGCAAATTGAGCACGACTGGTGATATACACGCCAAACCCATTGAAGTGAACGTTTTGACTTGCAATCATGCCAATGATCATCCAGCAGAGCGTTTACAAGTGGCGAGCATCCTGCCACACAATGTCACATTGACGCAGAAAATCATTCAACGCATTGTAGAGTCGGGAAGTGGATGCCATTTTAGTGCTGTCGAGTGTGGTAACTTTCCAGCTTAAACTAAGCTCTGCTTCCCTTCTAGCTTTCGCTCCAGCCTCCCCTTGTTTTGTCAGTCAAGCAGCCTTTGCAACTCGACCGACTGCTTGCGGCGTTCCGGTGCAGCGACTTGTTATGCTATCGGCACAGTAAATGTTATGCACCTTCTCCAGAAGTTGGTTTGGATAAGTCTTGATCTGACTCTACACTGCGGTAGGTAAACTTCCATCCAGCACTGGTTTTCTTCAACTTTTCATGGATTTTTGCCGAACCGAGAAAAGCACCTGTGCTGGCGTTGATGATGTAGAGGTAGGCAATAATTTCGGCGCGATCGCCATCGACATGAACGATCGGATTGTGAACGTAATGGCGCGTTCCACCATTTGCTGAAGTCTGCGCGTAAAACCCATTGAACCAGTCTCTGTAAGACTCCAGACTATCCGCAGAACCAAAAGGGGTTTCGATCAGCACCTCATCGCTCCAGGTCTGGATGTTTTGCTCTAAGTCCCCCGAATCAAACGTTTGCTCTGCAATATAAAGCGTAGTCAGAATATCAATCCGTTCGTCCACTGGTGAATCTCCTGTCGTGACTTGAAAACTGATTTGGAATCTGTGTTGACGCAACCCTAAAACGCCCAACAACTGCAACCAATATTTGAGATTTGCTCACGATTCCACAAGGCTTTCTGTACTCCAGATGCCAAACGGTGGGCAGCGCAGCAAGTAGCAGATGCAAAAGCTGCCGGAGCCGCCTGACCTTGACGGGTGCGATCGTAAAATCCGGGTGCGCCCCAGCCGCCATAGGGAATTACCGGCGACCAGTCGGGGCTGATGGGCAGCGGCGGTGGAGAGAGGGTTGCAAAGCGATCGGCGGCATAGACTACCCTGCCGCCAACGATGGTTAAAACGGACTCTATCGATTGAATTTCTGGTTCAGGGACAGAAAAGTAATCGGCAGATAACACGACTAAATCTGCCAACTGACCGGGTGCGATCGCTCCTTTTTGGTCAACCTCGTTAGAAAACCAACTGCTGCCCACCGTCCACAATCGCAATGCTTCCGTGCGATCGAGCCGATTTGATGCAGGGTACAGTGTTGTACCGCCTACCGTCTTGCCGGTGACTAGCCAGTAGAGCCCTGTCCAGGGATTATAGCTGGAGGCGCGAGTCGCATCTGTGCCGCCACCGACGGGCAGCCCCATCTCCAGCATTTTTCGGATGGGAGGGGTGCGTTCTACAGCCTCTTGCCCATAGCGATTAATAAAGTACTCGCCCTGATAGGCCATCCGGTGCTGAATGGCAATGCCGCCGCCGAGTGCAGCAACTCGTTCTAGGTTGCGATCGCTAATCGTTTCAGCGTGATCCAGAATCCAATGCAAACCCTGAAAGGGAATGTCTTGATTCACCTGCTCAAACACAGTCAAAAACCGAGAAATCGACTCATCATAGGTAGCATGGAGGCGAAATGCCCAACGCTTTTCCAGTAGCAGCCTTAACACGGCTTCCAGAGAGGCTTCCATGCTGTCAGCCAATTGTGGGCGAGGTTCCAAAAAATTCTCAAAATCCGCTGCGGCAAGCACCAAATTCTCTCCGGCACCGTTCAGGCGATAAAAGTCATTGCCCTGCCCCATCTGAAGTGTATTCACATAGTTAACAAAATCTTCCTGCTCACGCCCGATGTTTTGGGAAACCAAATTGTAAGCAATCCGAACGGTTAACTGATCGGCTTCAGCTAACTGCTCAATGATGTTGTAGTTATCGGGGTAGCGCAATCCACCCCCTGCGGCATCAATGACGCTGGTGATGCCCAGTCGATTTAGCTCTCGCATAAACTGCCGAGTCGAGTTGATCTCATCGTCGGGAGAAAGCCGTTCTGCCAGGGCAAGGGCTGCCAGGAGCGATAGCGGACTGGGCTTGGCAACGATTACACCCAGAGGGTTTCCGGAGCGATCGCGCTCAATCACACCATCGGGTGGATCGGGCGTGTCTTTGGTGTAGCCAATCGCTCGCAGAGCCGCCCGGTTGAGCAGGGCGCGATCGTAGAGGTTCAAGACAAAAACGGGGGTATCGGGAGCGGCGGCATTGAGTTCTGCCAATGTCGGTAGACGACGTTCTGCAAATTGAAACTCAGAGAAGCCGCCAATTACTCGTACCCATTGGGGGGCTGGGGTTCGTTCTGCCTGACGGCGCAGCATTTGCAGGGCATCTGCCAGAGACGGAACCCCATCCCAACGCAGTTCCATGTTGTAGTGCAAGCCGCCGCGAATCAAATGGGTATGGGAATCATTGATTCCGGGAATTACCCTGAGTTGGCTCAGATCCACCATCTGAGTTTTAGAACTGCGCCAGCGCATGATGTCGCGATCGGAGCCAGCGGCAACAAAACGACTTTCGCGAATGGCAACCGCTGTAACAGAAGGCTGAGACTCATTCAGGGTGGTGATACGACCATTAAACAGAATCAGGTCTGCCTGTTCCGGATCAGGCGTTTCAGGGTTGCTAGGAACAGTCTGTTTTGGGGTGGCGGCGTTGCCTCGCCCTGTGATCAGCGTTGCCAGTCCTGACGTCGCCCCCAGCATCAAAAGCTTTCTGCGACTGAGTGAATTGGATGAACCCACACATTTCAAGCACTCGCACAGATCTTTTTTCATCTAACCTTCCAATGCTCCAAGCAAATTGTCATGTTATGGGTCAGCGCCGCAGTGCCTTCAGCCCAAGATTTGGAAATAACTGACTAGCCACTGCAAACTGTACCCAGGCAGTTGCCAAGGTTTCTAGAGAACGAGCCACAATTAACCTTCCTGCGTCAATGGCTTCATACTCACAATCCTCAATCAGTTGAGCAACCGTCTTCTTAGCCTCTGAATTATCGCCACAATAGAAAATGCTGGGGCGATCGCCCCCAAAATCCCGTGACTCTGAAGCAATAATTTCTGCGAATGTAATGTTAAACGCTTCGACAACCTCTGCATTCGGTGCAAGTTGCTGCACTTTTTCAGCAACAGAAATTTCTAAACTTGTCGCCAGGCCAATCGTCTGACCAGTAAAGTCCGGTTGTAACCCACTGACGCAAGTGATCACAATTTTGCCATCCAGAGAACCAGCCGTAGATATGACTTCTTCCAGTGCCGAAATGCCCACCGCCAACATCACAACTTGACTATTGGCTACCGCTTCTTTGATATCGCCAACAGTCGCTCGGTTGCCCGCTGCAACTGCAAGCTGCTGAAGTTTATCCGGGTTTCTGGAATAGGAAAAAACAACCTCATGTCCGGCTTTTGCCCAGAGTTTGCCCAAACCGCCACCCATATTTCCTGAACCAACGATCGCAATTTTCATTGAAACTCTATACTGCTGACTACTGAGTTGAACCAGGTAGCATAGTCGCCAACATTTTCTCAAGCGCTTTAGGATCACTAAGCAATTGCGCTGCCATTTGTTTTGCCTGTTCCCCAGGGTAAACTTCCTCAACGCTATCAATCACCGCTTGTAAAGCATCGCTAACAACTTCTTCCGGCGACACTTTCGGGTCAGGATAGGATTTGCCCATGCCGATATCAATGGTTGCAGGCAAGACTGCAATGACTAAGGTTCCTTGCGCTGCCAACTCTGCTCGTACCCCTTGGGTGAGAGATAGCGTTGCGGCTTTGGATGCGCTGTAGCTGCCGTTAAAGGGAAGATTGACGCGCGCTACCATCGATACCATGTTGATAATTGCGCCACCGCCATTGTGCTTCAGCACGGATGCAAAAGCACGGCACATCATTAAGGTTCCAAAGTAGTTAACGTCTATCTCCATCCGGGCTTTAGAGAGATCTGGTGCGGCGATTAAGCCCTGATTAAATCCAACCCCTGCATTGTTGATCAGCAAGGTCACGTCTGGACATTGTGCGGCCGCCTGATTGACAGACTGTTCATCTGTAATATCGAGAGCAATAGGAATGATAATATCGGGATAGTCGGTCACTAGCGACTCTAATGCCTTGAGGTTGCGGGCACCCGCATAAATTTTGGCTGCCCCTTGCGATCGCAAAGCTTCAACATAGTATTGCCCCAACCCTCCATTTGCCCCGGTTACAAAAGCAATTGAATCTGCAATGTCCATGATTCCTCCGAATTAATCCAAAGGCTTACAAGATACTGCCATTCGCTTAAATCCTCTATCGTGTGTCCTTAGGGGCTAGGAAGGCAACTTGATTAGAAACAAATTTCTCAGCCTTGTCAGGATTGAGTGAAAACACGTTGACGAGAACAATTCCATCGCCGACTCGAATAGGATTGACCGAGAATCCATTTTCTAGTTGCAGGTTATTCATGAATCTACTCGTTTAATTTGGGTTTGAGTTAGAGGATTGATAGGCTGAATGCTTTACTACTGAAGGATAAAGCCAGCGTTTGAACAATCGTGTTATCTGAGGCATAACAACCCAAGTCATTAATGGCATCATGATTGAAATACTGACAATCGTCGCTAGCCAGGTAGGGATTCCACTTGTGATTGGTCTTAGCAGGATCGGCATCAAAGAAATAACAGGATAGATACCGATCGCGCTGACTATAGCCGTTTTCCATTTGGGAGGCGGGAGTGTGTTTGGTACGGATGGTAGTGCGAACCAAGCCTCTAACCCATTCACCCGCACAACCTTTGGAGCACCGACACTGAGTCCGTCTGCCCGGGCAATCCAACCCTGACAGATGGGAGACTGTTCCCACTCTTGCAGGTGAGTAAAGGTGTCGAATCGCAGAATGAGCTGCCATTCTCCGCGCTTTGTTTCAGGATAAAGAACCTCACCTCCCACATAGCCTGGAAAGGTGCTAGCAGCCAAAATGACCCCTCGCACAGCTTCTTCAAAGTCAGCTTCATATCCTGGTTTGACGTACCGGGCAATCGCCACGACTCCCGCAGGCAACTGCATAATTATCTCCAAAAGTTTTTACAAGAGTCATCTCAGAAAATGGCATTACCCACCGCTAACTTTCTTGAGACATGTGCATAACCAATGATGTTGACAAAGCACTGAAAAAGGTTGCGAGGTTTTCCAATTCTACTGGTGTGTCTAATTGAATGGCGATCGCTTGCATCCTATTTTTCTAAATGGTCTCAACCACTGCTTCCGTCTTCTCTCGATTACTTGAATGGGTAATTGCAACAGTTGCACCGTTACGCCCTAAACGTTCAGTGATCGCTGGTACAATTCCTTGTGATGCATCTGTAACAAGCACTACTTTTTCTGCTAGCAAAGACACCCCTTACTTCCTAAATTCTCTAGAGGTAAACTTAAAACTAACTATAAAGGTATACTTCAACCATCTTTTTGGGAAGTACTTACTTTTTTGTAAGCAACTTATGCTCTGAAGAGTCCAGATAAATGACAGCAACGCAACCAGAGGGAACCGTATTTGTACAAACTACGATCAAAATTATTGGTGGTAAATGGAAGCTTCTAATTTTGTGGCACCTGAAAGATGGCGGAAAACGCTTCAGCGAACTCAAACGCTTAATTCCTGGGATTACTGAGAAGATGCTGATACAACAGCTTCGAGAATTAGAGAAAGATGAGATTGTGAATCGTAATGTTCAATCCGATGTACCTCCCAAAGTGGAGTACTCATTCACAGCTTATGGAAAGAGTCTTATTCCTGTGTTGAAACCTCTTTGTGATTGGGGGCAGGAGCATTTAAAACGGATAGAGCGTCGATCGTGAGGCAAGCTTTCCGTACAGAAAATCCAATGATCTTGCCGATCGTCAATCCGCGTCAACAGTGGAAGCCAAGGCAGTCCAACGTTCCGCCTCACCCACCGCAGACAACCTCTCGAACCCAACGAAAAGGCTCCAAACGGTCGGGTGCAGGCGGATTGTTAGCCTGTTTATCGGATGCGACTACTCAACCACACCTTGTCTTGAATCTAGACGCGAGGACTTGTTGGAGTTGCAACATATAGACGAGTGCAATAAGTTAACTGTACTTGACCTTGATCATTGCAAAAGCGTCGGTGAAACCCTTTTAATTCCGAAGTTAGCTTGTCTAGAGCAGTTCCTCCTGCTGGGGTAAATCCCTGACTACGAGCTAAACCAATCAACCCAATCAAATCTAACTGCTGATTAAATCTAACCTCATGTCGTCGGAAATTTACAAAGCCAGGAAGCCATAGTCCTTGCCAAAACAGTTGATAGCGTAATTTCTTCGACCATGTTTTCGCTTGCATTGAAGATTTCGCTTGATGTTCTAGATCTTTGGATGATTCAAAGATTAAACGGCTATATTCCTTTGAAACAGCATCGGTTTGATCCCAAAGACTCCATACCAACGCTAATCGCCCATTCGGTTTCAAAATACGGTGAAACTCTTGAAGACTCTTTGTAAAATCAAACCAATGAAAGGCTTGAAATGAAGTGACAAGATCGACGGATGCCCCCTCCAAGGGAATTTGTTCAGCCGTTCCAGTTAAAAACTCAACTCGTTCGTGTGGGGTTGCTGATATTCTCATATCTGCATTAGGCTCGATCGCTACAACCTGAACCCCTCGATCTGCCAGCAACCGCGCCCCAATTCCTGTGCCTGCTCCAATATCAGCAGCAATTAATTGCATCGGATTCAAGCCTGACAGAATCGTGTCGATCGCTGAGGCAGGGTGAATTGGGCGATATTTTTCGTAATCTTCACCCCGCTCAGAGAAATAGCTCAATGGGTTTGTTGCTGAATCTGAGGCAGTGGAGAAATCAAAACTCATATCTCTACCCTCACTGTGAGTTGCATTCTCACGTTAATGCAGAAATTAGGATTGCAGGCCAACAGCAAAGATAAGCGGCGACAAGAAAGCTAGAGACAAAGTACAAAAGCTCTACTCGCCGCTTCATCGTTTTGTTAGGACTCATCTCAGCCCAAACAGCGACGTTCGAGAGTGAGCCTTGACCATTTATAGTAAACTGATTTATATTAAACGAGGTGATAATGGTGGATATCGATCAACTATTCGTAAACGCGCCCAACCCGGAGGATTTTGCTGGGTTCCTGATTTGGCAGTTGTCGAATAAATGGGAAAAGTACGTCAATCAACAGCTCAAGGAGTTTAATGCCAGCCAGGGAGAGTGTTTTCATCTCATCTCAATCTTGCAATTATCCGCAAGGCTAAGTGAAGTCACTCAAGTTGATGTAGCTCGGGTGACAGGAGGGTCAATGATGAACACCTCCAAGATCTTGAAAAGTCTAGAAAAGAAGCAGTGGATAACGCGTCAAACAGCTTCTGACCCACGGGCTAAAAAAGTTGAAATAACCGAGGCAGGCATAGTCATAGCAAAAGATACGGCTATGGTACTTGGGAAAGCTAATGAGGTTTTTTTCGGTGCAAATCACACCGGAAAACTAGTCGCTACGCTTCAAGAAATCAACCGAAACCACTCGTAAATAACTAACATGAACCCACAACAGATTTATCAATTTCTGGCATCTATTATTCAGAGTTTTTTCCAGTCATTTGTATCTCAAATGCTGGTTATAACGATTGTTTACTTCATTGTCTGGAAAATCCTTGCTCCTAAGTTTAAGCGTTTCCGCATTCAACCTGTTAAGCGTGCTGGCTCAGTACAAATTCGGCAAGAAATCAAAAACAGCGTGATTGTAGTATTAGCAGGTTTGGTCACAACTCCCATTGTGCTTATCTTGCAGCAAATGGGTTACACCAAAATCTATACTGATCCTAGCCAGTACGGGCTTGGATATCTAATTTTTAATGTGGTAATACTGTGGATTATAGGCGATGCTTGGTTTTATTTTGCCCATAGAGGGCTTCACCATCCAGCACTTTACAGGTATATTCACGCAGTTCATCATCAAAGTTTAGATGTCACTCCTTACACCACGCTGTCGTTTCACTTCCTAGAACCTTTAATTCTTTCAGGCTGGATTTATATTTCAATTTTCTTGTTTCCGGTCAGTACTCTAGCCATTAGCATCAATCTGGCCGTAGGTTTGTTCAATAACCTCAAATCTCATCTTGGGTATGAATTTTATCCAAAGTTTTTTGATAGAACACCCCTTAAATATCTGGTCAACAGTACCCATCACAATCAGCACCATACGAGGTACAACGGCAATTACGGGCTGTCTTTGAGATTCTGGGATCTTGTTTTTGGCACTGAATTTGATGATTATGACTGGACTGTAAGCCAGGTAAAGAACCGTAGAAACCCCGTAAGAATCGTTGACAATTCAATATACAGAAAAATCAAGATTTCCAAGATTGTACCTGAGACTCACGAAGCCACTTCAATTTACTTTAAACCTGAAGACGAAAACTTCTATAACTACCTGCCAGGGCAGCATATCAATCTCCGTATCAACGTTCGCGGTAAAGTGTATGAGCGTATTTTCTCTCTCAGCAGTTCTCCTGTAGTAGATGATTTTTTACGAATTACGGTAAAGCAGCATAGTGTAGTAACTACTTATCTGAGAAATGAAGCCAAAGTTGGTGATGAAATTCAAGCTTTATACCCATGGGGACAATTTAATGTATGGCTCGACCCCAACCAGAACAAGGATTATCTACTAGTTGCTGGGGGCAGTGGCATTACACCTATTTACTCAATGGTTAGATCGATCTTGGCAACGGAAAAAAATAGTAAGGTGGTTTTGCTTTATGCCAATAAAAGCAGGGAGAATGCAATCTTTTCTCAGGAGATCAAGGATCTTGACGACAGATGTGGTAATTTTACAGCTTTAGACTTTATCAGCGGGCAAAGACGCTTGGATAGAGACATTCTTGCTCAGTCCCTTCAAAGTCAGACAAACCCGGAGATATATATCTGTGGCCCTGCTGGGCTTAAAGAAATGGTTAAAACTTATCTAAAGGATTTAGGGGTTAGTCCAAACCATTTACATGAAGAAGATTTTGCTGATGGATATGTGAGTTTCTTTAACTAATCTTTTCAGTAAGTCTTATTTGATTTCTATTGCCTTCTCATTCTAAAGGCGGTTCTTATAAGGCGACTACTAAAGACCAATGTTGAATACTATTCTCATGGCTGACTCTTAAATATTTGCGATTTGCCAATTTTGCATTAGGCTACAGAAGATGGTCTAACGTTCCGGTTGAGCGGCTGTAAATCAACTCTGTGTCCACACAATAAATCTCATGCCAGCCCGCTCCAACCAAGTTGTTATGTTCTACCAATTCAACAATGTCTACTTATACTACGTTATCTTTTTTGACTTCCCCAACAGAATTTCTAGAAACCTTATCACAAATGCTATCCATTTGCCTTATAAACTCTACATTGTAACCAGCTTGATTATCGGGAAGGTTTGCCCTTTCAACCTGTTTACGAATATTGATTAAATTCCATGCTGCACGAAAGTGAGATCTTGTGAACCAAAGCTCCATGTATGCTTCCCAAGCAGAAAGCGCATCAACTTTATTCTCTTGCCTCATGGAGCTAATGTAATATCTTTCAAATATTGAAATAAGTATTGTATAAGCAATTATTTCTTTCCTATTTCTTTTGTCAATTACTCCATTAATTTCACTTGTATCCAAGCTATCTTCTAATGAAGTATGAGGCAAAGTTTCTAAGGGAATTTCAAAGATGTCTAATTCGGGATTTTCAAAGCAAAGCTTGAGGTAGTCAATAAATCTCTCATCTAGTTTGTCATAAATTTCAAATTCTCTAAGCTCCCTTTCCTTCTTTTTGCTCACGTAATAAACATAGATACCTACAGGAATGCCCAAGATTGTAGCGATATTTGTAGCAACTTCAAATAACTCTTTGTTATCAATTAAAAATTGAGCAAATTTTCCAAATGAAACAAATAGAATAGTGCCAAAGAAAGCATTGATGATGAAAGAATTCATAAGTATTTTCGTAACAAAACGCTATGAATTATGTTCTAAACTCACTTGCCACATTCTTGGAGAATTTATAGGTTCACTTAATAAATCAGAAATTAATCTAATTCTCCTACATTCATTGGCTAGGATCAAAGACATTGCCACATAACTATATATTCACCGTCAAAAATGCGGGATAACACCCCTATGTTCCAGGATTATCCATCAGATCTGCGGGATAATACCCAGACTTTCAGGATTTAAACAGAAAAATTGATAGTTAAGCCTGGGGATTTGGGGTGTTATCCGTCACATTTGATAGTTAAGTATGGAGATTAGAGTGCTTATCCGTCACTTTTGCTGGATAACACTCTCCAAACCGGACTTATCCAGCATTATTCTATGTCGCAATCTCAGTCGCCTCGTCTACTTGATCAAGTCAGGCAATCCATCCGTCTTAAACACTTCAGCTTTAAAACCGAGAAGTCCTACGTTCACTACATCCGCGACTTCATTCTATTTCACAATAAGCGTCATCCAAAAGAGATGGGAGTAGACGAAATCAAGGCTTACCTCTCATCTTGCAACCGATCGCCCCTCTTCTCTCCATTCCCGATTACCTATTACCCATCACCCATTACCAAAAACCGATCGCCCTTGAGAACACAAACAGGATAATTTCAGGATTTTAGATTGAATACCTATGCGATCGTTTTTCTCAGTTGAATGGGCGGGCAAGACTTCGGCTTGAGCTCAGAGTTCGGCGAGGCTCACTCGAGCCGTCGAAACGCTGCCCACCCCACAAGAGAGATCTGCTAGGGGCACACTGCTGTACGTCCTGACTTAGAGGGTCATCGATCGCACATAGATTCGCATGATTTCACCCGGTTCTTTCGTGGTGGCTTGCTGGATTTGGGAGAAGGGTAAGGGTTTTGACCAGTCCTCTACTCGGCAAAAGTTGCATTGATACAGACGAGCGATCGTGATTTCCACATCTTCGGGTTGGCCGATCATCAGAATTTTGACGGAACGACGGGCAGGTGAAATGAGCCGATCGCCTTTGGGAGGCAGACCGATAAATGCTTGAGCCATGAGTTGTAAATCTCCTTTGTTCCAGGGTTTGAAGAAACCCTAGAGACTCGCTCCCAGCTTACAGACGGGGCAAGCCGAGAGCATGGGGTGTTATCATACACCCTAGCCCGGACTAGCCGGTTTAGTCTGTGGTTAGGAGGTTAGGCGTTTTGCTTGTCAGGGCACGCTTGACCTCCGCTAGAGAATTCGTCTCTAGGTGATCTGTCATCTTTACTAGCTTTGCAGATAAAAAGATGACTGTTGCTGAGCCTACCACCAATGATTTCCTAAATCAAGTCACAATTGATACGATCGATCAGTCTCTCTCTTGCTACTAAAGCTTAAGAAATTCAAGCATCCAGAATGACTGGTTGCCCAATCGATCCATTCATACCTAATATCATGCTGGAAAACAAACGAAATCTCATCAATTAAGATAACTTCTGGATGGAACTTTGATTCATTTCGGTGTAAAACTATGGCAATAGATAGATAGATGAGGACGCTTGAAGTTGCCGAGTCCAATGAACGGATAGGGATGAAAATACGGAAAGTGTTCTCATCTTTATGGCTACAGCTATAGATTTCTGATTGAATGTTTGCACAACACCAACGGCATCACTGAATATTAGAGGTGAGGACGGGATGGAGCTTGATCAAATGCTGATGCGATCGCACTCCAGGCAGGTTTGCGATAGAGCAATGCATCAAGCGGTAATGGGCGGGGAGCAGCCCCATCCGATCGAGGACGAAAGCCTGCCAGCCAGGTGTAGCGATCGCTTAACCCCCAGGTCAACACGGCAATCACAGCAGGTTGCTGCAAGACCGTATCCAGATAGGTTTGGTATACATTCGCAACGGCAAGATCCCGTGTATGTAAGGCACGAGGTAGATCCTGATCGACCACATCCAATTCAGTAATCAGAATTTTCAACCCCAGGTCTGCCACTTGCCGCAGAAAGTCCCGCAGGATCATCGGGTCAAAGTTTGGTTCAGAAGCTCTCAAATGGGCCTGCATTCCCAGGGCATGAACTGGCACTCCACGGGCAACTAATTCCTGCAACAGTCGCAAAATGGCTTCTCGTTTCGCTGCATCTCGCGGAATGGCGTAATCCAAATCATAGTCGTTCAAAACCAGCAGAGCATTGGGGTCGGCGGCGGCTGCCGTATGAAAAGCAATATCAATGTAATCGGCTCCCAAGAACCGATGCCAGGGGGTGTCGCGTAACCCATCAATTCCTTCACCAACGGGATCGATCGCCTCATTTACCACATCCCAGGAATGCATTTTTCCGGCATAATGCCCCACAACGGTACGAATATGGTCTGTCAAAAACTGTTCTGCATTCTGGTGTGTTACAACCTGCTCAAACCAGTCTGGAAGCGCGTTATGCCACACGCAGGTATGCCCTCGAAACTGTAGATTATGGGCTTGAGCAAACGCTGCTAATGCATCACCCCGCGTGAAGTCAAACTGCTCAGGAGTGGGACGTAATGCTCTCCATTTCAAATCATTTTCAGCCACAAGCAGATTGCACTCTCGCGCCACCGCAGCAGCAAAGGCAGAATCCTGCTGAATTTTTCGGGCAGTGGTAGCCGCACCATATAACAATCCTTTCACGTCTGCCCGATCGCCCAAGGGCAAGGCTGCTTCTAATGTTGGATTGACCATTGCCATGGATGAAGAATGAGTTCGAGATGGTTTAGCGATCGACAAGATCTGTGTAGCAAGAATCGCAGAGGCACTTTGCAAGAAGAAACGACGGTTCATTTATGGATGAGTTAATTTCAACAGAATCATGAGCCGTTACCATCATAACAAGTTCAGTATTGCAGTGAACACATTCACTAGGAACAGAAAATAGAATTAAAATAAAATAAATTAACGGGGCGTAATCGATCGTGATTCACCAATTGGCGCGAATTCATAAATACCGCCATCTGCCATTAGCGACAGAAACAAATTTCCATCTTGAAGCGTATACGATCGCACATACTGCCAATCTCGAACAATGCGATCAAAAAGTGAACCCGGTGGGCAAAGGGCGCGAGTCGTTGCAAGCGGGCCAAACACAAGCTGATTCGGCTCTTCAGATGTCCAGGTGCCCCGTCCCCGGTTACAGTCAATTTGCATACTAATCTGACCTGTCGCAGTAAAGGCGATCGTGTATTTTGTCGGGTCGTCAGGGGTTAAAACAGTGCCATCACCGCTTTGAAACTGGACAAGCTGCCAGGACGTGCCGCCCAGATCATTCACTGCATTGGAAGTTTGGGTATTTAAAGTTTGATCCTTCACAGTTTGCTCAACGAGATCCAGGCGATCGTTCCAGGGGTCAGGTCCCATGAGTGCACGAGCCTCTAAGGTAAACATCATTAAATCAGGTTGAGCCGGATCGACCTGTGTCCAGGTGGGCAAACCGTTGCCATTGGGATCGCCAGCCTTGGCAAAATTGGCAAAATAGGTATGAAATAGCCGCGCCATTTCGCGATCGGTTTCCGTCACTGCATTCCCATAGCGAGCATCTAGTGTATTGAAAAGATAGGGCAATTCGCTGGCGTGTTCGGCTCCCATGACCTCTGGACGCAGGGATTCAGCCACATAGCCAAAGCGATAGAGCCAGGCAGGGTTTCCAGCAGCCCTCATCTGGCGGGTCACAAAGCGGGCGGGTTCGTGCATGGTGATGTCTACAGCAATGGTGGTGATAACTGCTTCAGGGGGGAGTGTGCCATCGGGATTGTAAACGGCGATCGCCCTTTCCGCTGCCGCCCCAAAGAAGGAAAACGGATTTTCTAAGGGCGGAAAAGTAACGGGAAGATCTGCACTGGTCGTGCCCATCAGAATCGGAACGTTGGCGGCTTCACCCTGACGCAGAATGTCTTCTGGCATGGCGGTGATCAGTTCCCCATCAAAAATCGGGCCGCCTGCATAGGTTGGAGGTTTCGTTAATAATGCCAGCATATTCAGGTCGCCGTTTACCTGTTCGGCTGGTAAGGCTCGCAGGGCTTCCAGGGCTTCAGTTCCGTCAGTGGTAATCCCCATGCTTCGGGCAAACTCGATGCCGCTGACTTCAGCCGAGGGCAGTTCTGGAGTGCTTTCCCTCAGGTTTCGCAAACTTCCCAGAAAGGTGCGTCCACCGCCCGAAAGGACGATCGCCTGGTGAAACAATCCCTGTGACGCTGGTGAGGTGAGGTGATGCATGACGGAAATGCCGCCCGCCGATTCCCCCATAATTGTGACGCGATCGGGATCACCCCCCAAGGCACTGATGTTCCGCTGCACCCATTGCAGAGCCGCCAGCTGATCCAGTAAGCCGTAGTTGCCAAGCACCCCTTCTTCAGCAGCCGTCAGGGCAGGATGGGCAAAAAAGCCGAGCCGCCCCAAGCGATAGTTGAAGCTTACAACGACTAATCCCTGCTGGGCAAAGGTACTGCCATCATAGATTTCTGCCGCCGCACTGCCATTGACAAACCCACCCCCATGAATCCAAACCAAAACGGGTAATGCTTCCTCTGCATCTCGATCGATCGCCGCAGGTCGCCAGACATTTAGCACCAAGCAGTCTTCAGACATCCTGTTCCCACTGGCAGCCGCATCCCCCGGAATCGGAAGCTGAATGCAATCATCACCATATTCGATCGCCGGACGAACTCCTTCCCAGGGTGCAACGGGTTGGGGAGCTTGCCACCGCAAATTGCCGACAGGCGGAGCCGCATAGGGGATTCCCTTAAAGGAAAGGACATTGCCCACCACAGAACCTTCGATCGCCCCTGCATCAAGCTGAACCGTGCGGTGATTCCTTTGGCTGGCAACAGATGGAGTAAACCCGATCGCCATAACAACAGACACCATCATCACGATCGCATATCGGCGTTTCTTCACAGTAGATTCTCTCGATTTGCATATTTTTTCAAATTTCATATATTTTCCTGATTTTCTTGGTGTATCGTCCGAATAATAACCAGCAGTAGTCCTTACCGCTACAAAGTGCCCTAATTAAAAAAGCAACAAGGAGTTTGGTTAAAATATGTCAGATCAAATAAAAAGATTTCACAGGAAATCATTCAGGAGTGCATTGCTAGCAGCCGCTTTTAGTTTAGGGGCTGCTTCCTCTGCCGTTGCCGGTTCACCCCTGGCCCAGGCTCCGACGATCGAGGGAACCGACTTTAGCAACATTGCTGATTTGCTGACCGAGCATGATTGCGTCATTCGCACCTATGATGGCTTTGTGGTAAATCAAGATGGCAGCCTGCGGGATTGGGCGAACGACAGTTACCCTGAATATGAACGGGTTTGTACACCGGGGCTGCTTCGCGCTTTGTACAAAAATGAAAATTTTGCTGAAGTAGATTTGCTCACCGACTACAGCATTGGCGATTACGAGGCAGACAACACGCTGCTAATTGACATCGACAACATCATTTCAGTGCGGAATGTCACGCCAGGAAATTATGTTTTCGTTGTGTCGGAAAGCTACACGCCAAACTCGGCCCATGTGGTTGACCTGCGAGAAGTGTCTGAGGAAGAGGCACTGCTTCTGTTAAGGGCGATCGAAACGCGACAGGTGGTTACCATACCAGAACCTGCTCCTTTACCCCCTCGGCCTCCTGTTCAGCCTGCGCCC